>NZ_JBFBEA010000009.1:0-331187 GCF_040683495.1 Streptomyces sp. NPDC093544 | reverse complement strand
CGGCGGTGTTCACCCACCAGCGACAGCTGGGCCAGCGACCTCACCGGCCCGTCGCCGCACAGAACAGCATCAGCCAGCTCGAACAACGCGTCCGAACGAGCGGTCAGGCAGGAGTAGAACTCACCCCGGAAGCATGACAGTTGCGCCAATGCCCCCGATCGGGCGTCGTGATGCAGCAGACTCATTTTCACGGCCTTCGTGCTGGACGTGTGTGTTCCTTGGTCGGAGCACATGTTCAGACGAAGGCCGCCTCCATGTATGGCAGTTACCGAACCGAGTGATCAAGTTCGACGCACCATTCGACGACGCACGTTAAAGATCAAGCTAGATATCGCTGCTCACCCCGGAACATCCCAAGGGTGCAATCGAGCGGTATTTCCAGCCATTCCCCGAGGGAATTCGCGCGGCCTCCCAGCTATGCTCACGCGGGTGCGGATTACCAAGTACACCCATTCCTGTGTCCGGTTGGAAGCCGACGGCGGCGGCACGCTGCTCATCGATCCCGGCGTCTGGAGCGAGCCCGAGGCCCTCGTCGGCGCGGACGCGGTCCTGGTGACCCACGAACACGACGATCACGTCGACCTGTTGCGACTCAAGGGGTTGGGCGTGCCCGTCTACGCACCCAAGTCGGCACGGATCCCGGGCCTGGACTTCACCGGCGTCGTCGCCGGCGTGGAGTTCACCGCGGCCGGCTTCCGGGTGACCGCCCAGGGCGGGCGGCATGCGCGCATCTACGGCGGCCTCCCGGACTGCGCCAACCTCGGCTACCTGGTCGAGGACGGCCTCTACCACCCCGGGGACTCCCTGCACCGTCCCGACCAGCCGGTGGAGACCCTGCTGGTCCCCCTGCAGGGGTCGTGGATGAAGACGGACGAGGCCATCGACTTCGTGCGCGCCGTCGCGCCGGATCGGGCGTACGGCGTCCACGACGGGCAGATCAACGAGCGTGGGTTGGACAGCCTCAACGGCTGGCTCACTGACGAGTGCGGTGGCTGCTACCGCTGGCTCCCGCCGGGCTCGTCCGCCTGATGACCGAGGCGCCCGCCCCCGTCCTCTTCACCGTCACCGGTCCGGGGCGACCGGGACGCCTGAGCACCATGGTCCGGCCCCACGGTCACGCGAACCTGGCAGCCGACATGGCAGCCCTGCGCGGCGTCGGCGCCGACATCTTGGTCTGCGCCCTTCCCGACGCCGAGCGCGCCGAACTCGGTCTCACTGACGAGCCCGGCCTCGCTGAGGCCGCGGGGCTGCGGTTCATCCCCCTACCCATCCCCGACTTCACGGTCCCGCCGATCCCCGTCGTGCTGCCTGTGCTCCGGGAACTCGCCGCGGACCTGCGGGCCGGAGCCCATGTCGTCGCGCACTGCCGCTGCGCCATCGGACGGTCCTCCCTGATCGCGGTCTCCCTGCTGATCCTGGACGGCATCACGCCGGAGGCCGCCTGGGTGTCCATGGAACGGGCGCGGGGGGTGCCGGACACCGAGGAACAGCGCGCGTGGACGCTGGAGCTGTTCCGCGTTGTCTCTTCCGGCGGACAGCGCCCTGGACAGGATCGCGCGGTACAGCCCTCGGACCGTCAGCCTCCGTCGGCCCTGTGATCACCGGCCTCCTGGCCGCCCTCGGCCGTGGCCCCGCGCGCCTGTCCTGCCGGAGCCGCCGCCGCGCGGAAGAGCCCGCCCGGGGATGCCTCTGAGCACAGTGAGGTCAACAACATCCTGGCCGCGTCGTACGCAGCGCAGCCTTACGCAGGCACGCTGCACCTCCCTAAGAGGATGTTTTCTCCTGCTGTTTCATTCAGGTTTGCCAGATTGAGGGTGGTTCAGGTGCCGCGCCGGCTCGGGGTGGATTCCGCGGTCGGTCGACGCGTCATGAGGTTGATCATCGCGAGGTGGATCACACTTCGGAGCGGTGCGGGTGTGCTTCGTAGTCGCAGGCCAGGCGTCGGTGGTTCATGAGCCAGCCCAGCGTTCTTTCGACCGTCCAGCGACGTGACAGGACACACGGGAGCGGCACGCGGGACTGAGACGGCCGGTGCCGCGCGAGCGGCACTCCCGAAGACTCAGAGCCCCTGTCCGAGAGTCGTGAAGACGAAACCGGTATTGCAGTCGGGCCGTCGTGGACAAAGCGGCCGACGGTGCACGTCTCTTGGCGAGACGTGGCATGACCGTCTTGGGATCACCGTCGGCGGTTCCGCTGGAGCCCTCGTAGCCATTGGTTGACCGAGATGCTGTACGGCATCGACGCGCAAGCGACGCCGTATACGGGATTCAGGATCACACCAGCGCCTTCGGCACGCCGTACCCCTCCACGGCCCACTCGGCCACGATCCCGCCGAACAGCTGAGAGATCCCGACACTGCGCCCACGGGGGTGCGGGAGAACTGAACATCGCACGAGGCAGCACCTGGTGGCACCTGGTGGCACCAAGGCAGGATGAATCCCGACGGCGATCTCCCGCCACACCGCTCTCACATACTCGTATACGTCGCGATGGTCTCCGGGACATACGCGCTTCCTGGGGCGGCAGGGTGAAGCGAGCAACGGCCTTTCATACTTGGCCGGTTGGCGTGCGAGGGCTTCACCCGTGACCGCTCGACAACAAAGGAGTACCGATCTGCGCTAGGTTCGGGTTCCGGGCCGTACAACGCACTTCACGAACCCGGCCGGTCTCTCAGCGAGTTGGCGGAATCCCTCGTCGAGGTCGTCCAGTCGGGCCTCGTGGGTCAGCAGCGGCTCCAGGGTCAGCCGCCGGGCGGACATCAGGTCCAGGCCGTCGCGGAGCGCCTGGAGCTGGCGGTGGCGCTGTGGGGTGAAGCCGTTGACGATGGTGACGCCTCGGTACCAGAGCTCGATGTCCAGTGTGCGTGGGCCGCGATGGTGGTAGCCGGCGACGCACAACGTGCCGTGTTCCGCTGTGAGTTCGCCGGCTCGCCGCAGTCCTGCCGCCGAGCCCGTGAACTCGACGACGATGTCGTAAGAGCCCGGTTCGGCGTCGGACGGCGCACACGCCTCGTGCGCGCCGAGACCGGTCGCGAGGGCACGGGCCTCGGGCCGCCGATCGACGCCCACGAGATGAACCGGCGCGGCGGCCGCGGCCACTTGGATGGCGATCAGGCCCATGAAGCCCAGCCCGACGACGGCCACCCGTCGCCCCGCAGTCGGCCCGCACCTGGACAGCGCCTCGACCACACAGGCCACGGGCTCGCCGAGGACCGTGTTGGCGTTCAGGTTGAGCGGCAACGGGAGCAGGTCCTTGGCCGGGACGTGAACGGTCTCGGCGAAGGCTCCCGAGGCGAATCCGGTGACCTGTTCCCCGACGGTCCAACCGTGGACCCCGGGGCCGATCGCGCTGATCTCGCCCGACAGTTCGTGGCCCAGGCGCAGTGGCGTACTTCCGTCATGTCCCGTCCAGGCAGGCAGTTCGGAGGTGCACAGACCGGACAGCGCCGTACGTACGACGACTTCGCCGGGGCGGGGCGGGGCGTCGGGGCCCTCGACCGTCTCACTTGTGCGGGCGGAGACCACCTGGGACCAGCGCATGTCAGTGACCTCCGTGAAGTGCCAGGTTCAGGGCTCCGCGTGCCGGCGGGGCGTCGAGCAGGTGCGGTGCGGTTCCCGGCAGATCGTAGGCGAGGCGGTTGGTGACAGAGGTCCACAGGCGCTGCTGGCCGGTGATGACGCCTCCGGCGAAGACGACCGTGTCGGTGCGGGCGCCGCGCTCGGCCAGCCGTGTCACCAAGCCGGCCAGAGCGTTTCCCCCCTCCGCGATGACGCCGCGGGCCAGTGCCGAGCCCTCGTCCGCCGCGGTGAAGACCGCCTGGGTGTGGCGCCCCCAGGTCTCCACGCCGCCGTCCCAGCTCATCGCGGCGGCCAGCTCGGGCAGGTCCGCTGCGCCGTAGGAGCCGAGCAGCGCCTTCGTCAAGGGGTCCGCGGTGAGGTCGGTGCCGGTGTCGGCGTGGGTGAGGAGCGCGCGTGCGGCCTCGCGCACGAGAGCTGAGCCCGATCCCTCGTCGCCCAGGACCCAGCCCCAGCCTCCCGCGGACAGCCGGACGCCGGAGTCGCGATGGCGCCCGACAGCTATGGAGCCGGTCCCGGCGACGACTCCGATGCCGTGCTCGAACCCGGCTGCCGGGACAAGCAGTTCGGCGTCGTTGACAACGGTGACCGGGATGCCGCCCAGTGCGGTGCCCAGGGCCCCGGCGAGCAGCGAACACTGCGCGGCCGTCTCGCACCCGTGAGCGCCGACGGCGATGCGGACGAGCTCCGCGTCGTCGGCGATGGCGCGCAGCCGGGCGATGAGCCAGTCCGCCGCCCGGCGGAGGTCGCGGGTCTGCCAGTCGGTGCTCCGCAGAGTGACATCGTCGGTAACGGTGTGGGCGACTGCGTCGGCGAGGAGGACGTGGGTTTTGGTTCCGCCGATGTCGACGCCTGCTACGACGGGCCTCATGCCGCGCGCTCCTCGGTCTCGGTGCTCCCGGTGCGGGCCTTGAACGGAGTCGGGGTCGGGCTCATCCGACGGGCTCCTCCGTCTTGGTGTCGGCATGGTGGAAAACGAAGTCCTCGATGTCGACGCCACGTGCCTGGGCCAGCGCACCCGCGAGTCGCTGCACGACGCTCGTCTGCAGGACCGTGCGGACCGGGAGGGAGAGGTGACCGGGGATCGGGGCGACGTACAGCAAGCCGTCGCTGGTGAGGGGGACGGCGGTGAGGGCGAGGGTGGGGTGGCCCGCCTCGGCCAGCGTGCGGGCGAGGTCGAGTTCGCGGCCGTCTCCGACGGTGACGTGCAGGGTTCGACCCGCTGACTCCATGGCGCCGTGCAGGTAGTTGCGGGTGACCAGAGCGGTGGCAGGGACCCGGCAGACCTCGCGCAGCAGAAGCGCTCCGGCCTCCGTGACGGATCGTGCAGCTCCCGAGGCGACGAGGTCCGCGGCGACCGTGTCGGCGGCTCGTGCCGCGAACTCGTCGACCGTGGTGCTGATCGCCCGCTCCTGTTCCTCCATCAGCCTCGCGATGCCCGCCCATTCGGCGGTGATCTGCGTCGAGGATCGGCCGGCGAGGGCTCGGGCGATCATCGTCAGCGCGATGAGCGTGCCCGTGTAGCCGACGGTGGAGGCGTAGCTGTCGGGTTCGCTGCCGAGGTCGATGCGATGGGCCGCGCTCGCGGCGAGCGGGGAGGGGGCCGCGTTGACCAGGGCGGCGCGGTGTTCGGGTGCGACATACGCGAGCGCGTCGAGCGTCTCGGTGCTGCGGCCGGACTGGGACACCCCGATGACAAGGTCCGCATCGGCGAAGACCGTCTCGGGTACGAGGTCACCGGCGAGTGTGCGGCGGGCGGGCAGTCCGTGCTCCTCCAGCAGTCGTACGGGCAGAGCGAGCGCGGCATGGCTCGCGCCGATGCCTGTGAAGACGGGACGTCGTGCTGTCAACACGCCGCCCAGTTCGTCGAGTTGAGCGGCGACGTGGGGCACGATCCGTTCCAGGGCGGCGGGCTGAGCCGCTCGGCCCTGGGAGTACGGAATGGTCCCTTCGGGAGCTGCGGGCACGGGAGTTCCTTTCGTGGGGGACGCCGATATCGGCGCCGGGATGTGGCTGCGGACGGCGCCGGGGGCGCTCGAAGCGGCGGGGCGACTGGATGTGGGTACGAGACCTGCGGCCAGCGGTATGAGACGTACGAGGAAACGGACACGGGGGAAACAGCCGCCCCACGCCAGGCACACGGGTGCCCGGTGTTGGAACGGAATTTCAGCCCCTGCGCGGGACTCTCGCGCTCTCACATCCCAGGAGGGCGTCGCCTCAGGCCGACCCGCCCCGCGCGAACGATGTGCGCAGCCGGTACCGGTCGCCCCGGTAGGTGATGGTCGTGATCAGCACGACCCGCCCCTTGGCGTCGGTCATCGCCGACTCCATGACGAGCACCGGCTCACCGGGAGCCATGTCCAGGTGCGGAGCCAGGTCGGCGGGACAGCCGCGCGACTCGACCATCGACTCGGCGTTGAGGGGTTCGGATCCGACCGCGGTCAGCTCGTCCAGCATGGATGCGTGGGCGAAGTCGATCTCCCCCAGGCCGGGCGCCAGGTTCAGCGGGACCCGCGAGGAGTCGACACCGATGGGCAGCCCGTCGAGCAGCCGGACCCGGTCCAGACGGAAGAGTTCCGTCCCCGCGGCCACCCCGAACTCGTCGCCCTCGTCGAGCGTGGCCGGGCTGACGTCTGCGCTCAGCACCAGCGAGGAGGGCGTCAGCCCCTTGCGGCGCGCGGTTTCGCTGAACGACTCCAGGAAGTTGGGCCATTCCCGGTCGGTGCCGCCGCGTTCCGCGACATACCAGCCGCGTCCGTGCGAGGAGCTGAGGACCCCCTTCTCGACGAGCTCACGCAGTGCGCGCCGCAACGTGACGCGGCTGATGCCCAGTTGCCCGCACAGCTCACGCTCGGCGGGAAGTCGTCGCCCGGCCGGGAGCGAACCGTCCTTGACCCGCTGCTCGATCGCCGAGACGGCCTGGACCCACAGGGGTTCGTGGTGGTCCGCGGCGATGGGCGCCAAGGTGTCCTCAGGCGTCGTGTTCACCGTGTCCTGACCTTCCCTTTTTCCTGCTGCATTTCGTGCGGTGTCGATGTGCGAGTGGGTTCCGCCCCGTCGTCCGGTTCCAATCCATTGTTCCATTGGGATGCCCCGTTTCATCCGGTCAGTCGGTCGAAGGCCGCATCGAGTTCCTTGTCGGTGACACGGCGCCCGGGCTCGGCGTCGAACCGATCGACGATGCCGACGGCGCCCTTGCGGAAGGGCGTTGCCGACGTGAACTGCGGGAGCAGCCGGTGGAGTTTGCTGTTGTCGTAGATGAGGGAATGGCGGAAGTCCTCCGTGAGTACGGTCCCCATCCAGGGGATCTCGCGGCCGATGTCCTCGCTGGAGCGGTGCACGAGCAGCGGCTCGACGCCTGCGGCGCGGGCGAGCGACGTGTGGATGCCGTCCCAGGTGAGGATCTCGTCCGAGGTGATGTGCAGGGACTCTCCGGTGAGGCGGTCGTCGCCGAGCAGCCCGGTGAGGGCGTGGGCGAAGTCGCGGGCGTGCATGAGGTTCCACAGCGAGGTGCCGTCGCCGTGCACGACGGCGGGCCGTCCGCGCCGCCAGCGGTCGATGACCGTCCAGCCCGCGAGGAGGGGCAGCACGGTCTCGTCGTAGACGTGGGCGGGCCGGATGATCACTGCGGGGAACCCGTCGCGGCGGTAGGCGCGTTCCAGGACCTCCTCGCACTCCAGTTTCAACCGGGGGTAGTCGAAGTTCCCGGCACGGCGGGCCGAGGACTCGTCCACGGGTAGGCGGGGCGCGGGACGGGCGTAGACCGATCCGGTGGAGATGAAGACGTACTGCCCTGTCCTGCCGGTGAAGCGGGTGACGTCGGCGGCTATGTCCTCGGGGTGGTAGCCGATGAAGTTGACGACGACGTCGAAGAGTTGGGTCCCAGCGAGGGCAGCGCTCATCGCGTCGGTGTCGCGGACGTCCGCATGGAGGGCCCTGACGTTCGGCGGGACGGGTCGCAGCGTGTCTCGGCCGCGCGTGACGACCGTCAACTCCACGTCCTGCTGGGCGAGTTCAGATACGCAGGCGGCGCTGAGCACTCCGGTGCCGCCGAGGAAGAGGACGCGCATCGTGGGACTCACCTCTTTCCGCGGGCCAGTTCGCGCCCGACCAGGTGCGTGTAACTCCCGGCCGAGCAGTTCGTACATGTCGTGGTGGGACCGGTCCATCTCCACGATGTTCCAGCGCACGGCCGGGTTCGCGCGGGCGGCGGCCTCCACATCCACGACACCGTCGCCGAAGGGCACCATGTAGTCGTCCATGCCAAGCGCCGGCCCATCCTTGAGGTGGACGGAGACAAGGCGGTCGCCCAGCGACGCGGCGAGTGCTGGTCGTACGCGGTACGGCCGTCGAAGACGTTGCGGAATTCCGCGAAGTGGTTGTGGTACGCGATGGTCATGCCGTGTACGGCGGCATTCGCGGCAGCGCGGTTGACACGGTCGGCACCCAGATAGATGGCATCGACACTCGTGAACTCCTCGGGCTCCAGGCTCCAGGCTCCATACGAGGGTGTCAGCACCCAACTCCTCGTGCGCGTCGAGGACGTTGTCGGCGTCGTCGTCGACGGGGAAGGGTGCATGGGCGCTGCACAGTGCGAGGCCGAGAGCATCCAACTCGGCGCGCACGCGTGCCGGTTGGTGCCCGTACAGACTGATGGTCTCGACGGCCGGATAGCCGAGGGACGCGACCTTGGCCAGGACGCCGAGCAGGTCGTCGGCTGCCTCGCTGTGCAGCGACCACAGTTGCGCCGCGATCACGGGCGGAGGTGATGTCGTCATGTGCGGTCTCCGATTGTGCGCCCGTTGCCCAGCGGCCAGCGGGTGGACCAGCTCTCCACGGTGTCCACGTCGTCGAGCCCGGCGGCCCAGAGCGCGGCCTGGCGCACCAGCTGCCGGAAGCCCGGGTTGCCCCAGGCCCGCGGGTCGTGGCCGAGAGCGCTGTAGCAGACTCGGCCCGCGCCGTGCTCGCGTACGTACACGAGTGGTTCGGTATAGCCGTCAGGTCGCTCGCGGTCGGCGAGGACCCGTACGTCTTCGGCGTATTCGAGGACGTAGTACTCGTCGTCGATGGCGAAGTCGTCCACATGGCGGGTGACGGGGTGACCTTCGCGGATCCGGACGTCGAACCTGCCCTCGGAGCCCGCGTCGCCGTGCGAGAGGTACCGGGACCCGATGAGTTCGTACGCCGTGCGGTCCGCGTCCAGGCCGCCCTCGCCGAAGCCGAAGAGGTTGCTGGCGTGCAGCACGACGAGGCCCTTCCCGGCGGCCACCAGGTCGGCCAGTGCCTTCTGCTGGCGCGGATCGAAGACGGTCGACGAGCGGTAGAGGACGTACACGTCGGCTTCTGCGGTGGCGGGCATCGGGTCGGTGAAGCGGTCGAGGCCGACGGCGCGCGCCGTGGACAGTCCGGCTTCGGTGACGATCTCCTGGAGCGCCAGGGCGGCGCCGATGAGGTCGTGGTGGAGGTCGGTTCCTTCTACCACCACCAGGGCCGAGGCGGAGCCTCGCAGTTTCATCCGGGTCCTTCCTGGGGACGGCCGCGTGCGGGGCGCGGCCGTGCGGTGCGGTTACGCCTTCTGTGCGGACTCGGCGTACTCCTTGGCCATCCGGTCGCCGCCGTTCTGCTTCCAGGTGCGCACGGCGTCCTTGAGGCTGGAGGCGGGCGAACGGCCCAGGGTGACGGCCGTGATGGCGTCCCTCATCTGCTGTTCCAGGGCGGAGCCCTTGGTGTTGAACGTCTCGGAGTAGAGGTGGACGGCCGGGTTGGGCAGCAGCACCGGGGCGGCCTTGCTCTGCCACTCGTGGTACATGCGGTCGACGCCGGGCGCGCCCTGCGGGTCGCACAGGACCTGCGGTCCGCCCGCGATGTAGGCGAAGCCGAGGTCCTGTTCGCGCTGGCCACGCGTGGAGAGGACGGGGACCTCGTCCTTGACGGTGTAGTCGTTGTCGCTGCCCTCGACGCCGTAGGTGAGGACGAAGGACTCCTGCGAGCCGAAGGGGGCTGCGAGATAGTCGAGGACGCTCAGGAAGCGGTCGATCTTCTTCTTGTCAGTGGTCTTCTTCAGCATGGTGATGGCATACGCCCCGGCACCCTGCCAGTGGGTTGCCTTGCCGCCGTCCTTCTCGAACGGATCGATCATGCTGAACTTCAGGTCGTGGTCGTCCGAGACGATTCCGACACCGCGGTTGCCGTCCGCGATGACGGCGATCTTCCCGGAGCGGAAGAGCGCGTCTCTCTGCACCTTGCTCATGGTCGCGGTATCGGGGTGGAAGTAGCCCGCCTTCTTCAGGTCGGCGAGGGCGGCGACAGCGGGTATGAACTGCTCGTGCTCGTAGGAGGTGACGAAACTGCCGTCGCTCTTCTGCGTCCACCGGTTGGGCACACCGAAGATCATCATCATCGATTCGACAGTGAGCATGTCGCCGACGCCGCTACAGAACGCGTAGACGCCGGCGCGTTTGTCGGTGACCGCCTTCGCCATCTCCTTGAGTTCGGCGAGGGTTTTCGGTTGAGGGTTGGCGCCGGCCTGCTGGAGTACGTCGGTCTTGGCGTAGAGCTGGCTGGTGAACGGCGGGTCCGACTTCGGGACACCGTAGATGCGGCCGTTGAGATAGCCGTTGAGCCAGTTCGCCTGCTGGATGCCAGCGAGGTTGGGGTACTTCTTCACGGCGTCGCCCGACAAGTACTCGCTGAGGTCGGTGAACTGGGCCTGGGCAAGCTGGGGCAGGCGGGCCACGTTCATGCCGATCGGCACGGACACGACCTCGGGCAGGTCACCGCCGGCGACAAGTGCGGGGAACTTCGTGGCGAAGTCGGCGTACGGCACCCGTAGCGGCTTGAGCTGGAGGTTCAGCTCCTTGTTGAGCAGCTGCCAGTAGACGTTCTCGTCCAGCGGCGGGGCGGGCTGTCCATAGGTCATGACCAGGAACTCGAACTCCTTGCCGTCGCCGGGCGCCTCCTTGACCGTGCGCGCGCCGTTCAGCGGGAAGGACTCATAGACAGCCATGACGCCCTCGGCGGTGCCGGGCAGCTGGGGCTTCGGCGTGTTCACGGGCTCGACGTACGTGGGTACGGGAACCGCCTTGCCGGCGGGGGCGGAGCTCACCCCTGAACCGCCCGAACACGCGGTCAGCGCGGACAACGAAGTGGCGCTCAGCGCGGTGAAGGCGGCGCCCTTGAACAGGGTGCGGCGGCTGAACTGGGGGTTGATCGGCATTCTGTCTGTCTCCTAGCCCTTGATGGCCCCGGTGAGCATGCCTTTGGACATGTGCTTGCTGAGGAAGGGGTACGCGCACAGGATCGGAAGCGTGGCGATGACGACGAGGGCCATCTGCACGGACTGGGCCGGCGGCTGGTCCTGGACCACGGCGCTCGCCGAGGTCGAGGTGACATTGCTCGCCAGCACGAAGTTCCGCATGACCAGTTGGAGCGGCCACTTGTTCGAGTCGTTGAGGTAGAGCAGCGGACCGAAGTAGTTGTTCCAGTAGCCGACCGCGATGAAGAGGCCGACGACCGCGATCACCGCTTTCGACAGCGGCAGCACGATGGACGCGAAGATGCGCCACTCCCCCGCGCCGTCCATCCGCGCGGAGTCGAAGAGTTCCTGCGGGATGGCCTGGATGAAGCCCCGCACGATCACGATGTTGAAGGCGCTCACGGCGCCGGGGATGATCAGGGCCCAGTAGGTGTCGAGCATGCCGAGCTGCTTGACCATCAGATAGACGGGGATCATGCCGGGCGCGAACAGCAGCGTGATCAGTACGAAGGACAGCAGTCCGCGCTGGAAGAGCGCCCCTCTGCGGCTGAGGCCGTAGGCGGCGAGGACCGTGCACAGGAGGCTGAAGGCCGTGCCCACCACGGTGACTCCGACGCTCACCACGATAGACCGAGCGACACCCGTGCCGTCGAAGATCTGCCGGTAGGCGTCGAAGGAGACGCTGGTGGGCCACAGCACGTAGCCGCCGTTGGCGTCGATCTGCTGCTTGGTGGCCAGGCTGGTGGAGACGACCGTGAGGAAGGGGAAGATCACCACGGCGGCGATCAGGACCAGTGCGAGGCCCTTGAGGACGAGGGCGATCGGCTTCGGCTTGCCCTGCCATACAGGGCGGTGGACGGAGGTGGTCATCGCCGGTAGATCCCTTCCTCGCCGAAGCGGTGGGCGAGCTTGTTCGCCGCAAGGACGAGGGCGAGACTGACCACGCCCTTCAGGAGGCCCGCCGCGGTGGCCACGCCCCAGTTGCCGTCCTGAACTCCGTTGAAGTACACGAATGTGTCGAGGACTTCGGCCGCTCCGGGGCCGACGGCGTCGCGCTGTAGCAGGATCTGTTCGAAGCCGACGGTGAGGGCGTCGCCCAGCCTGAGGATCAGCATCAGGACGATGATGGGGCGCATGCCGGGCAGCGTGATGTGCCAGAACCTGCGCAGCGCACCGGCGCCGTCCATCGCGGCGGACTCGTACAACTGCGGATCGATGGCGGCGATGGCGGCGAGGAAGACGATGGTTCCCCAGCCGGCGTCCTTCCAGATGGCCTGCGAGGTCAGCAGCAGTTGGAAGGTGCCCGGGTCCGACATGATGTCGAGGCCGCTTTTCCCGTGGGTGACGAGAATGCGGCTGATGACCCCGCCGCCGCCGAGCATCTGCTGGAACAGCGCGACGATGATCACCCAGGACAGGAAGTGCGGCAGGTAGATCACCGACTGCACGAAGTTCCTCACCGCCGGCATCGCCACCGAGTTGAAGAGCACGGCGAGCAGGATCGGCACGGGGAAGAAGAGGAGCAGTTGAACGAAGGTGATCTCGAAGGTGTTGGTCAGGGCGCCCCAGAAGAGGTCGTCCTGGAAGAGGGCCGTGAAGTTGTCCCAGCCGACCCACTGGGACTGGGTGAAGCCGAGGAACGGCACGTAGTCCATGAACGCGACGACGCTGCCGAGCAACGGTATGTAGGTGAACAGCAGCAGGACCAGGACTGCGGGGGCCGTCATCAGCAGCAACGGCGAATCCTGCCGCAGGCGTGTGACGAAGGACTTGGCGCGAGCCGTGCCCGGCTTCTTCCCGGTCTGCTTGTGCGGTGGTGGGTGAACCGGCGGGTCCTGCAAGGACTCGGCCGGGCGTTGCTGCGCGGCATTGACGGTCATAGGGACCTCTCGACAGTGGGAACTGCGCAGGTACCAGAAGAGTTCGGGGAACGTACCACTTGAACCAAAGCAATACAACAAGTAGCGTCGCCGCGGGACTTGAGTGACGAACCCTCCACACCGTCGACAGTTGGGACCCGTCTTGGACGCCTTTCAAGCTCTTCTGCCCCGCCCCGGACGAGCCCAAGTCAGCTCTGGTCATTGCAGGTTGACCACCGACATGCCCATCGCCGGAGCCCACTCCCCGCTGGCCGGCGCCATGCTGCGAAGCCTTCTCTCCGAGCTGCTCAACGACCCAATACCGGGCATACCAAGCAATACCACTGAGGACACACGGGTATTGCTCACAGACGGGGCGGAGGGCCATGCCCCGGGCGCCTACACCCTGCGCGTCTCGCCCACCCAGGTCGAGATCACGGCGGGCGGCACCGAGGGGGTCGCGCACGCCCTCACCACACTGCGCCAACTGCTTCCGGACGCCGTCCACCGGCGGGCGGCCGGTCCGCCGCCCGAGGGGTGGCGGGTGCCGTGCGGGGTCGTCGAGGACGAACCCGTCTTCGCCTGGCGTGGCGCGATGCTCGACGTCACACGCCACTTCTTCCCCAAGCGGACGGTCCTGCGCTACGTCGATCTGCTGGCCGCCCATCGCTTCAACCGGCTGCACCTGCACCTGTCAGACGATCAGGGCTGGCGGGTGGAGAGCCGCCGCCACCCCGAGCTGCACACCACCGGCTCCTGGCGCACTTCCACCCGGCTCGGCCCCGGCGGCCCCGATGACGGAACCCCGCACGGCGGTTACTACACCCTCGACGACCTCGCGGAGATAGCAGGCTACGCCCGACTGCGCGGCATCACCCTCGTCCCCGAGATCGACGTACCCGGCCACACCTCAGCCCTGCGTGCGGCGGCTCCCCTGCTCGGCCGCCCCGGAGAGCCGCAGGCCGTTCTCGACACGGTGTGGGAGGGCGGCACCTCGGTCGCCCCGGTCGCGCGCACCGAGGCGTATCTGTGCGACGTGCTCGAAGAGATCATCGAGGCGACCGGTGCGCCGTACGTCCACCTCGGCGGGGACGAGTGCGCGATGGACTGGTGGGCCGAGGACCCTGAGGTGGCAGCGGCGATGGCGGCGGCCGGATGCACCGAACCACGCGAGATGCACGGGCACTTCCTGCGCTCGCTCGGCCGGTTCCTGGCCGGGCTCGGCGTACGGATGATCGTCTGGGACGAGGGCCATGTCACCGGAGGCGTGCTGCCGGACACGATCGTCATGGCCTGGCGGGGCGACGAGGCCTCGGGCCGTGCCGCGGCCACCCACGATGTCGTACGCTCCCCGCTGTTCCCGACCTACTTCAACTTCGACCAGTCGGACCTCGACGCCGAACGCCGGTCGGAGGGCGGCCCGATCACCCTGACCGACGTGGCACGCTTCGCACCCGCCCCGACCGCCTGGTCCGAGGAGCAGCGGGCCCACGTCCTTGGCGGGCAGTTCCAGATCTGGACGGAGTGGGTGCCCGACGAGCGGCACCTGGACTATCTGGCCTTCCCGCGAGCCTGCGCCCTCGCCGAGGTCCTGTGGTCGGGTGGTGTCCCGGACCCTGCCGACTTCGACGCCAGGCTCGTACGCCACCTGCGGCGGCTCGACGCGATGGGCGTGGAGTACCGGCCGCTCGCCGGTCCCCACCCGTGGCAGACCGGCGGCACCGGCGTATGGAAACGCTCCTCACCCGGCCGAATCGCGGAGACCCGCAAGTGGCTCGACTCGATCTCCAACCAGCCGTGAGCGACCACCAGCCCGGAGGGATCCCGGTGACGAAGATCCTTGTCAGCCACATCGGCTACAACACGGCCGCCTCCAAGAGTGCGATCGTGATGCTCAACTTCCCCCAGGAGAGAAGTGAGTTGGCCGCCACAGCCACACTGGTCGGCGAGGGCACCCGGCGGCAACTGCCGGTCGGTCCGGTGGAGCACGTCGACCGCTGGTCCGTCGGCTCCTTCCGCCGGATCGACTTCTCCGATCTGCGCACAGCGGGCGTGTACCGCATCGAGTACGGCACCGAGTGCTCCGCCGACTTCCGCGTCGACGCGGCCCTCCTCCAGCGGAGCACGCTCTCGGACGTCCTGTACTACTTCCGCTCGGTGCGCTCCAGCGGCGCCATCGACCGCAAGGACCGCCACACCCGCTTCTACGGGGACGACTCCGGCCGCACCGTCGACGCGCGCGGTGGATGGCTCGACGCCTCGGGCGACTTCAGCAAGTTCCTGAGCCACCTCAACTACACCCGCATGATGAACCCACAGCAACTCCCCTTCTGCGCCTGGGCGTTCATGGAGGTCAGCGACACTCTTGCGGACCGTCACCCGCGCCTGCACCGGGCACTGGGCGACCGCCTGCGTGACGAGGCGCTGTTCGGGGCCGACTTCCTGGTCCGCTTCCAGTCGCCGGAAGGCTACTTCTACACCGCGATCTTCGATGCCCTCACCAAGGACCTCGACGAGCGCGTCATCAACGCCCCGCTCCAGGAGTGCGTGCGCACCCAGCGCTGGCAGGCGGCCTACCGTCAGGGAGGCGGCCTCGCGATCGCCGCCCTGGCCCGCGCCGCCACTCTGAACGACCACGGTGACTTCGACAGCTCCGCGTACCTGACCGCCGCCCGCCGGGGATTCGAGCATCTTGAGCGGCACAACAAGGAGTACCTGTACGACGGCGAGGAGTCCGTCATCGACGACTACTGCGCGCTGCTCGCAGCCGTGGAGCTGCTGCGGGCCGACGCCGGGGAGCCCGATCCCGTCGTCCTGGCCGCCGCCGAGCGCCGTGCCGCCGCACTCACCGACCGCTACACCGAATCGGGCCACGGATTCGGTTACCTCCTGGGCGATGTGACAGGGCGTCCGTTCTTCCACGCCGCTGAATCCGGCCTCCCGGCCGTCGCCCTCCTGCGCTTCGCCGGCCTCTGCCCCGACTCCCCACTCGCCCCGACCGCCCGCAGGACCGCACTCTCCCTGATGCGCGACGCGGCCACTCTCGCGGACGAGGTGGCCAACCCCTTCGGCTGTGTACGCCAGTATGTGCAGCCGACGGATTCCGCCCCGCGCACCAGCTTCTTCTACCCGCACGACAACGAGACCGGCTACTGGTGGCAGGGCGAGAACGCCAACATCTGCTCGGTGGCCTATGCGGCTCAACTGGCTGCCGAACTCCCCGACTGCCCAACCGAGTTGCGTCCCCGACTGCTGCGCCTGGCGGAGGACCAAATGCACTGGGTGACCGGCCTCAACCCCTTCGACTCCTCCATGATCAAGGGGATCGGGCGCAACGCTGTCGAATACCACCCGGACTATCCCAACGTCCCCGGAGGCATCCTCAACGGGATCACCTCCGGCTTCGAGGACGAGCACGACATCGCATTCATGCCCGACCACCACAGGGACACCGGCAACAGCTGGCGCTGGACCGAACAATGGATCCCGCATTCGGCCTGGTTCCTGCTGGCCGCGGCGGCGGCCCGATGACCGCTGCCGTGCCCTCCTCCGGTCCAGCCGTCGTACGCCCTTTTCATCCGGCCGACCTGCCCGGCATGTACCGCGTATGTCTCAGGACCGGCGACTCGGGACGGGACGCGACACCGCTCTACCGCGACCCCGATCTGCTCGGCCACATCTATACCGCGCCCTATCCGGCCGCGGACCCCGCACTCACCTTTGTCGCCACCGACGAGCTGGGCACCCTCGGGTACGTCGTCGCCACCGCCGACACGTACTCCTTCGAGGTGTGGCAGGAGGAGAACTGGTGGCCCGGTCTGCGCGCTCGTTACCCTTCCGCACTCGCCGTGGACCCGGGGGACGGCACCCATGACTGGCGCCGCGTGGACCATCTCCACCGCACCCGGCCGCACCGTGACGACCTCTACGTCCGCCACCCGGCGCACCTGCACATCGACATTCTCCCCCGCGGTCAGGGCAGCGGACTCGGCCGCCGTCTGATGAGCGCGCTGACCGCGGCCCTGCGTGACAGTGGCGTACCAGGGCTGCACCTCGGCGTGGGCAGCGGGAACCCCGGGGCACGCGCCTTCTACCTGGCGGTCGGCTTCATCGAGCTCAGCCGCCAGGAGTGGGGCTCGCAGATGGTGATGACGCTGGATTGATGACCAGAGCCATGGCGCTGAGGGCGCTCGCGAGCACGGAGCGGCGGAGATTACTGCCCGGGCGCTTCGAGCGAGGCGCCGTTTCCCCGACAGAAGAACTCCCGACGAACCGGAGCTCCCTGGTGGGATCCGTCTCCGAGGCCGGGCGTCGGCCACGCGGCAGGCGCGCAGGCCACGCCGAGGAGTGGCATGGCCCACATAGGCCAGGGTGCGCCTCAGTGGCACGCGGGCCCCTCGCCGTGCCCGCGTCCCGCGCTGCTGCGCGGCACGTCCAGGGTGGGATTGCGGTCGAAGAAGCCGACCGGCTTGAGCGTGAAGCCCGTGTAGTCGACGGGCATGACGGGCCAGTCCTCGGGGCGCGGGAAGTGAGTGAGCCCGAAGGTGTGCCAGAGCACGATGTCCTCGCCGTCGACGCCGCGGTCGGCAGCCGTCCAGGACGGCAGACCGGCGCCGCCCGGGTGCTGGTTCACGAGGTCACCGGCCGGGTATCGCTCGTCGTCGGCATGCCGGGTGACCCAGAGGTGCTTGGTCGCGAAGGCCGCTCGCATCGTGACGGACGCCGAGTCGTCGGCGAGCAGGGTGGGCAGGCCTTCGGGCACAAGGGCGTAACCGACCGGCTGGCCCAGGCGGTTGGTGACGTCGGGGTTGACGATGTGCCATACCCGGCCCTTGCTGCCGTCCGCCTGGCGCTGGGCCTGGCTCTCTCCGGTGAGGCGGGTGACTTGGCGGGCGAAGGCGTTGCCGTACGGGTTCTTCTCGCTGATGGGGATACGGACGGCGTCGACCTCGTCGACCGCGTTGCGCTGCCCGTCGACCGCCATGTCGAGGCGGGCCGAGAAGAGGTGCTGGTGGAAGGGGGCGCCGAGGCCGGGGGCGATCTCGGTGGCGAACTCCCTTCCCTCCTCGGAGTATCCGGAGGTGAAGACGACGCCGGTCGCCTTGGCCTCGCACTCGATGGTGCCGTCCAGGTAGAGGTACCAGTAGAAGCCGTAGTCGTAGTTGCCGACGGTGGTGAAGAAGGAGATGACCATACGGCGCTGGCGACGGGTCTCATTGGAGCCCGCGAAGAGGTCGCTGTGCTTCCACAGCACCCCGTAGTCCTCCTCGTGCATGCAGATCGCGTTGCGGATGACGGAGGGCTCGCCGAGCTCGTCGGCGATGGTCACATCCGTGTAGTGGATCTCGCCCAGACAGTCGCAGCCCAGCTCCAGGGAGTTGGTGTAGCGGCCGAAGAGGTACTCACCCTGGTCGAAGTAGTTCTGCCAGAACCGGACGGGTGAGGCGTCGGCGTACGGGACCACCATCTCGGCGATCGAGGCACGGTGCACCACGGAGCGATCTCGCCCCAACTCCCTGTCGAAGAAGGAGATCTGGTGAAGCGTCAGTCCCTCGCGGACATTGAAGCCGATGCGCAGCGACCAGTTCTCCCACCGCAGCAGCCCGTCCTCGACCGTGAAGGACGCGCCCTCGGGCTGGGTGATCTCGATGGGCTTGAGGGTGGTGCGGGCGGGGCCGGTGTACTCCGGGTCCTGGAAGTTCCCCGACTCCCGCGGCACGGCGAGGAGTTCGTGGTCGATGATCTCCATGACGGTGCGCGCGGTGAGGTCGACGTACGCCACCAGCCCGTCCACGGGGTGGGCCCACGGGTGGTCCCGCTCATGGTCCTGGTGGAAGCCGAAGCTGCGGACGATCCGCCGGCCCGCCTCGCCCTCGTATCCGTAGTGGCCGGCCGAGAGCGGGCACGCACGTACGCTCTCAGGGACAAGCCCGCGCCGGGCGAGCGCCGCCCGCCACCCCTCGTCGGCGTCGAGGATCTCCTGACAGGTCTCGAACTCAGAGTCCAGGATGGGAAGTTGACCAGCGACAGACGTGTCGATCTTCTCGAAGGTGTCGATGGTCTCGCGGGTCACCGAAACGGTCACGTCGTACGAGTCGCCGTTCGCCCGGTCGAGCAACATCACCCGCAGCCGCCGGTCCACAGGGCCACCCGGGGCGAACCCCAGCAGCTCGGCCTTGGCCGGCTCCTCGGGGCCGACGAAGACGAACCGTATGTCGCCGCCGAGGTGTCCGGCCTCCTCCAGTACGGCGCGGGCGGTGCGTATCTCCTCGGCGGTGAGCATCGCGAGGGGGTGGGTGGGCGTCATGTGCGTACTCCTCGAACGGGGACCGGGAAACAGCGGATCAGGTGGACGCGGGCACACGGTGCCTGCGGGCCCAGCCGAGGACGAAAGCGGCAGGGAGCAGACCGAGCAGCAGCGTGGCGAGCGCCGCCGAACCACCAATCAGCAAAGGGAAGTTGAGTACGGTCAACACCAGCAGCATGATCAGTCCGAGGCCGCCGAACGCCGGCGCCCAGAGCGTCCGCCAGCGGTGGGTGTCGCCGGCAGAGCGCCGGAAGAAGACCAGGACGGCCGCGCAGGTCAGCAGCATCAGCACATCGACACCCGCGCTGGCGAGGCCGGCCATCCAGGTGAAGACCTCGGTGATCGGGTCCAGCCCTGCGAGGGCGAACACCGCGATCAGCACGGCCGCGCTTGCCGACTGGGCCAGGGACGCCACGTGCGGCGAGTGGTGGCGGGCGTGGGCACGGCCGAGGCGGGCGGGCAGCGCGCCGCGGTCGGCGAGCGAGAACACATAGCGGGCGATCACATGGTGGAAGGAGAGGACGCAGGCGAACAGGCTGGTCACGAAGAGCACTTGGGCGACATGTTCGGCGGACGAGCCGAGGTAGCGGTGCACGGTGGCCATCAGCATGTTCTCCGGATCGCGTCCCGCCTCGGCGACGGCCTCCTCGTCTCCCCAAGCAGAGATCAGCGCCCAGCTGGAGAGCGCGTAGAAGGCTCCGACGAGGACGAGGGCAAGATAGGTGGCGCGCGGGATGGTGCGGTCCGGGTCGCGGGCCTCGTCGCGGAAGACGGCGGTGGCCTCGAAGCCCAGGAACCCGGCGATGGCGAAGGTGACGGCGAGTCCCGGCGCTCCCGAGGTAAGCCGGTCGGGGCTGACCAGTGCGGTGGACAAGCCGTGGTCCCCGCCGCGCACCAAAACCGCCGCGTTGAGCACGAGGACGATACCGACCTCGCCGACCATCAGCACGCCGAGGACCTTCCCACTGAGGTCCACCTGGCGCCAGCCGAGCACACCGACCACCACTGCGACCGCTCCGGCCCAGGTCCACCAGGGCAGATGAGGGCCGCCATACGACTGGACGAGACTGTCGAGCGCCACCCCGATGTACCCGTACACAGCCGCCTGGATCGCGGTGTACGTGACCAGCGCGAGGTAGGCGGACCCGAGCCCCACGCGTCGGCCGAGGCCCTTGTCGACGTACGCGTAGAACGCTCCCGCTTCCTGGACGTACCGCGCCATCGCGCAGAAGCCGACAGCGAAGAGCAGCAGGACCACGCAGCAGACGACGAAGGCGGCGGGGAAGGCGGCGCCATTGCCGAGAGCGATGCCGAGCGGAACGCTGCCACCGACGACGGAGAGCGGGGCGGCGGCAGCAAGAACCATCAGCACGATGGAAGCCGTGCCGAGGGAGCCACGGAGGGTGGGCGGTGCGTTCGTGGTGGGCGGGCTCGCCGTGCTGGTCATCGCGGGCTCCTCTGCGATCGCGGTTGCCGGAAGCGGCCTGTGCCGCAGTCTCAACAGCGCGCATTGCCGAGCCGTCACGCGTCGGTGAAAGCCCCCGGCACGCCGAACGGGAGAGCCCCGCGCCCGCTTTCCCGTTCCGGAACACGCCCCGGCGATCTGCCGCTCATCCGGCCGAAACAGACCGGTCCTACCGTGCGGTTCGGCACCACGGGTATGGAAGGGGCGGTTGATGAGCGTCCAGGGCACGGCTCCTTCTCCCCTCCTGCGCGGCCACTCCCCCGTCGGCGGCCTCGACCGGCGTTCCCTCGGCCCGCTGCCCGTGCTCGCCCAATCTGTCTCCGCTGTCGCGCCGACCGCCGCGATGGCCACCACGCCAGGCCTGGTCAGGGCGGACACAGGGGTCTTCGCCGTGTGGTCGGTGGCTCTGGCGACGGTCCTTGCGCTGCTGGTGGCCGCGTGCGTACGGACCTTCTCGCGCCGGATGGCTGCGCCGGGCGCCCTCTACTCCTTCACCGCCAAGGGGCTCGGCCCGGCCGCCGCGTTCTGCTGCGGTTGTGCGCTTCTGATCGGGTACGGGGTCCTTGCCATGGGCGCGCTGACCGGCTCGGGCCTGTACGCAGAACAGTTCCTGGCCCGTCTGGACATCTCGCCCGGACCACCCCCACTCACAGTGGCGGCGGTGGTGCTGATAACGGGAACTCTCGTCGCGTACTTCCTCCTACGGGGGGTGCGGCTGTCCGCCGGGCTGACGCTCTGTCTGGAGGCGGCGTCGATCGTCCTGGCGCTGACGTTCTTCGTGGTACTGCTGGTGCGGCACGGCGCCCGTCCCGATATGCGGCAGCTCACCCCGCCGACCTCCGCGCTCGGTCCAGTGATGGCCGGTGCGCTGCCCGCCTTCGCCGCGTTCATCGGCTTCGAGAGCGCCGCCGCGCTCGGCGCCGAGACCCGGCGGCCCTTCCTGACGGTGGGGCGGGCAGTGCGGTGGACCGTGGTCTGCTCCGCCGCGCTGTTCCTGCTCGCCGTCTACGCCCAGGTCCTCCCCACTGCCGGGCACACCTCGGTCCGGCTGCCCGCCCTGCTCGATCTGGGCGTCTCCCTCTCCTTCTTCGCCTGCGCCCTGGCGTCGGGCACCGCGCTGGTGCGGCTGCTGTTCTCCATGGGACGCGAACGGATGACCCCGCACCGCCTGGGGCGAACCCACCCCACCCACCACACCCCGCACATCGCCATCGCCCTGGTGCTTCCGGTACTTGTCCTCGTCCCGCTGGCACTGATCGCGGCAGGGACAGCGCCGCACGTGCTGTTCGCGCGCCTGGTGAACCTCTGTGTGTACGGCTTCCTCACCGCGTACGCCCTGGTGTGCCTGGCCGCCCCTGTCTTCCTGCACCGCATCGGTGAGTTGACCCACGGTCCGGTGGTCGTCGCGGTGCTCTGCGTGCCGTCGCTGCTCGCCGTCCTGCTCGCGCATGCGGCAACCGGCGGTGCCTTCATCCCCTCGCTCTTCGTGGCGCTGATGGCGGCGGGGACGGCCTGGTTCCTGTGGATGAGCAGGCGCGATCCGGCGAGTGTCGGGGCGATCGGCGTCTACGACGAGACGAGCGCCGCCGACGTGTTCCCCGAGCCGCCACGGTGAGCGGAGAGACGCTGCCACTCAGCGGCCGCCAACCCCGCGCCGTACGCAACGCGCTTTCGGTGCTCCAGCAGGTGGCACAGGCCGGGCCCGGAGTCACCGCGAAGGAGATCTCGGCGGGGCTGCGACTCGCACCCGCCACGACGTACCGGCTGCTGAATGTGCTCGTCGAGGAGGAGTACTTGGTGCGGATGCCGGATCTACGGGGTTTCGCGCTGGGCCACAGGGTCTCAAGCCTGACCCCACCCCGCCCGGTACCCGAAGTCCCCGCCGCCGCGCATGCCGTGGTCGCCCGGCTACGGGAACGGGTGCGCTTCGGCGTCCACCTGGCAGGTCTCACGGATGGCCTGGTCCACCTCACCGACCCGGACCCGGACCATCCGCCGGCCGACGGCGGACTGCTGAGGGAGCTGGCGCGCATACGCGACGACGGAACGGCCGTGCGCCGCTTCGCGCTGGGCCCGCACCAGGCGTGTCTGGTTCGCCCGGTCCACAGCGCCGCGAACGGACGGCTGGCCGCCGCGCTCGCGGTGTGCGGGACGGCCGGCCGCATCGAAGCGCCCGACGACGGGCTGATCCACCAACTGAACTTGTCCGCAGAGGAGTTGACACTCCTCGTGGTGTGAATCCCCCAACGTCTCGTACGGGGCGACGGTCAGAAGTCGATCGGCATGACGACCCGCCCTGGTGTGGGTGCTGTTCGCCTCGTTCCCGGACGACGCCCGCTGCCTGCGGGCATCCGGCCTTTCGAGGAAAGGCACCGGAACTGCAATGATCAGCAAATTCTGGCGGAGCTTCTCCCGTGCCCGCAAAGGGAGTTGTAGCCGCTCGGCATGGCCGTCCCGCAGGAGGGCGCCTCCCTGCCCTGGACCTGGATGCCGAGAGCGGTCATGCCTTCACGAATCGAGCACAAGTACCCGTCTCGACAACCCCAATCCTTCACTCTCTGAAGATATCCAACTCCCTTGAGCCACAGCCATGTTCAATGGTGCAGACCTATTGACTGAACGCCTTCAAGTCCCGAAACATAGCGTCCTGAGACCGGCCGCGTCCTTCCGGCCGGAAGCTGCAGGTGCGGACTGCGGCGGCGCAAGGCCGACTGGCACACGCCGCCTGGGCCCGCCCACGTTTCAGGAAGGCATCCCCCCACATGAATCACCGTAAGCATCTGCTAATTCACCGCCCTGACGGACATACGGACACCCCACGTCACCGTATGCGCCACCGCGGTCGGTGGACGGCGCTCACCGTGGCGGTCGCGGCATCCGCGACCGGCATGACCGCCGCCGCCTGGGCCGACAGCACAGACGGGAGCCCAGCAGCCGCTGCGGCCCCCGCCGCGGTCGCCCCCTACCTGTACAACGGCTGGGGCAGTCCCCCTGACCCTGCCGAGGTCATGGACGCCACGGGCGTCAGCTGGTTCACGCTCGCCTTCGTCCTCGACGCCGGCGGCTGCTCCCCGCAATGGGACGGCAGCCGCCCCCTCACCGGCGGAGTCGACGAACAGACCGTGAACACGATCCGCGCCAAGGGCGGTGACGTCGTCCCGTCGTTCGGCGGTGCAAGCGGCGCCAAGCTGGAACAGTCCTGCGCCGACGCCACCGCGCTGGCGGGCGCGTACCAGAAGGTGATCGACGCCTACGGCCTCAAGGCGATCGACATCGACATCGAGGGCGACGCCTACAACGATCGGGCCATCCAGCAGAAGACCATCGACGCCTTGAAGCAGGTCAAGGCCGACAATCCGGGGTTCCTCACCTATGTCACCTTCCCCAGCGATCAGAGCGGCCCCGACGACAGCATGATCCAGCTCGCCGCCGACTCCGGTCTGGAAGTGGACGGTTGGACGATCATGCCGTTCGACTTCGGCGGCGCCGGGCAGGACATGGGCAGCCTGACCATCCAGGCCACCGACGGACTCAAGAACGCCGTCAAGACCGCCTACGGCTACAGCGACGACACCGCCTACCGGCACAGCGGCCTCTCCTCGATGAACGGCATCACCGACGTCAACGAGACCGTCAGCACAGGCGACTTCGAGACGATCCTCACCTACGCCTCCGAACACCACCTGGCACGGCTCGCCTTCTGGTCCGTCAACCGGGACCGTCCATGCCCGGGTGCCTACCCGAACGACGACACCTGCTCCGGAGTCGCCCAGGACCCCTGGCAGTTCACCGACATCTTCGCCCGGTTCACGGGATGAGGGGGAGTACGACGATGATCTTCGGCAGGAATCGCGGGCCTCGCACCGGACACCGTAGAGGCCGGCGCACCACGCGTTCCGCCCTCGCCCTGGCCGTCCTCGCGGGGGCGGGCACTGCGGTATTCGCCCTGCAGAGCGCCGGTGCGGCCGCGGCCGAACCCGACCTCGGCCCCAACGTCCAGATCTTCGACCCGTCGATGTCCAGCGGCGACATCCAGGGCAAGCTCGATTCGGTCTTCAGCCAGCAGGAGACCAACCAGTTCGGCGAGGCCCGGCAGGCGCTGCTCTTCAAACCCGGCTCGTACGACGTCGACGCCAATGTCGGCTTCTACACCCAGGTCGCGGGACTCGGCCTGTCCCCCGACGACGTCACAATCAACGGCGCCGTGCACGCGGAGGCCGACTGGTTCCAGGGCAACGCCACCCAGAACTTCTGGCGATCGGCGGAGAACCTCGCCGTCAACCCCACGGGCGGCGCGGACCGTTGGGCGGTCTCGCAGGCAGCCCCGTACCGCCGCATCCACCTGAAGGGAGACCTGCAGCTCGACGACGGCGGCTGGTCCAGCGGTGGTCTGCTCGCCGACACCAAGGTCGATGGACAGGTGAAGTCCGGCTCGCAGCAGCAGTGGCTGTCCCGCAACTCCGAGTGGGGCAGCTGGAGCGGCTCCAACTGGAACATGGTGTTCGTCGGCGACCAGAACGCCCCCGCGGGCAGCTTCCCCAGCCCGCCGTACACCACGGTCGACCAGACACCCGTCTCCCGGGAGAAGCCGTTCCTGTACATCGACGACCAGGGCGCCTACAAGGTGTTCGTGCCCGCGTTGCGCAAGGACTCCAGCGGCACGTCCTGGTCGTCCGGCACCCCCGAGGGTACGTCGATCACGCTGGACGACTTCTTCATCGCCAAACCGGGCGCGACGGCCGCCGAGATGAACGCGGCGCTGGACGCGGGCAAGCACCTCCTGATCACCCCGGGCGTCTATCATCTCGACGAGACACTGAAGGTGACGAAGCCCGACACCGTCGTCCTCGGTCTGGGCCTGGCAACCCTCATACCCGACAACGGAGTTACGGCGATGTCCGTGGCCGACGTCGACGGCGTCAATCTCGCCGGCCTGCTCGTCGACGCGGGCACGCAGAACTCCGCCACACTGATGGAGGTCGGCCCGCAGGGGGCGTCCGCCTCGCACTCCGCCGATCCGACGTCCTTGCACGACGTGTACTTCCGCGTGGGCGGCGCCGCCGTGGGCAAGGCGTCGCAGAGCCTGGTGGTCAACAGCTCCGACGTGATCGGCGACCACCTGTGGATCTGGCGGGCCGACCACGGCGACGGTGTCGGCTGGGACACCAACACGGCCGACACCGGACTGGTCGTCAACGGCGACGACGTCACCATGTACGGCCTGTTCGTCGAGCACTACCAGAAGAACCAGACCATCTGGAACGGCGAGAACGGCCGCACGTACTTCTACCAGAACGAAATGCCCTACGACCCACCCAACCAGGACGCCTGGATGAACGGCTCGGCCCAGGGCTACGCCGCCTACAAGGTCGCCGACTCCGTCCAGCACCACGAGGCATGGGGACTCGGCAGCTACTGCTTCTTCAGTGCCAACAACTCCGTAGCCGCCGAGCACGCCTTCGAGGTGCCACAGACGGCCGGGGTGACGTTCCACGACATGGTCACCGTCTCGCTCGGAGGCACCGGCACGATCCACCACGTCATCAATGACACAGGAGGCCCCTCGAACTCGTCGAGCAATGTCGCCAACCTCGTCAACTATCCCTGACGGAGGGTGAGTTGAAGCGGTAGCTCAGCGCCGGAGGGCGGGCAGGGCTCGGGTCACCCCGTCCCCGCCCGTCCTCTGCCGCGCGAGCACACCGATCGAGTGATGGTCACCCGGTAGTCAATCGGCATACGCCTGACCAGCAGGATCGGGAGGCCTCATGAAGAAGCGCGCTGTCCGCGTTGCTCAGCCGCCCAGACCGGTCACCGTGAGCGGGCGTACCGCCGGTTCGAGCAGCGACAATGTCCGCTGGCGCCCGTCGAGGGCGACGCGGGTGCCGACCGGCATCGGCAAATTCGGTCCAGCGTGTCCAACGTCGACGTTGCCCAGGACCGGGATGTCGCGGTCTCCGAGGACGTCGAGGACTATCTCTTGCAGGGTCGGGGACGCGTCGGGCGAGTCGAGTCCGTCGATCGCGGTCGGGATGCCCACGACCATGCCGGCGATTCGGTCGAGGATGCCGGCGTGCCGCAGTACCTGTAGATAGCTCCACACATACGACGCGTGAACGCCCTGTACGTCAAAGCGCTGTACTTCCATCGCATCGGAGCGCTCACCCTGCCGGAGTTGTACGGACACCTTCGGATGATCTGCCGAAACGCGACCTTCCGCCAGTACCGGCTGGCGACCCGCCACCACCGCGAGAGGCTGCCCGACGCCTAGAAAGAGGCCCGGCTGGGCAAAATGATGGACAGCCTCATCCAGGACATGGACGCGCTCGTGCGGGAACAGGTCAACGGCGACCTAGTGGTGTGGCCGCGGACGTTCACCGGGTTTGGCATCCAGTCCTGGCTAAGGTGCGCGTATCGGAATGATGTTCGGTTGTAAGGAGTCCGGCGGATGCTGATCGAGGTTGCAGGGGTACGCGTACCTGCGGGGCGGGCGACTGAGGCGGCGCGACTGGTCTGTGAGGAATACGCTGACGAGGCGCTGTACCACCACTCTGTGCGGTCATTTTTCTTCGGCGCGGCCTGGGCGGAGGCGCGTGGCCTCGACTTCGACCGTGAGCTGTTCTTCGTCTCGGCGTTGCTGCACGACTTGGGTCTCGTTCCGCCCTTCGACAGTCACACGCTCTCGTTTGAAGAGGCTGGTGGCCACCTGGCCCGGGTCTTCACGGCCGGTCTCGGCTGGCCGACTGAGCGACGCGACCGGGCGGCCGAGCTGATCGTGCTACATATGCGGGACGACGTTGCGCCGGAAGTAGACGTGGAGAGCCGACTGTTGCAGGTGGGGACGAGCGCGGATGTATCCGGGGCCGGCCTGGAAGCCTTCGACCCGTCTTTCACGGACACACTCGTTGGGGCATACCCCCGGCTGGGCTTCTCCAAGTCCTTCGTGCGCTTGTTCCAGGACCAGGCGGAGCGGAAGCCGGGGTGCGCGGCGGCGCAGTTGGTAGCGGGAAATTGGGCGGAACGGACTTTCTCCAATCCGCTCGATCAGAGCTGAGGGCCGGGAGACGGATCGTCACGGGGCTCCCATGACGGGGCGTCTACCCCAGCGGAAGCCTTTCTCACTGCGGATGCGGGCGCGTTCCTAGCGTTGGGCGGTCAGCACGTCGTGGTGGCGGGCGTTGGCGTTGCACCAGCGCAGGCAGACGTGCAGGGCCAGGGTCTGGACGGTGTGGTTCAGATGGTGGGAGTTGGCCAGAGTGACCTGCCGCAGCGGTCCGAAATGGGCCTCGATGGGGTTGGCCCAGGAGGCGTTGGTCGGGGTGAAGCACAGCTCCGCGCACGGTGCGCCGTGACATCGACCGCCTGCGCGAACTCGCCTCGACTACCCGATCACGACCGTCAAAGGACTGGCCGACGGCTACGACTGGAGGCCGGCACTCACCTGCCGCCTTTGCTGTTCGACGACGAGCAGGCCGTCGCCCTGGCCGTCGCACAGCGGTTGGTGATCCACCGCGCCATGGACGATGCGAGCCAGTCGGTATTGGACCGGTTGTGCGCACCGCGATGTCGAACCGTCCATTCGCGCACTGACTCGAACCGTCGTTCCAGCATGATCGAACCGTCACTCCGGCGCGCTATCGGAATCCATCGATGAAATCCGGCCGAAAAGCATGCCGGGATGACAGACCAGCCACGCCGGGCAGCGAACACCATGTCGCCGAGAACCGTAGAGCAAGGGCAGGATCGCGTCGGGCGATCAGGATCGCGCCTGCCGAAGGCATCACGTTTCCTGGTGCGAAATGTGCTGCTGAGTCACCGCTGCAGCGGGCAGTCTGGAGTCGCGGTACGGAACGATGACGCCATGGCTCATATCGCGTTGTTCCACTCAGTTCTCGGCCTGCGCCCAGCCGAACTTCTCGCCGCCGAGCGGCTACGTCGCGCCGGGCATGAGGTTGTTACGCCCGACCTCTTCGGCGGCGAGACCGCGGTCACCCTCGACCAGGGATTTCAGCTGGTCGACAGGGTCGGCTGGGCAGCGGTGGTCAAGCGCGCCCGGCAGGCCCTCAGGGGTATGCCGGACGCGACCGTGCTCGCCGGTGTTTCCATGGGCGTAGGTGTCGTCGCTCATCTCTGGCCCGAGCGCCCCGCTGCCGCCCGCGTTCTTCTGCTGCACGCCACTGCCGACCTTCCCGCATCCGTTCGTCCAGGTCTCAGGGTCCAGTTGCACGCCGCTGAACCGGACGAGTTCACGCCGCCCGAGCGCGTTGCCGCGCTCTGCCAAGCGGCACGGGAGAGGAGTGTCGACCTGGAGGTTTTCCGCTATCCGGGCGTCGGCCACTTCTACACCGACCGCGACCTTCCCGACCATGACCCGGCCGCAGCCGAGCTGACCTGGCGGCGGGTGCTGGACTTCCTCGACTGAGTCGTGCATCAAGAGAGGATCTTGACCATGCGATGATCTTGGTTCGTGCCGCGGGGAGATCTGACAGACAAGCAATGGGGCGGCATTTCCATGTGGATCGCCGTCGTTTTCGCCTTCGCCGGCTGGATCCTGGCAACCAGCGTGGCCGTCGGAGCCGAAGCCGTGCTCTTACGCCGCAACTGCCCCTCAAAGTCCCGCACCCGGCGGAACCGGGAGTCGGTACGCCCCCGGCGGTCACCGACGGTGAAACGCGGGCACTCAGGCCGGTTCCGCTGAGGGCCGCGCAGCTTGAGACTCAGGCGAGTGCACTGCGTGAGTCCGCCGGCACCGGCGCGGTGGCCGACAACCTCACCAGCGCGCTGACCACACTGTTCGGACCGATTGCGGTGGCGATCATCCCGCTCATCACCTTCCGGGACGAACTGCGCACACGGCTGCGGCAAGCCAGGCGGCGTCGGCTGAACTTCCGGAGCAGGTGTTGCGTATCAGTTCCAGAAGGACAGCTCAGGTCTCTGCAACGGGACGGAAGGAGAGCATCGTGCCCACACCGCCCGCGTCCGACTCACCGGACGACCGCCCCGCACTGGAGCCCATCCGCGTACTGCGCCCGCGCCGCACCGACGCGCTGGCCCAGCTGCTCGACGAGATACGCCAGGACAAGAACTACCGCAGCCACGAGAGCGTGGCCGCACCCGTCCCCCACCCCCGGACCGGCAGCGAGACACAGGAACTCCCGCCTGTCCCCGGCGGCAGGACGGAACAACCCCCCGCACCCGGCGGCGCCGCCCGCCGGCCGCGTCCCGCAGGCCGCCCGCGCCTCGGGCCCGGACAGCGCCGGGCGGCCGTGGTGATCGCAGTCGCCGCGGCGGCCGTCGCCGGCTTCGGCTGCTCCCTCCTGATCCCCAGTCTTACCGACGCCACCCCAGCCGCACCCTCGGCGAGCGCGTCCGCCGCCCCGACGCCGGCCGCCCCAGGCGCGGTCGGGGCCACCGACGTCCTGACCAACCCCGGCTTCGAGTCAGGCAGCCTCACTCCTTGGAGCTGCACCGGCAACCCGGGCTCGATCGTCTCCTCCCCCGCCCACGCAGGATCCAAGGCCCTCCAGGGGACGGTGAGTTCGAGCGACACCGCGCAGTGCAACCAGACCGTCGCGGTACGGCCGGACACCACCTACTCACTCAGCGGCTGGGTCCGCGGCGCCTACGTCTACCTGGGCGTGAACGGGGCGTGAACGGCGGTGCCTCCACCTGGACCGATTCCCCCTCCGGATACAGCCACCTGACCGTCTCCTTCACCACAGGCGCCTCCCAGACCAGCGCGACGATCTACGTCCACGGCTGGTACGCACAGGGCAGCTACAACGCCGACGACATCACCCTGGACGGGCCCGGTGGTAGCGGCGTCTAGGGTCTGTCCGGCGGATCAGGTCGGAGAAAATCGGCGGCGCCTCATTGACACAGGTGAGCGGGGCTTGGTGCGTCGAGGTACAAGGCGGAGGAGGGCGGCGCCGCGATGGGGGCCCCGCTCGAGCGAAGCCGAGAGCGGTGGGAGTCGGCAACCGACGACAACGCCGCAGACCGGCGTGCCAGGCCCCGCGTCTCCGGCAGGATCCGCCGGACAGGCCCTAGAGCTGGTCGTGAAGTGATCTTGCGTGTCGGGTCATGGTCGGTGATACGTCGCCATGAACTGTCCGATGCCGAGTGAGAGTTCGTCCGGCCACTGCTGCACGAGTCATCGCGGGACCGTAAGCGGCTGGACGGCCGGATGATCCTCAACGGGATCGTGTGGACGTTCCCTGCCGGGGCGGCCCGGCGGGACGTCCCCGAGCCGTGCGGCCCTGGGCCACACTGCACACCCCTCTCCGACCGCGGGCCAAGGACAGCACCAACGAGCGGACCCCTCCACACAGCGCACCCCGACCAGCACAACCACCAACTCACGGCCTGACCCACGGACTTCCCAGAGCCGGAGCTACACCCAACGCAATTCGCCGAGGTGAGATCTCACTCGCCGCGGTTATCCGACCTCTGGTCCGATCAAGAGATCTGGCGTCGCGCCTGAGTAGAGGCAAACCCACCGGCCCGGGTGATCGGCGCCGACGACATCGTGTTCGCCGACTTCGGGCCGATCTTCGAGGAGTGCGAGGCCGACTTCGGCCGGACCTTCGTCCTCGGCGACGACCCCGTCAAGCACCGCCTGCGGGAAGACCTGCCGAAGGTCTTCGCCGTCGGCACGCGACACTTCGCCGAGCACGACCACATCACCGGCAAGCAGTTCTTCGCCGAGGTGGAGCGGCTGGCTGTGATCTGGGGGGCCGGCACGCGGGGCACCTGGTGGGCGAGTTCCCGCACGAGAAGATCTACGGCGCCGACAAGGAGTCGCGCATCACCCCGGCCAACGACACCCCACTCCGTCGTACCGACAATGAGGGCCGTACCTGTCACTTGATCCTGGAGATCCATCTCGTCGACCGGAGCGGGAGTTCGGCGGCTTCTACGAGGAGCTGCTCATGCTCGCTTGAGAGGGGCTCCCAGGGGCCGGAACCGGCGTTCCCAGAAGCTGCCGCCCGGACCTCTGGATCTGCGTCGAACGCGTGGGCGAGACCTCCGCAGGCCCCGGAGGTACATCGAAGCTCCGGACGGTACAGGCGACTGATCAGGTCACCGGCATCATCCGGAGCTTCGTGGCGTATAGATCGAGCCCACCGGACATCGTCATATCGTCGTGAGCCTGCGCGCCTGTTCACTCGCCAGGACTACGCAACTGCCCTGAGCGGGTGCCTGCGGTCAGGAGACGCAGGTAAGACTCACATCGTCGATTCGGACGAACTGCTTGACTCCGTTGTTGTTCCCGTAGATCGCCTGGATGTACACGGTGCTGAGTCCGTTCAGGTTCAGCGGCGCGGTGGTGATCTGCTGATAGCTGCCGGCACTGATGCCCGGTGCGGTGCTGGTCAGTTTCACCCATCCGTTGGCCCCGTTGGGGTCCCAGACTTCAAGGCCGACTCCGGCGCCGTAGCTGACGGGGTTGGCCCAGATGCTTGCGGAGCAGTTGGATCGGTTTCCCCATGAACCGATCGTTACCGCGATCTTCTCGGCAGCCCAGCCGTTGCCGGTGTAGAGCCATCCGTTGTTCACGCCGCTGCGAGCGACGACCGGGTTCCCGTTGACGTCAGCGCCCGCAACACCGTCGCCGCTCGCGAGACCCTGCCAATCGTTCCAGGGGTTCCCCTCGAAGCTGTTGGCGAACGTGACGGTGGTACCCGGTGCCGCCTGCGCCGGCACCGCGATTCCGATTGCGGTCACTGCCACTGCCGCGGCGACAGCGATCAGCCGAAGCAGGCTGCGCGGATTCTTCATCATGCGTTCTCTCCCTGTTCTCCGTGCGGATTTCGACGTTGCACTGAGACCACGCGAAGCCGCTGACCTACCGCGTCCGGTGTGCTGTCTCATGCCTGTTGTCTACCGGGTTGCCGTTGTCCGGTTCCGGCGGCGGGACGCCGGACAAACAAACACCGGACAATGAGCGCGATCGCTGTCCGGTGTGGACGGGAAGCCGGTCGGCTCAGCGCAAGGATCCGGCGGTAGTCAACTGGTTCGCGAACAGGCCGAGTTCGATCGTCAGGCCGAACCCACCCCGGCCATCCAGGCCTTGGCCTGCTACCTCAAGATGGCGACCGCCGAGTGATGTGCCGATGCGCAGGAACTCGTTCGATGCCGGTCCACCCCGCTCCTCCGGATCGACAACACTCGCTCGGCGCCCGGTGAGGACTCGACCATGGCGGTGTCGAGCAGGTCACCTGGGCGGCGACCAAGATCCAGGAAGCCGCTCCATCGCGATGTACCGCTCTTCGACGCCGAGAACGCGCAGCCGGTCGAGGTAGTCCACGACGCTCTGCGGGAGCGTCGGGTGCTCTCCCGCGGCGAGCCGGGCGAGCCATCTGCGGTTGCCCTGCAGCCGCCGGATCTCGGCGCGCAGGTCCTTGTCCTTCTCCTGGACGCCATCGGCGAACTCCTCCGGACCGGCGCCGAGGAGTGTCTGCGCCCGGGCCGGCGGCACGCCGGCATCTGCCAGGGTGTGGATCCGGATCAGTCGCACGACCGCGGCGGCATCGTAGTTCCGGTAACCGGATCGGTCGCGTTCGGGCTCCGGCAGCAGCCCGATCTGGCGCTAGTGGCGTACCGCACGCACCGTCACCCCGGCGTACGCCGGAAGCTGCCTGATGGTGACCATGGGGCGCAGACTGGTTCAGGCGATCCTCCGACGACAGGCGGCCATCGCAAGGACCTACGCCCCGACAAGGATGCCGACGCACCACGCGAGGGCGGTCCAGATGTCGTCGCCGACCGGCTGCCGGGCGAGCATGTCGCGGACCGTATGGACGATCGACGTCGCCGGTTGGTGCTCGACGAAGGCGCGTGCCGGGCGAGGCATGGTCTGCGTGGCCACGAACGCCGAGCTGACCAACGGCAGGAAGATGAGCGGGTGGGCGAACGCACCCGCACGCTCCGACCGATGCCACGAAGTGCCGCTTCGCGACCTACTCGACCGTGGCGGGCGGGAACAGCCGCTCAAGGTCGGCGAGGGTGCCGTTCACGATGATCCGATCCCGGTGGAGTATCGCGATCCGGTCGGCCGACTGCTCGGCTCGTCCAGGTACTGCGTGGTGAACAGCACCGTCGTTCCGTAGCCGGCGAGCTCCTTGACCACATGCCAGACCTTGATGCACGCCTCGGGGTCGAGCTCGGCCATCGGCTCGTCCAGGAAGATCACCGGCGAGTTCCCGATTGGGCTCATCGCGATATCCGGCCGTCGGCGCATCCCGCCCGCATACGTCGACACTCGGCGCGTGCCCGCCTCGACAGCGAGAGGCGCCCCACCAGGTCGTCCGCGATCGCGCCCGGTCCTTGAGGTGGCGGATCTGGCGACGAGTACGAGGTTCTCCCGGCCGCTGAGGATCTCGTCGACGGCCGCGAACGCCCGGTGAGGCTGATGGAGCCCCGCAGGTTCACCGGTTGCGTGGCGACGTCGAAGCCATGGACGCCGGCCGTCCTCGCGTCGGCCTTCAGAAGCGTGGCGAGGATCCCACGGTCGTGGTCTTGTGCGGCCCGTTGGAACCGAGCAGGGCGAAGATGGTGCCCCGCGCCACGTCGAAGCCCACGCCGCACAGCACGTCGATCTTCCCGTACGACTCCTCCAGGCCCTGTACACGAATAGCTGGACCGGCGATCGATTGGGCCGCCACGGTCATCGGCCCCCTTTGCGGAGCTGTTCCAGGCGACTACGACGAAGCGCCTCCCGGAAGGGTGCAGGGTTGACCCAGCGTCAAGGTCAAGCCGACCCAGACCGCCGGATCCCGATACCCGGCGCCGGTGCGGGTCATCGCCGAGAGCGCGCCGCGGCGCAGCAGCGCTGCCACGACCGGCACTCCCACGATGATCTTCCGCATAGATGCTCTCCCTATTTCAGGAACGCTGAGTATCTGGATTACAGAGCCGGAAATTCGAATACCGCGGGAAATGAGCACCCCTTGACCGCCGGCCCCCATGTGGCATCCGGTCCGCTGAGCGGAACCGGGCATGGACAACAGGCAGCAGGTTACGGAGAATCCGTGCTGTCGCCATCTCAGGGGGGAAAGCCGGCATGCCACGCTCCGAGAGTCCGCTTGACCAGACGGATAGCCCGCTTGTCCGATTCGCGGTCGAGCTGAGGCAGTTGAGGAAGGCTGCGGGCATGCCTCCTTACCGGGAACTGGCCAAGTGCGCCCATTACTCGGCCACAACGCTCTCGGACGCGGCGGGAGGTCGCTCTCTGCCAAGCCTTGCGGTGACCTTGGCATATGCCGAGGCTTGCAACGGGGATCGCGAGGAATGGGAAGAGCGATGGCACGCCACCGTGGCCGATATCGCCTCGGTGAACGGCGGCATACGCCGAGCGGTTGATCCTGACGAATCCGCCGCGCCATATGTGGGGTTGGCTGCTTTTCAGCCTGATGACGCGTACCGGTTCTTCGGCCGGGACAGGCTCGTCGGTGAACTGGTGGCGAAGGTGAGCCGGCAACGACTGACGGCCGTTTTCGGCCCGTCGGGGTGCGGGAAATCCTCGTTATTGAGAGCAGGCCTTGTCGCCATGGCGAAAAAGACGGGACTGGGCGGCGCGCCCCTACCTGTCCTTCTGCTCTCGCCAGGCACCAACCCGCTGGAAGAGTGCGCCATCGGGCTGGCGGCACTCACCGGTGACTCCCCGGGCATGCTCAAGGCGGAGTTCCTCAACGATCCCGGCAATCTCCATCTGCGCATCCGGCAAGCTCTGGCCGACTGGACTGAAGAGGCCGACCTGCTGATCGTGGTCGATCAGTTCGAGGAGGTCTTCACCCTTTGCTCCAGCCGTGCCGAACGCGACCAGTTCATCACGGCTCTGCTCACCGCGGTCGGTACTGCGACCAGCCGCGCCCGAATCGTGCTCGGCGTCCGTGCCGATTTCTACGGCCACTGCGCCCAGAACCCCGCCCTGTCCGAAGCGTTGCGGGATGCGCAGGTCATGGTCGGGCCCATGAGCAGCGAGGAACTGCGCGAAGCCATCATGCGACCGGCGATCAGCGCGGGGTGCAGTGTGGAGGGCCCTCTGCTGGCGGCTGTGGTCGCCGACGCGACGGGCCAGTCCGGTGCGCTACCGCTCGTCTCGCACGCCATGGCCGAGACCTGGCGACGGCGCAGCGGCAACCGTCTCACCGTGGGCGGCTATCGAGCGGCCGGCGGCATTCGGCACGCGGTTGCGCACAGCGCCGAGGCGGCGTACACAGCGCTGTCCCCGGCCCAGCAGGACCTGGCACGCGGGATCTTCCTACGCCTGACCGCGCTGGGCGAGGGCACCGAGGACACCAAACGCCGTATCCACCGGCGCGAGCTGGACGCGCGTCCCGGCACCGATGCCGTTGTCGAAGCGCTGGCCGGGCGCCGGTTACTCACTATCGACCGGGACTGGATCGACATCACCCACGAAGCCCTCATCGGCAACTGGCCGCGGTTAAGGGACTGGCTCAACGAGGATCGTAACGGCTTGCGGATCCACCGCCGGCTCACCGACGCCACCGACACGTGGGAGGGCGGGGACCGCGACGAGCACAGTCTCTTGCGGGGCAGCCGGCTGGCGCTGGCAACGGAATGGGCCGACGCCCACCAGGGCTTGCTCACCGATCGCGAACGGCGTTTCCTGTCTGCGAGCCGCGCCGCCGAGGCCGCCGTCGAGGCCGCCGCCCGTCGTCGTACCCGCAGACTGTGGCAGCTCCTCGCGCTGCTCACGGCCGCGTTGCTGGTCGCCGTCACTTCCGCCGTGCTTGCGGTCCAGGCTCGGCAGGCCGCCACCGAGGAGCGCGATACGGCCGTCGCCCAGCGGGCGACAGCGGCAACAGCCGACATACGTGAGAACAATCCGGCGCTCGCGGCCCAACTAGGCCTGGCTGCTTATCAGTTGGCCCCGACCAAAGAGAGCCGTGACGGCCTGCTCAGCGCCTCGGCCACGCCGTACGCAGCCCCGCTGATCGGGCACACCAGTGACCTGGTCTCGCTGGCGTTCTCCCCGGACGGGCGGACACTCGCCACGGCCGGCTGGGACCGAACCGTACGGCTCTGGGACGTGCGGGACGCTCACCGTCCCCGTCAGTTGACCATCATTCGCCGGCCAGGTGCGTTTCACGCCGTGGCCTTCGATCGGACAGGCAATGTCCTCGCCACGGCCGACAGCAACGAGGTGGTGCTGTGGGACCTGACCGATATCCGGCACCCCGGCCTGCTCGCCACGATCACCCACCGGACCGGTGACGTCACATGGGTGGCACTCAGCCCGGACGGCCGGACCATGGCCACGGCCGACCAGGACAAGACAGCGGAGCTGTGGGACGTGAGCGATCCCCGCCGGCCGGAGCGGCTGGCCACACTGCGAGGGCATACCGGCAACCTCACGTCAGTGACGTTCAGTCCCGACGGCCGCATGCTGGCCACCACCGGTGACACCACCGCACGCCTGTGGGACGTCAGCGACCCGCATACCCCGAAGAAGCAAGGGGTGCTGACCGGACACACCCGCGCGGTCTGGTCGGCGGCGTTCAGCCCGGACGGACATACGGTCGCCACCGCCGGCTGGGACCACACAGTCCGAGTCTGGGACATCACCCGCCCGGCGGCACCCCGCGGCCTGGCTACCCTGACCGGGCACACCGCGCTGGTCTGGGCCGTGGCCTTCAGCCCGGACGGCCGCACGCTGGCCTCGACCGGCGGCGGCACCTTTCTCTGGGACATGTCCGAACCCCGGCATCCGAGCATGCTCACCAAGCTTCCGGAGGGGGTCTACGGCGCCGCGTTCAGCCCGGATGGGACCATCCTGGCAGCCGGTTCGGCACTGCACGATCTGCGGGAACTCCCCTTGTTCTTCCACAACGACGTCGTCGACGCGGTCGCGTTCAGCCCGGACGGCAAGGTCCTCGCCTCCGGAAGCTGGGACAGCACCGTACGGCTGTGGGACGTCGCCGTCGGACACCCCCGGCTCCTGCTGGCAACGCTGACCGGCCAGCGGGACTTCATCCGCTCGGTGGCGTTCAGCCCGGACGGACACACACTGACGACCGCCGGCAACGACGGCACGGTATGGCTGTGGGACGTGACGGACCCCCGCAACGCACGGCGCCTGACCGTGATCGAGCCGCATGCGGGCGAGGTGGCATCGGCGTCCTTCAGCCCGGACGGCCGGACCCTTGCCACCGCCGGGGTCCAGTCGGTGCGGCTTTGGGATGTGACCGACCGCAGCAACCCCAGAGCACTGGCTCGCCTCGGCGGGTACGTGGGAGACGCCGGAGTGGCTGTGTTCAGTCCGGACGGCCGCACACTGGCCACCGGCAGCAGCAAAAAGTCCATGCTGTGGGATGTCACCGACCCACGCCGGCCGAGCGCACTGGATTTCGCCTTCGCCTCCGACTCGGTCCCGGCCCATGCCTTCAGCCCCGACGGCCACATTCTGGCCACCGTGAACACCGCCGACAACACCGTACGTCTGCTGGACATGACCGACCTTCGCCATCCTCGACAACTGGCGCTGCTGACCGGGTACACCAACTCCGTTTACACGGTGGCATTCAGCCCGGACGGCCGCCGCCTCGCCACCAGCGATGCCGACAAGAAAGCCCGCGTGTGGGACGTGGGCAACCCCCGGCAGCCTAAAGAACTGGCCAACCTCACCGGGAACGAACTCGACGTTCCCACGGTCGTGTTCAGCCCCGACGGCCACACCCTCGCCACTGGCGGCAACGACCACACTCTGCGGCTGTGGGAAACCGACATCGACCGCGCCACCGCACGCGTCTGCACCCTCGCCCACCCGCCCATCACCCGCACCGAATGGGAGCAGTACCTCCCCGGAGTGGGCTACCGCCCGCCCTGCCCGGAGTTCTCGATCGGGTGATCGCAGCTGGCCGCAGGTATGAGAACGGCACGGGCCTTCACCCCGGACCCTGGACACTTGAGACGTGGATCTTGAGGATCCGAGGACGGACATCTCGTGGTCATGAAGCACTGCCCGCCGGAGTTCAAGGCAGACGGCGGTCGCGCCGTACCAGTCGCGTCCCGGAGCGGGATCAAGCAGGCCGCCGCCGATCTGGGCGTCAACCCGGAGAAGGTGCGGAACTGGGTACGAGCGGCCGGGGCGACCCTGCCGCAGGGCACCGGGCGTAGGTACCCGCCGAGCCGCCGACGCCGATGGAGCTGGAGAACGCAGCCTTGCGCAAGAAGGTCCGCGAGCTGCCGGATCATCTCCTGCGGCGGCCGCCCTAACGGCTGGCCGGCGTCCTCATGACAGTCGGCGGGACCGTCTCCCTGTGGCTCCCCCTGTGATAGGCGGCCCGAAGCCGGACAGCTCTTCCCGAAGCTGACTGTGCCGTGTGCTCTCCCGCGGAGGACTGTCAGTGGTCATACATAAGATCACGGCATGTCTGATGCCTTCACCGTCTTATGGACCCAGGACACCTGCCGTGCTCTGCGCGCGGCGGGCCGCGTGGGAGAGCGGCCGCCGGTCGCCTTCAGCGGCGTCCATTCCTCCCTGCCTGCCTGGTCTGGTGCGCACGTTGGCGACGAGGTGTACGCGTTGCACGTGAACCGGTGCGTCGTGTTCGTGGTGAGCCGGATGCGAGTGATCGACACGGAGAGGCGCGACTGCTGTGGTGCCGCCCCCCAGGCATGGCGTGACCCGGCGTTTCTTGGGCACGGCGACTGGTCCATGCTCGGTGCCAACGGCTGTGGCGCCGCGGCGGTGCACGTGGACGCGACGCCCGTACGCTTCGATGCACCTGTCTCCGGTGATCTCCTGGCGAGGCTTGCCTGGCGCAACCGCCGGGGCCAGACCCGCGGTCTGAAGTACGTGGTGGATGGCCGTCTCGAGCGCTCGGTCAGCCTCCAGGGGTTCTATCGTCTGACCTCGGAGTCGGCTGAGGAGTTGGCGGAGGCCGTCGGCAACACCGGTGGGGACGGTGCTCGCCCTCACGTTCCTGAGCCAGGCCGGAAACGCTAGACCGCACCCGCTACACACAAAGGTGAAACCGCCCAAAGGGCGAACAGTCCCTGCTCCCGGGCTGTCCCGTTTGCCAGTGGGATGCGGCTACGGCAGGAACGGTGGTGTGCCCGGGGGAAGCGGCGCGGTGCCGAAAAGGAATCCGGCGGCGGTGCGTGCCGGCGACGGCCGGGACCAACTGTGCCGGAGAGGACCTGCCCCAGCAGGCGGTGCAGGCAGGCGGCTTCGTCGGGTCCCCGGAGAGAAGCGTCGCCGCACTCGGTGACGAGGCGACTGTAGATCGGACCGTTTAGAGCCCCGGTGGACTCTGCCATGCCGGGCACCTTACGGCGCAGCAGCACTGACAGCGCGGAGCCTGGAGAGCCTGGCCGGCAGCAGGTAGGCAACCGTAGAGCTCACTATCGCTGCTCCGCGAAATTTCATTGATGGGTGTTGATCAGGCGGCCTTGAGTCGAGTGCCCTCGTAGGTCCAGCAGTAGGGATTGGCGGTCTCGTTGTGCCCGACCGCATACGCCTCCAGCTTGTCGATCAGGTCGTCGCGGCTGGCGAAGTCGCCGTGCCGCAGCACCCGGCGGGTCAGGGCGGAGAAGAACAGCCCGACCTGGTTGAGCCAGCAAGTGTGCGGCGGAGTCCAGCGAACGTGCCGGCGCGGGGGCGCGGCCGGCCAGGTCCTGGTGTGCCTGACGGTGTGTGAGGAGCCGTTGTCGAGCACGATGTGGATCTCCTTGCCGAAGCCTCTGCGGAGCAGCACTGGCTGGCCGGTAGCGGCCCTGACCTCTCGGTATGCCTTTGCGCAGGCGGCCGTCGTCCGGGAGGGGCTTCCAGTCGGACGCCCCCGGCGCCTCCCGTAGGCTCCGGACATGTCTTACGGGGTGGATGCGCGGGAGCTGTACGAGGCCCTGGCCTGGTACGAGGGGGCGGAGCCGTACGAGACGATCGTCGTGCCGTGGCTTGAACGGGCCCGCGACGGCTACCGCGCCTGGCTGGCCACAGCGGCCGAAGACGGCTCGTGGTGGGCCGCGAAGGGAACGGAACCCGGCGGCCAGGAACTCATCTGGGAGCTCTATGCCCTGCACCGGATCAGCGACCGGATGCTGCTCACCTTCCAGCCTCCCTCCGACGAGCCCGGCTCTCCGGACCCGCTGCCCTTGCTCTCGGAGCTCGAGTACCTCGACGTGTTCACCTCGCTGGGCATGACGCCGTTCGAGGACGGCGACGCATTCGATCCGTTCCTCCACGAGATCGTCGAGGTCGAACAGGCCGATGACCCGCATGCACCGATCGAGATCACCGAGGTCCTCTGGCCCGGCCTGATGCTGGGCCGGCTGCTGTTCAACCGGGCCGGCGTGCGGGTCGGCGCCGGCGTCGAGCACGCGCAGCGCGGCGTCGCGGACCGCTCGCCGCTGTACTGGACCTTCCAGCGCCGCCACCGGCCAGCGATAGACCTGTCCCAGGGCTGGGGCAGCAACTCTCAGTGGCGCACCGGCTTCCGCCTCGACTACCGGACCCCGGACGGCGATCGGCTCAACGTGGCGGGGGACCGCCCGATCGACGGCAGCGACGACCTGCAGCTCGACCACCTGAAGAATCTCACCCTCGAGGAGAGGCTCCTGACGCCCGGTGACCGGCGCGAGCTGTTGCGCCACCGCTGTCTCCTGCGCACGCCCGAGGCCGCCGACGCACTGACCGGATCGCCCGGCTGGGAGCGGGACCTGATGCCCTTCGACTGGCGGCTTCCGCACTCCGAGGCCTGACCCGGCGCGACGGGGACGGCAGGACCAACAATGCGGACCGTGCAGACTCCCGCTCTGAAGAAGGCAGTTCTCCTCGCGAGGCGGCTGCGGCTGGCCAACAACCCGCACGGCGATGCCCTTTGCACCTGGCTGTCGGCGGCACCGAGGAGACTGGTGTGACGACGGTGCTTCGGCAACTCGGCCGTGCATTCGAGGGAATCGTCAGCGACCAACTGCCCGCCGACCGCTCCCGGATTCCCGGTCATCCACATCAACGTGCCGCTGTCCCCAGCAAGCCGGACTGGTCTCCTTCGCCGACTTCGTCGGCCACCAGCACGCCAAGGATCCAGAGAGCGGTCAGCCCGGCACCGACATGACCGGTCCCATCTGCCACGCAATGAAGACGCGCGGCACCCGCCTGGTGCCCGTCGACGGCATCGACCGGCTGGAGAACTCCGAACTGAAGGCGGCCTGCGACTACTTCGGCTACCTCGCCTGCGAGTTCAGCATCTCCTCCGTCCGTTGCGGCCCCGGTGCCCGTGACTTCGTCAACGCCGCCGTCGCGGCAGGCGGGCCGAGGCGCCCGCAGACAGCGCAGTCGGCGTTCGAACTCTGGACAACCAGCCGGTGGGACGTTTCGACGACGATCCGATTCAGGGGATCTGACGCGCATGTCATCAGACCATCCGGTCGTTACGGCTCCGCGGACTTCCCCGCTACAGATTCCTGCCTGCCACGTCAGCCCCTCTTGCATCTGCCTTCTCGCGTCGCCCGCGCCGATCGGAGAGCATCCGACGTTCGCATGGGTTCACAGGAACCGTAAAGCAAGACGGAAACCGTTTTCATTTCAAAGGGATGGTCAAGATCCCCGGGCTGTCGCACTCCGCCTGGCAGAGTCGCCTCCACCCCCCATGGTGAGGAGATTCTCAGGTGAGACGATTGCTGACCGCTGTCGCCACAAGCACCTTCCTGCTGTTGACCGTACCGGCGGTTCCCTCTGCCGCCGCGACCCCCGCGCGGCCCGCCCCCACCATCGCCTGGAGCGCCTGCACGGATACCACGCTGGCCCAGGCCGGCGCCGAGTGCGGCACGCTCCAGGTCCCCCTCAACTACGCCCGGCCCGCCGGCACCCAGATCACCCTGGCGCTGTCGCGGATCCGGCACACCGTGCCGGACAGCGAGTACCAGGGCGTGGTGCTCGCCGCCCCCAACCCGCTGGGCGGCTCCGGGTACACCGACCCGCTGCAGGCTGCCCTGCTGCCCGAGAACGCGGGCGCCGCCTACGACTGGGTGGGATTCGCCCGGCGCGGCCTGTCCCCGAGCATCCCCGCGCTGTCCTGCGAACCCGGCTACTTCGGCTATGACCGGCCGACGTACGAGCCCGCGACGGCCGCGGAAGAGGAGGCGTGGCTGGACCGGACCGAGGGCTACGCCCAGGCGTGCGACACCGGCAGCCAGTCGGCGCTGCTCGACCACATGAAGGCCACCGACACCGCCGCGGACATGGAAACCATCCGCACCGCACTCGGGGCCGGGCAGCTCAACATTTACGCCCACTCCTACGGCACCTACATCGCCCAGGTCTACGCCACGCTGCACCCGCGGCAGGTCCGCCGGATGGTGCTCGACAGCAACGTCGATCCGACACGCGTCTGGTACGACGCCGCCAACTTCGACCAGAACGTCCAGATGCAGAACAACCTGGAGCTCTGGTTCGCCTGGCTCGCCTCGCACGACGACGTCTACCACCTCGGCGCCACGACCGAGGCGGTGACCCAGCAGTGGGACGACCAGCTCGCCGCGGTGACCACTGCGCCGGCCGGCGGCGCGATAGGCCCCGACGAGTGGATCGACATCTTCCTTGTGTCCCCCTACTTCCAGGCGAGCTGGCCGTTCCTCGGGTCGGCATTCTCCGGCTGGGTGCACGACGGCGACGGCGCGACCCTGAAGGCGCTTTTCGACCAGCTCATGCAGTACGGCAACGACAACACCTATGCGGCCTTGCTCGCCGAGGTGTGCACGGACGCGCCCTGGCCCTCGGACTGGGCCAAGTGGCAGGCCGACACCCGGGTCACCGCGGCACTGGCGCCGACCACCACCTGGGGCAACACCTGGTTCAACGCGCCCTGCCGGACCTGGGGAGCCGAGGCCGGCACCCCCGTGAAGGTGGACGGCTCGAAGGTGGCCGGCGCGCTGCTGATCGACGAGACGCTGGACGCGGCGACGCCGTTCGAGGGCAGCCTCGAAGTCCGGTCACTGTTCCCGCAGTCGTCGCTGGTCAGCGTCCCGGGCGGCACCAGCAACGGCGCCACGCCGGGCAGCAACACCTGCGTGGACGCGACGATCGCCGCCTACCTCACCGCCGGCACGCTGCCTACCCGCGTCTCAGGCCGCCAGGCGGATCGTGAGTGCGCGGCGCCGCCGCTGCCCACCCCGACCACTTGAGGTGCTCCCCGGACGCCGCCGGACGACTCACGGTAGCCACCGAGCAGGGCAAGGCGATCGACGGCACCTGGAGCACGACGAGTACCACCACCAACCATTACGGGTGCGACTGCGACAGTCCGGCCTGGACCAGCTCCTCGGGAGGAGTGAGCAGAAGGTGCCGCAGGTACCGGTGGTCATCGCTCCAGCGCTACGACGAGTACGACAACCCGCTCGACGGCACCGCGGGCACCACGTACGACTGGCTCGATTCCTACGAACGGGACAGCGGCACACTGAGCGGCGTCACACGGATGGGCGGGCGCCTCTACGATCCGTCAACCGCAAAGGGCGTCACAGCTCTCAGCACTCGAACACCCGGCGCGATCTACCCGACCTCCCGGGGACCTTAGGGAGGAGATAGGCACTGAGCTCCGGCGACGTCGGCCGCGGGACCCACCCCAGGTCCCGCGGCCGACGGAACCTGCCGCCGGCACGGCCGGCCGGCCCTACGCCGACTCCCGCAACCGCAGCTTTCCGTGGACCACCATCTCGTCCCGGCTGAGCCCGCCGCTGCGGGTCAGCAGCCGTGCCGCCTGTTCGACGGCGAGCGCGCCGAGCTCCCGGGTGTCGAGGGCGACGGTGGACAGCGGCGGTTCGACCAGGGATCCGAGCTGAAGGCCGTCGAAGCCGATCACGGCGAGGTCCTTGGGGACCTGGCGTCCGAGCCGGCGGGCGGCGCGCAGTGCGCCGATGGCGATGATGTCGTTGAACGTGAACACGGCGGTGACGTCGGGGTGCCGGGCGAGCAGGTCCTTCAGCGCGCCCTCCCCGCCCTCCACGCTCTGGTCGGCGCGGCACACCGCGTCGGAGTCGAGTCCGCAGGCGTCCATCGCGGCGGCGAACCAGTCGTGCCGGTTGCTCGGCTCGGACCGGCCCGCGTGATCGAGCATGCCGATCCGCCGGTGCCCCGACTGGGCCAGATGGCGGATCGCGGCGGCGACGCCCCGCTCTCCGTCGATCCGGATCGTGCTGAACCGCTCGGAGCGGTGCTCACGGTCGATGAGCACGACCGGCATCCCCCGGGTCAGCCCGTCGATCTCCTCCTCGGTCAGGCTCATGTACCCCACGACAGCGTCCACCTGCGAGGCCATCGCCTCCAGGGTGCCCCGCTCCTCCTCGACGCGATCACCGGTGTCGCACACGACGACATGCCAGCCGCGGGCCCGCGCCGCGTCCAGGGAGGCGGCGGCGACCTCGGTGAAGAAGGGGTTGAGCAGATCGGGGATCACGAGCCCGACGCTGATCGTGTCCTGACGGACGAGCCCCCGGGCGAACCGGCTCGGTCGGTATCCCAGCGCGAGGGCGGCATCGAGGACGCGCTGCTTGGTGGCGACACCGATCTCGTCCTTGTCGTTGAGCGCCCGGGACACGGTCTGCCGGGACACCCCGGCACTCCGCGCCACATCGTCGATCGTCACCCGGCGGGGTGCGGTCCCCGACGACGCCATCGTTCACCTCCGCCTGTTGTCGACGCGCGCGCGTCGCAAGGGACATTGAGTATGCCCCGGGCCGACATTGTGGTGCGACCACGTGTGCGAACGGTTGATGGTGCTCCCCTGGCTCAAGAGCCTTGACACTGGGCCCAACCGAAGCGCAAAATCCCAATCACTTCACGACAAGCCCTCCCGTGAGCGCTCCCGTTACCGCTCCCGTGAGCGCTCACGGTACCGCTCACGGAAACACATTCCAACCAGAAGGCATCCGCCTCCAGGTGTCAACGTCGACCCCGCCTAGCACCGTCGCTAGTCGTTCTCTGGAACGGAAGATATGAGCAGCACAGTCACACGTACTCGCCTCGTCATCGCAGCCGCGGCCGCCGGCATGGTCGTCCTCGCCGGGTGCTCGTCGTCCGACTCGTCGTCCGACAACGCGTCCGCCGCCTCCTGTGAGCCCTCCAAGGGCAAGGTCACCCTCCAGTACTGGAACACCGTCAACGGCATGGACAAGGTCGTCGACCTGTGGAACAAGGAACATCCCGACATCCAGGTCGAGTCGAAGAACATCTCCAACGACCAGTACGGCGCGATCGGCAACGCCCTCAAGGCCGGTACGGCGCCGGACCTCGCCCAGGTCGGCTACGACCAGTTGCCCACCCTGCGCTCCCAGGACGCCTTCGTTGACGCCTCGGCCTGCAAGACGGCCGCCGACGCCGAGTCGAAGTTCGTTCCGTGGACCTGGTCGCAGGCCAGCTTCGGCGGCGAAGGGGTGTACGCCCTTCCGCAGGACACGGGCCCGATGGCGATGTACGTACGCACCGACATCTTCAAGAAGTACAACGTCCCGATTCCGACGACCTGGGACGAGTACACCACCGCCGCGGAGAAGCTGCACAAGGCGGACCCGAAGCTCACCATGACGTTCTTCGACCCGAACAACGCCGAATGGTTCAACGGGCTCCTCTGGCAGAACAACGCGAACATGTACAGCTACTCCGACGACAAGTGGCACGTCACCGTGGAGTCGGACAAGAGCAAGCAGGTCGCCGACTACTGGCAGAAGCTGATCGACGACAAGCTCGTGCGCACCGACCTCGCCAACGGGTCGACGCAGATGTTCGCCGCCTACCAGAACGACCAGATGGCCACCCAGATCGGGGCGGCCTGGGGCTACACGGGGATGCGTGACAACCTGCCCGACCAGGCCGGCAAGTGGTCGATCGTCCCGATGCCGACGTGGGGTGCGGACGGCAACTCGGGCGACTGGGGCGGCTCGACCGTCGCGTTCATGAAGGGCGGCAAGCACCTCTACGAGGCTGCCGAGTTCAACACGTGGCTGAACACCGACCCCGAGGCGCTCGCGTTGGCGAACGAGGTGGGCGGCCTGTACCCGGCGTCCACGGACGGGCTGAAGCTTCCGGCGCTGTCCAAGGGTGTGCCGTACTACAACAACGAGAAGATCTTCGACGTCTTCGCCGAGTCGTCCAAGAAGGTCGACACCGACTTCAGCTGGGGCCCCACCCAGAAGTCGGTGAACCTGGCACTGCAGGACGCGATGTCCAAGGCGGTGGCCGGGGACGGCAAGCTGACCGACGCGCTCGCCGCTGCCCAGGCCTCCGCGCTGAAGTCGATGGACGACCTGGCGATCCCGGCTACGGCGGGTAAGTGACCTCAGAATGACCGACATCGTCACCCGCCCCACCGACGCGGTGTCACCACCGCCCCGGGGCCGCCGCCGCCGTCCGCGTCTGGACGTCGGCGGCCCCCGGGCCGGCACCATCGTCGCTTTCCTGACGCCCTTCTTCCTGCCGTTCGTCCTCTTCTACCTGGTGCCCATCGGCTACGCGCTCTGGCAGAGCTTCCGCGTGGTACGCCGCTCCGGCGGGCAGTACGGCACCTCGTACACGACGTTCGGCGGTTTCGAGCAGTACGTCGAGGTGTTCCAGAACGACGAGTTCTGGGCCAGCATCGGCCGTATCGGCCTGTTCGGCATCGTGCAGGTGCCCGTGATGCTGTTCACCGCGCTGGTCATGGCGCTGCTCCTTGACACTCACCTGCTGAAGCTCAAGGGGTTCTTCCGCACCGCCGCGTTCATGCCGTACGCGGTGCCCGGCGTCATCGCCGCGATCATGTGGTCGTATCTCTACTCGCCGCAACTCAGCCCGATCGTTGACCTGTTGAACGGCATCGGTCTGAAGCCGGACTTCCTGGGCCCGGGTGCCGTGCTGTGGTCGGCGGCGAACATCTCGACCTGGCTGTGGACCGGCTACAACATGCTGATCATGTTCTCGGCGCTTCAGTCCATCCCGCAGGAACTCTACGAGGCCGCGAGGATCGACGGGGCCAGTAACTGGGCCATCGCCTGGCGCATCAAGGTCCCGATCATCGCCCCGTCCATCGTCATGACCACGGTGTTCTCGATCATCGGCACACTCCAGCTCTACTCCGAGCCGGCCGTGCTGCGCCAGATCTCCTCGAACATCTCCAGCACGTTCACCCCGAACATGCTGGCGTACACCGTGGCCGTCGGGAACAACTACCAGCAGGCCGCGGCCATTTCGGTGGTCATCGCCGTCATCACGTTCGTCTTGAGCTTCGGGTTCATGCGACTGACCTCCAAGAGGGCGGGACTGTGAGCAAGCAACCCCGTGACCAGGAAAGCCGCGTGAGCCGCACGGCCGTCATGGCCCTGATGCTCGTGCTGGCGATCTACTTCCTGCTGCCGCTGTACTTCCTGATCGTCGCGGCGACCAAACCGCAGGGCGATCTCGCCTCCACCAGCGGCCTGACGTTCTCGAACTTCCAGCTGTTCGACAACCTGCACACCCTGTTCACCTTCAACGACGGCATCTTCGCCCGATGGATCGTCAACACGATCGTCTACGCGGTGCTGGGCGCGGCCGTGGGCACCCTGATCTCGGCACTGTGCGGCTACGCGCTCGCCAAGTTCCGCTTCCGCGGCCGGGAGTTCCTCTTCTCGGTGATTCTCGGCGGTGTACTGGTCCCCAGCACCGCGCTGGCGCTGCCGCTGTTCCTGCTGTTCTCCGAGGTCGGACTCGTCAACACCTACTTCGCGGTCTTCCTGCCCAGCATCGTCAGCCCGTTCGGCGTCTATCTCGCGAGGATCTTCGCGAACGCCGCCGTGCCCCAGGAACTCATCGAGTCCGCGCGCCTTGACGGTGCCGGCGAGTTCCGCACGTTCTTCTCGGTGTCGGTCAAGCTGATGTCGCCGGCGCTGGTGACCATCTTCCTGTTCCAGTTCGTCGGCATCTGGAACAACTTCTTCCTCCCGATGGTGATGCTCCAGAAGGAGGAGCTCTTCCCGATCACGCTCGGCCTCTTCACCTGGAACGGGCAAACCGCCCGCACCCCGCTCCTCCAGGAGTCCGTGATCATGGGCTCGCTGGTGTCGATCGTGCCCGTGATCATCCTGTTCATCGTCCTCCAGCGGTTCTGGCGCACCGGACTCGCAGCCGGCTCCCTCAAGTGACCGCTCCCGTCCCCCACTCCGCACAGAAGGTCCGCCCCGCCATGCCCAACTCCGCAGTATTCGTCCCCCACTTCCACTGGGACCGGGAGTGGTACGAGCCCTTCCAGGTCTTCCGGCACCGGCTGGTGACCGCCCTGGACACCGTGCTGGAGACGCTTGAGGCGAACCCGGACTTCCGGTTCACCGTCGACGGTCAGATGGCCGCGGTCGAGGACTACCTGGAGATGCGTCCGGAGAACCGCGAGCGGGTCGTGGCCCTGGTAAGCGAGGGCCGGCTAGCGATCGGACCGTGGCTGATCCTGCTCGACGAGTTCCTGTGTTCCGGCGAGACCATCGTGCGCAATCTCCAGATGGGATGGGCCGCGGCGGAGCGGCTCGGCGGCGCGATGCGCATCGGCTATCTGCCGGACATGTTCGGCCACGTCGCGCAGATGCCGCAGATCCTGGCACGCGCCGGGATCGAGCACGCGGCGCTGTGGCGCGGGGTGCCCGGCTCGGTCGAGGGGCACGCCTTCCGCTGGCGCGCCCCGGACGGCTCCGAGGTGCGCACAGAGTTCCTCTTCGACGGCTATGACAACGGTCTGGACGTCCTCCTCGTGCCCGACCAGCTCGGCCGCGCACTCGGCGAGTACGCGCAGATGACGGCCCAGCGGTGGGGCAGCGATCCGGTGCTGGCCATGGCGGGCACCGACCACAACGCGCCCGACCCGCAGCTGGCGGCCTGGCTGCGCAAGGCGTCCGGCGCGGAGCTGCCGATCACCGTCGCCACGCTCGACGAGTACATCCGGGAGCATGTCCGCGACGAGGTGACCTCCGTCGTCACCGGTGAGTTGCGCAGCCATGTGCGGGGCAACATCCTGCCGGGCGTGCTGTCCGTGCGGCTCGGGCTCAAGCAGCGGATGGCCCTCGCGGAGCGGACCGTCGACCACGCCGAGCGCGTGAACGCGCTGTGGTCGCGACGCGACGACTCGGCCTTCCTCTCCCTCGCCTGGCACAAGATCATCGAGTCGACCGCGCACGACTCCGTGGTCGGTTCCGGCACCGACGAGACCTGCGACCAGGTCGCGGCGCGGCTCGCCGAGGCCGCGCAGACCGCCCGTGCCGTGCGGGACGCGGCGCTCGCCGAGCCCGCCGCCCGGGTGCCCAGCGACGCCTACCTGGTGGCCAACCCGCTGCCGTCGCCGCGCGCGGCGCTGGTCGAGGTGGATGTCCTGGCCCCGGCTGCCGGGACCACGCTCGTCGCCACCGGCACCGACGGGTCGGCGCATCCCGTGCAGCTGATCTCCGAGGACCCGACCGTGCTCAGCGACGAGCGCATGGATGCCTCGCAGCTCGAACGCGTACTGCGCCGTATCCACCGTCGGGAACTGTTCGGACTGCTGATCGACCGCTACGAACTCACGCCGGGCTCACTGGTGTTCCATCTCGCCGAGGTGCCGGCCAGCGGGCCGTTCGACCTGCTGATCCTGCGTCGCGAGGTCGCCGCCGCGGCTGCCGCGCATCCGGGCGAGTGGCAGGTGCGGACGCTGGCCGAGGCACGGGCGACCGCGCTGGTGCCGGTGCACGTGCCCGCCTCCGGACTGACCGCTGTCCGGATCTCGGCGGCCGACGGGAACACCGTCCCGGCGCCACAATTCACGCCGGCCACGGCCACCGTGAAGCCGTCGGCGGACGCGCTGTCGAACGGCCTGGTCGAGGTGGTGGTGGCCGACGACGGCACCCTGGTCGTCACCGGCGCGGACGGCACAGTCCTGTCAGGGGTGGGCCGCCTGGTCGACGGCGGTGACCGCGGCGACAGCTACAACTACGCTCCCCCGGCCCGGGACCTGCTGGTGTCGGAGCCGACCTCGGTCAGCGTCGAGCTCGTCGAGAACGGGCCGCTGCGGTCCCGGCTGCGCGTCACCCGCGTCTACGAGTGGCCCGACGCGCTCACCGCCGACCGTGACGTGCGCGGCAAAACCACCGTCCCTACATCGGTGGAGATGCTGGTGGAACTGCGCACGGGCGAGCCGTTCGTGCGGATCTCGACCGCCTTCCTCAACCGGTCCGCCGATCACCGGCTGCGCTTCCACGTGCCGCTGCCCCGGCCCGTGACCACGTCCGCCTCCGCCGGCCAGTTCGCCGTCACCGAGCGTGGACTCACGGCGGAGGGCGGCTGGGGCGAGTACCCGCTCCCGACCTTCCCGGCGAGCACCTTCGTGTCGGCAGGGCCGGCCACCGTCCTCCTCGACCACTCCAGCGAGTACGAACTCGTCGACGACGGCTCGGAGCTGGCCCTCACGCTGCTGCGCGCGATCGGCTCGATCAGCGTCAACATCCACCCCCTGCGCGACGAGCCCGCGGCGAGCGAGATCCCCGCCCCGGGCGCACAGGACCTCGGCATGCGCATCGAGAACCGGCTCGCCGTCCTGCCCTCTGTCACCGGCTGGCAGGCCGCGGACGCGGTCGCCCTCGCCGAGGAGTTCCGCAACGATGTGCTCGTCACGCGCGGTACCGCGCCCGCTGGGGGCACCCTGCCGGCCGACGTGAGCGGCGTACGGGTCGACGGCAAGGACGTGTTCGTCTCCAGCATCCGCCGGGTCCCCGCCGACAGGGACGGGCACGAAGTCGGAAACGGCATCGAGGTCCGGCTCACCGCGCTGAGCGACACCGGATCGACCGCCCGTCTGACGGGTGACTTCACCGAGGCCACCACGGTCGACCTGCTCGGCCGGCCACTCTCCACCGCGCCGTCGCAGAACGGCCTCGAACTCGACCTCGCGCCCTGGGAGATCCGCACGATCGTGCTGAGGCAGCACCCCTCGGCCCCCACGAGCCGACCGTGACCGTCACCTGGTCCCGCAGCGGATCGTACGAACCGGCCACGACCGACACACGGTCCTGCCGCGGGCCGGACGAGCTGAGCGTGACCAACTCCGCTTCCCGCCGGCAGTCGTACGAACTGGAAACGACCGGCGCGGACACCCGGCACGGGCAGTACGAACCGGCCGCGACCGACACCTCTACCCGCCGGCAGCCGTACGCACCGACCACGGCCTGCTCCCAGGCCCGCCACCGGCCATACACACCGGCCACGACCGCCCCCACCCCCGCCACCAGCCGTACGAACCGGCCGTCACCGACCCCCACGCCCGCCACGGCACGGGCGACGTCCGCCGGGCCCCACACGAAGAAAGACGTGACCTCTTGCTCTCCGCGCTCTCCGCGTATGTTTCGGACCTGGCACCGGGGCGCGGCGCACTGCGCCCGGCGCGCTCGTGGCTGCACTCCGACGCCTCTTCCCTCTCCCTCAACGGGCCTTGGCGCTTCCGGCTGTCCCCCACGGCGTCGGTCGCGGCGGATTTCGTAGCCGCCGACTTCTCCGACGACGACTGGGGGACCTTGGCGGTGCCCGCGCACTGGGTGCTGGAGGGGGACGGCGCCTACGGCAGGCCCCTCTACACGAACATCCAGTTCCCGTTCCCGATCGATCCGCCCCATGTTCCGGACGAGAACCCCACGGGCGACTACCGACGCCACTTCGACCTTCCTGACGGCTGGTCGGGCGCCGAGCGGATCGTGCTGCGGTTCGACGGGGTCGAGTCGCTCTTCACGGTGTGGGTCAACGGCGTGGAGGCCGGCGGCGCCAGCGGCAGCCGGCTCGCCCACGAGTTCGATGTGACGGACGCCGTGCGTCCGGGTGACAACGTCGTCGCGGTGCGGGTGCACCAATGGTCCGCGGCCAGCTATGTCGAGGACCAGGACCAGTGGTGGCTGCCGGGGATCTTCCGCGACGTCACACTTCTCGCCCGGCCGGCCGGGGGCATCGAGGACGTCTGGCTCAGGACCGGTTACGCCGCCGGGCAGGGCCGGATCGACCCGGAGGTGACCGCCGACGCGTCGGCCTTCCCTGTCACCCTGCGGATCCCCGAGCTCGGCGTCGAGCGGGTCTGGGCGACGGCGGCCGAGGTGGCGCCACTGGACGTGGCCCGGGTGGATCCCTGGTCGGCGGAAGAGCCGCGCCTGTACGAGGCCACGGTCTCCTCGGCGGCGGAGAGCATCGGCCTTCGGGTGGGTTTCCGCACGGTCGAGATCCGCGGCGACCAATTCCTGGTCAACGGCCGCCGGGTGGTCTTCCACGGGGTGAACCGTCACGAGGCGCACCCCGAGCGCGGCCGGGTCTTCGACGAGCGGCACGCACGCGAGGACCTCGCCAGGATGAAGCGGTTCAACGTGAACGCCATCCGTACCAGCCACTACCCCCCGCACCCGCGGCTCCTCGACCTCGCCGACGAACTCGGGTTCTGGGTCGTCCTGGAGTGCGACCTGGAGACGCACGGCTTCGACAAGATCGGCTGGGTCGGCAACCCGAGCGACGACCCGGCGTGGCGCCCGGCCTACCTCGACCGCATCCAGCGGACCGTCGAGCGGGACAAGAACCATCCCAGCGTCGTCATCTGGTCGCTCGGCAACGAGGCGGGCACCGGCGCCAACCTCGCCGCGATGTCGGCATGGGTCCACGCCCGGGACGCCGAACGGCCGGTGCACTACGAGGGCGACCACACCGGCGAGTACACGGACGTCTACTCACTCATGTACCCGACGGTCCCGGAGACCGAGCGGGTCGGCACCGACGACGCGTCGTCCACGCTCCTGGACTGCACCCCCGCGCAGAGCGCCCGCCAGCGGGGCAAACCGTTCCTGCTGTGCGAGTACGCCCACTCGATGGGCAACGGGCCGGGCGCGTTCGACCAGTACGAGGCGCTCGTGCACGAGTATCCGCGGCTGCACGGCGGCTTCGTCTGGGAGTGGCGGGACCACGGTCTCCTGGCTACAGCCCCGGACGGAACGCCGTACTACGCCTACGGCGGCGACTTCGGCGAGGTCCTGCACGACGGCAACTTCGTCATGGACGGCATGCTGTTGAGCGACGACGTGCCCACGCCCAGCCTCCACGAGTTCAAGGCTGTCGTGCAGCCGCTCCGCTTCGCCTTCGACGGCGAGAAGGTCGCGGTCAGGAACCTGCGACACTCGGCCGACACGTCGGATCTGCAGTTCCGCTGGCGGGTCGAACACGACGGAGTGTCCGTGGACTCGGGCGAGCTGGATGTCCCCGTGGTCGCGGCTGGCGAGTCGGGCCGGGTGACGCTCCCCCGGGTCACGGTGTCCCCGGACGCCGAGACCTGGCTCACGATCGACGCGGTGCTGGCGACCGGCACCGCCTGGGCGGCCCAGGGGCATGTCGTAGCGACCGCCCAGTACGATCACTCGGTCCGGCGCCCTGTCCCCCGCGTCCGGCCGCGCACCGACTGGCGGCCCGGCGACGGCACCCTCACCCTCGGCATCGCCGAGTTCGCCGGCGGGTCGCTCACCCGTCTCGCCGGTCGCGCCGTGACCGGACCTCGTCTGGAACTGTTCCGCGCCCCGACCGACAACGACGAGGCCCCGGGGGACCGCCTCGAAGGCAGCGACGACAGTGTCGCCGGGGTGTCCAGCGCCGGCCTGTGGCGCCGGGACGGCCTGGACCGGCTCACCGCGCGGCGGGTCACCGTGGAGCATGCGAGGGACGCCCTGCGCACCGTCGACAAAGTCTCCGCCGCGGACTCCGCCCTGTCCGTGACGGTGGAGACCGTCTGGTCGGTCGAGGGGGACGAACTCGAACTGCGCGTGGAGATCGAACCGTCGAACGGCTGGCGGACGGTGTGGCCGAGGATCGGTGTGCACTTCGGCCTGCCCGACGGCACGACTTCCGTCGACGGTGCCGAGTGGTTCGGGCTGGGCCCGTTCGAGTCCTACCCTGACAGTCTCCACGCGGCACGCACGGGACTCTTCGCCGCCCCGATCGGCGACCTCTCGGTCGACTACGCGCGCCCCCAGGAGACCGGGCACCGCTCCCAGCTGCGGCACCTGACGCTGACCAGCGGTGCGGAGCGGGTGGTGCGCATCACCGCCCTGCCCGACACCCAGGGCCGGCGTCCCGGCTTCACCCTCAGCCGCCACACCCCTCAGCAGATCACCGAGGCCCGGCACCCCTTCGAGCTCCCCGGCTCGACGACCAGCCACCTCATCATCGACGCGGCCCAACACGGCCTCGGCTCCCGCGCCTGCGGCCCCGACGTATGGCCGGAGTTCTCGCTGCGCCCGGAGGCGCGCACCATCAGGCTCCGGATAGCGGGAGGCCGAACGACGACGTGAGGCCCACCCGGCCGGCGGCCGGCGGCTGGCCTCCGGGTGCGGGACAGCGGGTCGCGGGGGGCGATCGCGCAGGTCCTGCCGGCCCGCTACCCGCTGCTGCCTGCCTGCCTGCCTGCCGGACAGCGTGATCGACCACTTCTACCGCGCCCTGTTCAGCCGCTTCTCGGCAATCCCCCTCGCACACCGCCGGCTGGCGGACCGCAACAGTCATGAAGTCCCGTGTGCGTTCGCCGAAGAGTCCGGCACTCACTTACCCCGCAGCAGTACCCGCCGCCGTAGGAAGGTGAGCGTGAGGCTGCAACAAATGTGTTGGGCAAGGTGCCCTGCGCTTCTTCGCACACGTGACTCAGCTTGCGCCGCGCATTGTCCCGGTGCGGGAGCGTCAATCGGTCCGGGTGCGGAGGCTCCGCGCCAGGGTGGGGATCATCACCGTCGCAGGGACGAGGTGCAGCCCGAGGAGGACGACGGTGGTGGCGGTGTTTGCCCCGGAGAGGAGGGGCGGGACCAACGAGATCGCGGTCAGCGACACTGCCGTCCACACGAATCGCTCGGCGGGGCGAGCGCTCCAACGAAGAAGAGCGAGGGCGATGACGATGCCCACGACCGAGAAGAAGCCGGTCACCACGGCGAATCCGGACAACGGGATCGTCTCGCCACCATCGGGGACCTCGAAGTCGACGCCAACGGCCTGGGCAAGCGCCGCAGCGAGGGTCGTGACCACCACCGCCGCGAGCGCGGCGATGAAGCCGGTGCCGACGAGCCCTCGGAGTCGGTGGGTGTGGCTGGTCTGGCCAGAGGCCGGGCCTACGACGACCCCGGTGTCATTCATGCTGTTCATGTCGTCCCTCCATCATTCGGTAACTCGCGTGCGGGGTATTGACTGGCATGTGACGGTCCTGGCCCTGGGGTGACGATGCACACCCTCGCCGTGCGACGGCCGGGGTTCCGCAGGGCACGGACGCCGGTGCCTCGGAGCCAGAACCCGGCGTCGCGTCCGAGGACCGGCCGCGGCTCGCCGTCGTGGAGCTCCAGCTGCACCCGCCCGCGGGCGACGACGCCGAACGCGTCGCGCCACTCCGCCGCGACCACCGCTACACGCGCGCCGCCGCGCAGCGCGAGCGTCCGCACCGGGACTACTCCGTGCCGTCCGCCGACAGGCGCTCCGGCAGCCCGAGCCGCGGGAACTGGTCGTCGTGGAACGTGACGATCTCGGTGATCGCACCGCCGGTGACGCGCAGGACGTCGATCGTCAGCGGCAGGTACGCGTCCTCCCGCTTCTGCCAGAGGTAGAAGGCGATGGCGGGCTGCCGGTTCACGGAGGTGCGGACGGCGCGCAAGCCCTTCATGCCCTCGAAGCCGTTCTCGACCCAGTCGTTCACCACCGCGTCGCGGCCGACGTACAGGCCCGGCGTGGGCGGCATCGAGCAGCGGACATCGTCCCGCAGCAGTGCGGCAAGTGCGTCGACGTCCGTGGCCACGCTGGCGTCGGTATAGCGGCGCACGAGCTCGCGCGTCCCGGAGTCCTGTTCGCCGCCGGTCCAGTCCTGCCGCTCGGCGGGCAGGTGCTCCCGCATGCCGGCGCGGGCCCGCTGCAGCGCACTGTTCACGGAGTTGACGGAGTCCCCGAGGAGCTCTGCGACGGCCTTCGCCGGCCAGCCGAGCACGTCCCGCAGGATCAGCACGGCCCGCGGGCGCGGCGCGAGGTGCTGGACTGCGACCAGGTACGCCAGCTCGATCGTCTCCCGCGCGACGGCGACGGTCTCCGGCCCGTCCGCGTCGCCCGCGGGCAGCTCGTCGAGCAGGCGGTCCGGGTAGGGCTGCAACCACAGCACCTCGCCGCCGGTCGCAGGCTCCGGGCGGCACTTGGCGAGCAGGTCCAGGCAGGCGTTGGTGGCGATCCGGTACAGCCAGGCCCGGAACGTCGACCGCCCCTCGAAGGTCTCCCGCCGCCGCCAGGCACGGAGGAACGTTTCCTGCACAGTGTCCTCGGCGTCCTCGAACGACCCGAGCATCCGGTAGCAGTGCACGTGCAGCTCCCGCCGGTGCCGCTCCGCCAGCCCCGAGAACGCCGGCTCGTCGACCTCTCCCAGACCACTCACGCCCAGCTCCTCCAGCCGCGTGTCCGCACTCATCACGTCATCCTTCCGCCTCGTCGTGTCCCGTCGTAGGTGTGACGGGTGCGAGCGCGAAAACTCATCACTAGATGATCGATTCCAAGGGGTCAGTGGTCATAGGTGGTCAGTGAGCGCAGGACGGGCTGTCCTGCGTGGTCGTTGTGCCAGATCGCGGCGGTCAGTGCGAGGATGCGCTGCATGACGCGGGCGACGACACCGCCGGGCGTGCGCCCTCGGTGCTGTTCGAGATCGAGTCGGCCCGCCCAGACGCTGATCGGCGACAAGAACTACTTCGGCCGCGCTTCGAACACTAACTAGCCGAGCAGAACATCCGGCTGCTCCGGCCAGCACGCAAGGGCGAGCCGGAACGCCCCGGAGCACCACTGTTCAAGCCATTGCGGCAGATCATCGAGTCGGTCAAGGAAACCTTCAACGCGAGCGCGTGAACCCGTGAGCGCGCCCCGAGCGACGCTCGCCCCTCCCGCTTGACCTGAGTAGACCTGTCTGTCTAATATGACACGCGATTAGACAGACAGGTCTACTCATACTTCGGACGGGAATGGTCATGACGAATCTCTCGGTCGTCCCGGCGTCCAAACCGGCGCGCACCTCGGATGCGGCGCCCGCCGACGCCGGATCCGCTTCCGGATCCGACTCCGCTGCCGTATCCGCGCGGGGCCGGCGGCTGCCGCCGCACGTGGCGCTGTACGTACTCGCCTCGATCACCATCTCGTTCCTGGCGGCCTCGAGCGCGCCGACCCCGCTCTACGCGGTCTACCAGGCCGAATGGGGCTTCGACCCGATCACCACCACCGTGGTCTTCGGCGTCTACGCGGTGGCCGTGCTGCTCGGGCTGCTCACCATGGGCAAGCTCTCCGACCACGTCGGCAGGCGGCCGATACTGCTGGCTGCGCTGGCGGCGCAGGCCACCTCGATGGTCGTGTTCGCCACTGCCGACGGCGTGTCGGGGCTGATGGTCGCCCGGATCGTCCAGGGACTGTCGACCGGCGCCGCGCTCGGCGCGATCGGGGCGGGGATGATGGACATCGACCGGCCGCGCGGCACGATCACCAACGCGGTCGTCCCGGGCATCGGCACGGCAACCGGCGCGCTGGTCTCCGGCCTCGTCGTCCAGTTCCTGCCCGCCCCCACGCATCTGGTCTACCTCGGGCTGCTGGCGGTCTTCGTCCTCCAGGCCGTCGCCGTCGCGCTGATGGCGGAGACGGTGATCCGCAAGCCGGGGGCGCTGGCCAGCCTGGCGCCGGAGATCAAGCTGCCGCGCGCTGTACGCCACCCGATGCTGGTGGCCGCGCCGGTGCTGTTCGCCGTCTGGGCGCTGGCCGGGCTGTACGGGTCGCTAGGTCCGTCCCTCGCACGGCAGTTGACAGGTTCCAGGTCCGAAGTCCTAGGCGGGCTGAGCCTGTTCGTGCTCGCCGGGGTGGCCGCCGTCTCGGTGCTGGTCCTGCGGAAGGCGGCGACCCGGACGGTGATGCTCACCGGCATCCTCGCGCTGATCGCCGGGGTGACCCTCACCCTCATCTCGATCCGCGATTCCTCCCCCACCGGCTTCTTCGTCGGCACCGCCATCGCGGGCGTCGGCTTCGGCAGCGGGTTCCAGGGCGGCATCCGTACGGTGATGCCGCTGGCCCGGCCGCACGAGAGTTCCGGGGTGTTGTCGCTGCTCTTTATCATCTCCTACCTGGGCATGGGGGTGCCCGCCGTGATCGCCGGGTTCCTCGTCGTCCACGCGGGCGGACTGACCGCCACCACGCAGGAGTACGGCGTCGCCGTGATCGTCCTCGCGGCGTTCGCGCTGCTCGGGCTGCTGCGCGGCGGTCGGGACGGGGCGGCGGTCCTGCAGGGCGAGCGGGTCGGCGGCAACGCCTGAGGGGTGGCCTCCGGCCGGACTCGGCCGGAGGGGCGCGGCGAGCGCATAATGTAGACAGACCTGTCTGAAGGAGTGACCGTCGTGGCGAGTGTCCAGAGCACCGCGAAGCCGTCGGCGCGTGAGCGCCTGCTCGCCGCCGCGAACGAGCTGTTCTACGCCGAGGGCGTGCAGAGCGTCGGGATCGACCGGGTCATCGAGCACGCGGGCGTGGCCAAGGCATCGCTGTACAACACCTTCGGCGGCAAAGAGCAGCTCGTCCGGGCGTACCTCGACACCCGGCACGCGGGCACCGCCGACCGGATCACCCGGGCCGTCGCGGAGCGCGACACGCCCCGCGAGCAGATGCTGGCGGTCTTCGAGTCCCAGGGGCGGCAGTTCGACCGGCCCGACTTCCGCGGCTGCGCCTTCATCCGCGCCGGCGCCGAGGCCAGCCCCGGCGGGCTGGTCCAGGAAGCGGCAGACGCCTTCCGCGGCTGGATGCGCGAACTCTTCACCCGCCTCGCCGCCGAGGCCGGCGCCGCCGACCCCGACGCCCTGGGCCACCAGCTCCAACTCCTCTACGACGGCGCCGGCATCTCCGCCCTGATGGACCACGACTCCACGGTGGCCGCGACCTCACGCGCGGCGGCGACCGCCCTGATCGCGGCGGCGACGGGCGCATCCGCCGAGGCATGAGCGGCGCTCAGCGCGCACGCGGGCCGGGACCGCGAGCGTGAACCACGCGGTGCGCCAGGGCTACCGACGTGGCGTCGGTAGAGCTGCCTGGGCCGACGCACCGGGCCGCCGGCTCCGGTCAGGCCCGATCCGCGGACGGTGCGCCGCAGCCCGCTCGGCCGACGTCTGTCCGCTGGTGTCCCGAGGCAGCGCCACTAGATGATCGATTCAAGGGATCGGCTGCGCGCATGGGACGAGGGCGTCCAACGTCAGTGTGTGAAGACAGAGTTGGACATCCTCGCGACCGCACTCTATGCGAAGACAGATGACCTGCTGAAGGCGTCTCCGCATCTCACGCCCTGGCAGCCGGCCGTGGGGATCGCCCCGCAGCTTACCGACGCCGAACTGGTCACACTGGCAGTGATACAGGCCATGCTCGGCTTCACCTCGGAGGCCAGATGGCTCCGCCACGCCCGTTCCCACCTGCGGCATCCCTTCCCATACCTGCCTAAGCAGCCCGGCTACAACAAGCGGCTGCGCAAGAGCGCCGAACTGCTCCGCCGGGTCACCCGGCTGCTGGCCGCCGACACCTCGGTGTGGAGCGACGACGTGTGGATCGTCGACTCCACACCGGTCGAATGCGGCCGCTCCCTCGAGACCGTGAAACGCTCCGACCTGGCCGGGTGGGCCGAGTACGGGTACTGCGCCAGTCACAGCCGGTTCTTTTGGGGGCTGCGGCTGCACCTGGTGTGCACCCTCCAGGGGCTTCCCGTCGCGTTCGCGCTGACCGGCGCCAAGGCAGACGAGCGCGAGACTCTGCTCGACCTCCTGGCCGCCGAACCCGGCCTCGTTGCCGCACGTCCCGCCCAGACGCTGATCGGCGACAAGAACTACTTCGGCCGGGGCTTCGAACACGAACTAGCCGAGCAGGACATCTGGCTGCTCCGGCCAGCACGCAAGGGCGAGCCGGAACGGCCCGGAGCACCACTGTTCAAGCCATTGCGGGCAGATCATCGAGTCGGTCAACGAAACCTTCAAGGGTCAACTCGATCTCGAACAGCACCGAGGGCGCACGCCCGGCGGTGTCGTCACCCGCGTCATGCAGCGCATCCTCGCACTGACTACCGCGACCTGGCACAACGACCACACAGGACAGCCCGTCCTGCGCTCACTGACCACCTATGACCACCGACCCCTTGGAATCGATCAACTAGGGTCGGTCGACATGGCTGAGCGCTTCTCATCCTTGGCAGGTCGGGTTCTCCACGGGGTGGAGAACCTTCTGCCGACGCAACAGCCTCGGCGGTAGCGGTACCGCTTGAATGGGATACGCACTGAACCGCCGGTGCCTTGATACGCCGTGTCCGCGAAGGGCATCACGTCAGCGTCGGTCAACGCGGCGATCATGCTGTGGGTCACGCAGCAGTCAGGTCGTGTGCCGAGCCGGGAAGTGCCGCCGACGCCCAGACAAGGCGTCCGGCCGCATCTGCCATTACCTGCACGTTCATCCCGTGCCGTCGGTGTTTTCCGGAGTAGTACGTCTTCCGATCGTGCACGCGGTCGATCGGGATCAACGTGCCGCCGACGATGACGTAGGCCAGCAGCTGGATCCTGGTCATCGCCTGGTGCAGGTCGTTGGCGGCCGCGGCGAGCAAGGTGATCGCCGCGCGGATATAGCGCCAACCGGTGGCAACGGCGCGCCGTCGGCCGGGTCCGACTCGGTGACCGGACTAACGACGTAGTTGTGGAACCAGTCCAGTTGGGGATCAGCAGTGTACGGCGGCTGCCGGTACGTGGGAAAGCAGCGCAGGGTGTCCGAGCCGAGGCTGCTGGGCATGGTCGTGCCGGCCACGCACTGCGGGTCGGAGTAGTTGAACCAGGGGGTCGGGTTAGCGTGCCATCTTCCCTGGTCGACGCTCTCCAGCGCCGTCGTGAGGACGTCGACCTACTGAACCTGTCCGCGGAGCTGTCCGAACCTGCCGCGCTGTGCGAGGTGTTGGCCCGGCTTCCCGATCCACGACGGGTACGAGGCAGCCGCTACCGGCAGGGTCACCGCTCGCCCTGTACCTGCTCGCCGTGCGAGGCGCCACCACCACGCCGGCCGGCATCGCTGGCAGGTCGAGGCCCTGCACCCCACCACGTGGGAAACGTGACCTTCGCCGAGGACGCTTCCCGCGTCATGAACCGACCACACACTCCAACTACTCGGTCTTGAAGCCTGAGAACACATCAACCCTGCTGGTGCCACCTCCGCCGTCCACCTAACGGTTCCGGTGGGCGTGGATGCAGAACGGCCGTTCACGCAGTGGCTACTGCTGCTCCCACTGTTCCTTGGTGATCTCGTACCGCACGCCCCCGTGCTCGGAGCCCTCGATCATCTCCATGTCGGGGGGAGTGGGGATGGTGTCCGCGAGCGTCATTGCGAGCTTCTCCATGATGTTGCGCGAAGCGTGGTTCACGGCCATCGTCTCAGCCCAGACCATGCGCACACCGAGCCCTGTGAACGCCTTGCCCAGCAAAGCCCGCGAGCCCTCGGTGGCGTAACCCCTACCCCAGGCCGCCTGCCGCAGCCTGTAGCCGAGTTCGACCTCGTCCAGCGGGCCCTGCGGCTCGGGACGCAGGCAGAACCACCCGATGAACGCGCCGCCGTCCTTCTCGTGCGCGGCGAACAGCCCAAGATCGCCGCGCCACCTCTCGTAGCCGGCGATGATGTTTGGCAGGTGGCGTTCGCGGACAATCTCCGGGGCGGTCGGACTGCCTCCGGTCAGATAGCGCATCACCGCGGCGTCGCTGTCCAACTCGATGAGCAAGTCGGCGTCGTCGGTAGTGAAGCGGCGCAGAGTCAGGCGCTCGGTCTCCAGGTAGGTGTCCACAGAATTGATCATGCCTAGAGCAGGGCGGGCAGTTCAACGGCTTTTCTCGGATCCTGTCGGCGAACCGCGAAATGCTGCCGCGGAACCGCGCGGAGGCCGACACCGCAGTGGGGCGCTTGCGGACCTCGGCCGTGGTAGGCCCTTGACAGTCTCCCCAGCCCTCGGGGCCCGCCTTCGCCCCGCTTCTCGCCGAACACGTGCAGGACCACTGGTCGGTTGAGGCCCTGCACCATGTGCGAGACGTCACCTTCCGCGAGGACGCCTTCGGCGTTCGCATCGGCCCCGCGCCATGGCCACGCTGCGCAATCTGACCGTCGGGCTCATCCGCGAGGCCGGTTGGACCAACATCGCCGCCGCAACGGGCCACTACCGGTCACGCCCCGACCGCGCCACCGCACTTCTCGATCTCGCAGCCTGAGAACGCAACAGCCCTGCCCCTTTTGTCCAGCTCCTCGGCCTCGGCCTCACGCCCAAAACCACCAGCAGCGGCACCCTGCGCATCGACGAACTCACCTGGCTGGCTATCCACCGCGTGCGCCACCGCAGGTAGTCCTGGAGCTTCCGAGAGGACGGTGTGGTTGGGGCGTTCGGAGCCGCTCATGACGAAGTTGCGCAAGGGACCGAACGGGGCCTCGATCGGGTTCGCCCACGACGCGCTCGTCGTGGGCAGGCACAAAACTCGACCCTGTTCTTCTCCACCCAGGTCCGGATCGACGGCGTCGCGGTCGACACTGATGCGGACGAGGTAGCCGGTGACCGGGTCCGTAGCAGTGTTGCGGAGCAGGCGGTGCCTGGTCAGCCGGTAGGCCCTGCTGGCAAGACCCCCGACCATCCAGTCCTCCTCGTATCAACCGCCGCCTGGACCACCTTCGCCACCAACCTCGAGCAACCCCCGCCGCTCATACGGCGAGCTCCGAGCAGGGGTGGCTTCAGGGAGCGCAAACCCCGCTGCACGGTCCCAGCCACAGTGGACCGCAGCCGTAATCGGTCCAGTTGCACCACCACGGATGGGAGTAGCACACCATGTCGCAGCTTCCGGTACCCGCGCACTGGGAGTTGCAGTCCATGACCTGGATGTTCTGATCGCTCCGCGGCGCCACGCCTTGCGTGTCCGCAGGGCCCAGCGTCATGAGAATCGCCCGCGACTCACTCTCGCCGTACGCCGCCGCAGCCGCCGTCTCCAGCTCTTCGACGGCTGCTCCCTGTTGGCGCCCCGCGATGATCTGCGGAGCCAGCCGCGTCGCGTCGTCCAGAACGGCGGACTGCTCGGCCGACAGACCGGGATGTGTCTTCCGGTAGTTCGCGAAGTGCGCCACCCACAGGTCAGTCCGAGCCGAAGCGGACAGCGCGCCGTAAATGGCGCGCCGATAGTCCGCGGGGTAGGAAACGAATTCGGAGTAACCGGAGGGCAGCCGGTCGACGTTGGCCTTCACCCATCGCGACGCCTTACTGCCCTTGGCGCGGGTCACGGCCTGCGCGGGTGAGGCTGCCAGGCCGCCGGTGACCAGAAACGTCCCCAGGGCCAGCCCCGGCACGGCCTTGAGGATTCCTCGACGGCTCGGGGGCCGCAACACATCGAGGTCGCGGAGCGCACGCACCACACGCAGCGAGTCAGCCGGCCCCAACAGCCGCGCCAGACGGAGGGACAGCGCGGTTCCGGTCCAGGCCCGCACCTGGTCACCGTTGACCGCCAACAGGGTCGGGGCCCACGCGGCCCCTTCCCCCAGGGCACGCGCACGCAGACCGCGAATACGGGGTTCCGTGAGGCCCGCGGTGGTCAACTTGCCGTCGACGGAGACGCGAACCCGGTCCACCACTTCTGCACAGAATCGACAGTCGGCGTCGAATGCCAATATCCACTCGGCCACAAGATTCTCCCCACGTTTATGTGACAACGCGCCCCATGGTGCCCGCCCGGCGTGAGCTTTCACGCCGCTCCGTAGCGCGCCGTTCAGCACCCTTTCCCGCTTCGGGTCTACCTGAAGAGAAATAGTTTGCCGAAGCGTCTGGAAGCGTCAATCATTTCGACCAGGATCGAAACGTTTTACATTCACAGGCCATACTTACGGCGGGAGCAGACCCGTCGCCGATGCACCTAGCTATAGATCTCTAATGGATGGAATTACGGCGATTGGAGCGAGCAGTCTCACCGGCGGCCGATACTTCGCAAGTGCGGACTACTAGTGGCCCGTCTCAGTTTCCGCTGACCACTCGGTTGAGGGCGATCCTGGTGAGCTACCGATGGCCGGTACGCCGCACCCACCAAACGACTTGAGTAACACGCTCCCTATTGCCGTGCGCTCTGAGCGGCTGACGGCGCCACCCCCCGCGCCCTAACGCACAAGTGTCCGTTGGGGCGCGGGGAAGGTTCGGCAAGGATGTCGAGAACGGCGTGACGACTCCGTCCCAGGGGCAGGAGCGACCACCGTGGTCGCACGACCCTCAGGAGGCCCACCATGACGAACGACCAGGTCGCCGAGATCCTCAATCGCCCGCTGAGCCAGGAGATGCTGGCTCGTGACCTCTGCCGACTGGCCTACGTGGCCAAGGATGGGACACCGCGGAACATCCCGATCGCCTTCGCCTGGAACGGCAAGGAGGCAGTGATGTGCACGTCGAAGAACGCCCCGAAGCTGGCTTCGCTACGTCAGAACCCGGCCGTCGCCATCACGATCGACACCGAGGTGCACCCGCCCAAGATCCTGCTCGTCCGCGGCACTGTTGAACTCGACGAGGTCGACGGCATTCCCGAGGAGTACCTCGAGATGAACGGCTCCTACCAGATGACGGCCGAACAACGGGTCGAGTGGGAGGCCGAGGTCCGCTCGCTCTACGACGGCATGGTCCGCATCGTGATGACACCGACGTGGGCGAAGCTGATCGACTTCGAGACGACTTTGCCCAGCGCCGTCGAGGAACTCATCCAGCAGCGTGCGGAACGTCAGCGTCAGAGTGGCAACGGCGCGCGGCCCGACGAGCCAGGAACGTCGAAGTCATGACCATCCGGCGCCATGGAGCGAGCCACCCGACCTCGCCCGGAGAAGCCCCACCACCCGGCCGGAACCACTATGACCGCTACCAGCGCGAAGAGATCCGAACATGCGAAACCTCATTGTTCAGGAGCGGGTAGCCGTCGACAACATCGCCGCGCAGGAGGACGGCGGGCTCAGCTTCGCGTCAGGGGGCCCTGCTCCGAGACCACCAACCCTGCGTTCAAGGCAGAGGGTTCAGGCGCCTTGGAAAAGATGCCCTGCCGCCTCTGCCGGGGCCGGGAGACGACCACGTAGGGCCTGGTGGTTTGCGGTTGGTGCGCATGAGACGGGTCATGCGGGTTACTCGTGGATCGTGCTGAGAACCGGAATGATCGCGGTGGTCCTGGGCGCCGCCTTCGCAGTGGTTGGTGTGGCTGTGGTGGTGTCGCCATGGTGGTGGATGGCGGCGGTACCATTGGCCGCGCTCGGCGTGATCGGTGTGTGGGACCTGATTCAGCGACGGCACTCGGTGCTGCGCAACTATCCGGTGATCGGGCACGCCCGCTTCCTGCTGGAACGCATCCGTCCCGAACTGCAGCAGTACTTCGTAGAGCGGAACTTCGACGGGCGGCCCTTCGACCGGGACATCCGCAGCATCGTCTACGAGCGGGCCAAGGGCACCGCCGCGGAGGAGCCGTTCGGGACCGAACGCGACGTGTACCAGGCGGGTTACGAGTACCTGGTTCCCTCGATGGCGCCCCGCCCGGTGCCCGAGCATCCGCCGCGCGTACGGATAGGGGGCCCGGACTGCACCCAGCCGTACGACATGGCACTGCTGAACGTCTCCGCCATGAGCTTCGGCTCGCTGTCGGCCAATGCCGTTCTGGCGCTCAACCAGGGGGCCGCGGCAGGCGGTTTCGCACACGACACCGGTGAGGGCGGGCTGTCGGAGTACCACCTGCGCCCGGGCGGTGACCTGGTCTGGGAGATCGGTACCGGCTACTTCGGCTGCCGGACCCGGGACGGGGACTTCGACGCCGGGGAGTTCGCCGAGAAGGCGTCGGGCGAGAGCGTCAGGTGTGTGTCGCTCAAGCTGTCGCAGGGTGCCAAACCCGGTATCGGGGGTGTACTGCCCGGCGCCAAGGTGAACGCGGAGATCGCCCGGGTGCGGGACGTCCCCGAGGGACGGACGGTCATCTCACCGCCGTACCACCGGGCCTTCTCCACGCCTCGTGAACTCGTCCGATTCATCGCGCGGATGCGGGAGTTGTCCGGCGGCAAGCCGGCCGGCTTCAAGCTGTGCCCCGGTTCACGGCGCCAGTTCCTCGCCGTGTGCAAGGCGATGATCGAGGAGGGCACCACACCCGACTTCATCATCGTCGATGGCGCGGAGGGCGGCACAGGTGCCGCACCGCTCGAATTCGCCGACCACGTCGGCACACCGCTCACCGAGGGTCTGATGACCGTGCACAACGCCCTGGTCGGCGCGGGCCTGAGGGATCGGATCCGGATCGGCGCCAGCGGCAAGATCGCCACCGGGGCTGACCTCGTCAAACGCCTGATCCAGGGCGCCGACTACGGCAACGCGGCCCGCGCCATGTTGTTCGCGGTCGGCTGTATCCAGGCTCAGCGCTGCCACACCAACACCTGCCCTGTCGGAGTCACCACCCAGGACCCGCGTCGCGCCCGGGCGCTCGACGTCGGCGACAAAGCCGCGCGGGTACGGCGACTTCAGGAGGCCACCGTCGGCAGTGCACTGCAGATCATGGCTTCCATGGGAGTCACCGACCCCGCACAGCTGCGGCCGCACATGCTGCGGCGGCGCATCGACGCGCAGACCGTGCGCTCCTACGACGGGCTGTACGAGTGGCTGTCCCCCGGACAACTGCTGGTCGAGCCGCCCGCCGACTGGGCGGCCGACTGGAAAGCCGCAGACCCCGACCACTTCACCATCTGACCTGGATCTGATCTGGATCCAACCTGGAGGAATTCGTGGCACGAACCGTCGCCCGCGTCATCGTGGACGCCCTGAGCGAACTCGGCGTCCGCCAAGTGTTCGGCGTTGTGGGAGACGCGCTCAACCCCCTCACCGACGCCATCCGCACCACCGATGACGTGGAATGGGTGGGCTGCCGCCATGAGGAGGCGGCCGCCTTCGCCGCGAGCGCTCAGTCCCAGCTCACAGACCGTCTGGGGGTGTGCATGGGCACGGTCGGCCCCGGTTCCGTTCACCTGCTCAACGGCCTCTACGACGCGGCCAAGAGCCGTACGCCCGTACTGGCCATCGCCGGTCAGGTCCCCCTGTCCGAGCTGGGCAGCGACTACTTCCAGGAAGTCGACAACGACCTGCTCTTCCGTGACGTGGCGGTCTTCCGCGCCACCATCACCGATCCCGACCAACTGCCGCAGCTCCTTGAGACGGCGGTCCGCAACGCCCTGGGCCACAAGGGCGTCGCGGTCCTCACCGTGCCGGGCGACATCGGTGATCGGGAACTGCACGCCGACCGTCCGGCCCGCTTCTCCCTCACCACACCCACCACCCGCCCCGAAGCGTCCGCCGTACGCCGGGCCGCCGATCTCCTCGGCCACGCGGACCGGATCACCTTGCTGGTCGGGCAGGGCTCTCGCGCCGCCCGCGGAGACGTCCTCGCGCTGGCGGACCGCCTCGCGGCCCCGATGGTGCTGACGTTGAAGGCCAAGGAGGGCTTCGAGGGCGACAATCCCTTCCAGGTCGGCCAGACAGGTCTGATCGGGAACCCAGCGGCGGCGGGAGCCATGCAGTCCGCGGACACCCTGGTTCTGCTGGGCACCGACTTTCCCTATCGCGACTGGTATCCCGAGGGCCGCACGGTCATCCAGGTCGACACCGAACCGGCGCACATCGGACGCCGCGTCCCGGTGGACATCGGCCTCGTCGGCGATGTGGGTGCCACCGTTCGCGACCTGCTCGACCACCTGACCGCCGAGCTGGGCAGCACGCGCGACCGCGGGCACCTGGAGCAGGCACGGGAACGTTTCCTGAACTGGCGTGAGGGCCAGGCACGCCTCGCCGACCCCTCGCACGACAAGGGTCTGGTCGGCAGGGTCCGCTCCGCGCTGGACAACCGCGAGCACGGCATCCGCCCGGAGGCGCTGGCCGCCGCTGTGGACCGCAGCGCGGATGACGACGCGATCTTCACCTCGGACACCGGAATGGCCACCGTGTGGCTCTCACGGTTCGTCGAGATGCGCGGGACGCGTCGGCTGCTCGGCTCCTTCAACCTGGGCTCCATGGCCAACGCCATGCCGCAGGCGCTCGGCGCGCAGTACCTGGACCGGGACCGCCAGGTCGTCGCCTTCTGCGGCGACGGCGGCCTGAGCATGCTCCTCGGCGATCTCATCACCCTCAAGTCCTGCCGACTGCCGGTCAAACTCGTCGTCTTCGACAACCGCCGCCTCGGCATGGTCAAGCTGGAACAGGAACAAGCCGGTCTCCCCGAGTTCGGGACCGTCCTGGACAACCCCGACTTCGCCGCCGTCGCCGCCGCCATCGGCATCACCGGCATCCGCGTCACCGACCCCGCCAACCTCGACGACTCCGTACGCCGCGCCTTCGCCACCCCCGGCCCCGTGCTCCTCGATGTACTCACCAACCCGGACGAGATCGCCGTCCCCGCCAAACCCACCGTCGAACAGGGCTGGGGCTTCGCCGTCGCCAAGATGAAGGAACTGCTGCGCAGCCACGGCGACGAAACCCATCCCTGATCACGTGTCCCGTTCCGGCGATTCCTCATGCCGGGCCAAGCGGCGAGTGCCGCGAGCAGCACGACCTTGACACCGGTAGGGGGGCCAGTGCGCGTGGCTCGCTCGTCTTTCGGGCGAGATCCGAATTGGCGTATGAAGCCGTACGGCCACACGCTGGAGCCATGGCAGGGGTGCCGATAGTCGTGCACAGGCCGCTCAACACGGGCGGTCGTCCGGTCGTCGTGCGCAGTGAGATCGTCGGCCTGGCGCACTCCGACCACGACGTCGTGGAGTTCCTGCGCCGCGCCGGTCTGGCGTTCGGTGAGGACGTCCTCGACGATCCGGTGTGGGTGGAATGGAAAGGGGGTCGGGCACACCAGTACGAGGCCGCCTGACCTGGAAAGGCACACGTCGCCGGCGGCGCACGCGCAGTGATACGGCGGCGGAGAGGCGCCGGTGCCTGCGGAGACACGGCCCGCCGGATGCCGGGCGAGGGCGCCGGAACCTGCTGAGCCCTGGACACAAGTGGGCACGGGCTCGATGTACTGAGCAGGCCGCGCAGCCACCACAGCACCGGCACGAGGAGGACGGGGCAGCGGCGGCGCAGCATCATGACGACAGCCACGATGACAATGACGACGACCGCAGCGACGCTACGGCCGCGACGCGCCAGCTCGCATGCTCCGGTGAGACCCGCGAGCCTGCGCTGACCAGGCCACGTCGACGCTGATGTCGGTGTCCAGAGCTGGGACGGGGTCCCCGGGGTGCCCTGTCGATCCAGTACGAAGCTCAGTGCTCGTTCCAGAGGGCCGGGGGGTTGGGGGGCCGGGGGCCCGGGATCCCGAACACACTGGACGAAGCCCGGCAGTGATCGCAGGCGTCGGTCAACACGGCACACGACCGCCGAGCGGGCCCGCTCCCGACAGTTACGGGCGGCCTGGCCGGGGCGACACCACGGCCCTATGTCACCGGTCGCCTTCCGGGCTGCGAGGGCGAGGGGCCGTCGACTGCAAATCCTTCCGGCCCTCGCCGTGTTCCGCGTCGTGCGCGGCGAGGAGCGACAGCAGCTCCGCCACCGCCAACCCCCGGTCGGCGGGGTGCCGCAGCAGGGTCCCGTCCTCGATGCGGTAAGCGTTGGAGCGGCCTTGACGGGTGTGGGTGAGATAGCCGTCCATCTCAAGATCCGAAACGATCTTCTGGACAGCACGCTCGGTCAGCCTGCAACGCGCGGCGATGTCGCGGATGCGGGTGGTGGGATCCTCGGCGATCGCGGCCAGCACGCGGGCGTGGTTCGTGAGAAACGTCCAGCCGGTGTGTGATTCGGGTACTCCACGCATGACCTCAGGATAGGACATTTGATTCACGCATTCAAAAGGGCGAACTTTGTTTCCTGTATCTCTTGACGTGTGAGGGGCGCCGGACTGAGGCTTGAGCAGGCACAAAAGCACGGGATGTCAATGGAGTGGCCGCCATGCCAGAACGCGCACTTCCCACGCAGCTCACGGTGGCTAACGGAGTCCCCTCAGCTCCGCCGGACCTACCGTCGAGCGATCATCAGGGGCCACTGCTGGGGATCGAAACACACCCTGCGGGCGACTGGACACTCGTCGTGGTGTCCGGCGCGATCGACAACGTCACGGAGCAGGCACTGCACGACGGGCTGCGCCAAACCCTGGCCCGCTCGGCACGCGGCATCGACCTCGATCTGAGCGACGTCGACTTCTGCGACTGCTCCGGACTCAACGTCCTGCTGCGCCTCCGACGGCGCGCCCTGGACGAAGGCAAGACGATCGCCATCCAGGCGACCAGCACCGCGGTGCGCCGACTCTTCTCGGTTACCGGCACGCTGTCCCTGTTCGCAGTGGTGGGTGAAGCCGACGAAGCCGGTCGAGCCCTGAATAAACGTTCCGGATCGGCACACCGCGCAGGGGACGACACCACGTCGCTCGGCGAAGCGAACCAGGATCTGCGGATCGAACTGGTTCAGCTCCGGCGGGCCCTGCAGACGCGGCCCGTCATCGACCTCGCCCGTGGCGTTCTCATGGCCTCCTTCGGCCTGAGCGCTGAGGACTCCTGGAAGGTCCTGGTCTCGGTCTCCCAGAACACCAACACCAAACTTCACCATGTCGCCGACAACCTCGTCAGCGCCGTCACAGGTGAAGCGCTCCCGGAATTGTTCCAGTTGCAGGTCGCCGAGACTGTCGCCAAGCTCCAGACGGCGCCGCCGGTACCGGCAACTCCCCGCCGCAAGGAAGGTTGAGGCGGCTCAGTCCTCGCCCCGGATGATGTTGCTCTCCTGGTCGAGGCTCTCCAGTTCACTGCCGTCGGCACACTGCGGGTTCCGGGTGCCGGGTAGCGCGACCGGACCCTCCCCTGCCTTACGGCTCTCACGCGTCGGCTGGATGTCTGTGCTGGTGCCGGATTCCATGAGGGAGGCACCTCCTCTGAGGTCGGCCCTTCGAGTACCCGGCACACCCCGCTCAAACGGACGAGTGCCCGACACCCTCCCTGCTCACCCGAGTTGGCCCCAGGGAGACCCGGGTACCCGGAGCCATGTGCGTCGACGTTGATCACTTGCATGCGCCGGTACTCAAGCCCTCGCGGAGCACCGCGCGGAGAGTCGTGTCCGCTTCATTTCGCCCGGTCACGAACAGGCCCGGAGGGTTCGGCCGTATGGGAGGGGCTGCGCGACGCCGTCTTCCCTGGAGACCTCCTGATCTCCGGCGGCCTCGACGACCGGCGCGCCTGCGGCCGGGACCAGCGGCCAGCATCGCTAGTCGACGTTGAGGACGACCTTGCCGCCGACCCGGCGGCGGAGCAGGGCGTCGATTGCTTCGGCGATGGTGCGCCAAGAGTGTTCGAGTTCGATCTGGCAGTCGAGCCTGCCCTCCGCGACGAGGGTGCAGAGGCGGGTGAGGTCGCTTGTTCCGCTGTCGTGGGCGGCGGTCTCGTCGAAGCTGTTGAAGGTATAGATCCGCGCGCCAGGTGAGCGGTTGAAGCGGGACACCCGGAAGGTGACGGACTCCGCAGGGTCCAGTGTCGCGATGTTGACCAGGAGGCCACGTTTGGCCAGGTGCTCAATGGCCATGCCGAACGTGGCGCCGCCGACGCCTTCCACGATCACATCGAAGTCCTTGGTCAAAGCGTTCACAACCGCACTCGCACCCAGGCGCCGTAGCAACGATTCTGCCGCAAGGTCACGGACGAGCGCGGTGACGTGAGCACCGGAGAGGCTCGCCAGTTGTAGCGCCATCCGGCCGACTCCCCCGGTCGCGCCCGTGATCAGTACTCGCTTGGCCAGCAGCAGGCCGCCGATCTCCAGCGACCGCAACGCTGTCACGCCCGCAGTAGGCAATGTGGACGCCTCGGCGTATGACACACCGTCCGGTATCGGTGCCAGCCTGTTGGTGGGGATCGCCGCGAGTTCTGCCCAAGCGCCGACCCTGACCAGACCGACCACCCGAGTTCCCGCCGCCGGCCCACTGCCGTCCGCGGCGGCAGCCTCCACCAAGCCGGCTGCATCCCAGCCCGTGATGGAGCCTTCCCGGCGCGTTGGCAGGTCGAGGACTTCGCCGCGATTGAGCGAGAACGCCTTGACTCGGACGAGCGCTTGGTCAGGCAATGGCGTGGGGTCGGCGACTTCGGTCAGTGCAACATGAGGGGCAACGGGCACAACGGTCAACGCACGCATGACGCGGATCTTAGCCGGGGAGCGTTGCACCGAGGACGTGGAGCATCGGCGTGGCCGTCACGACGGTCTCGTCCTGATCGCCAGACCCTCGGCGGGCAGTGGCTGTTTCGGTTGAGCGCGCGGCAGGTGCGTCGCCGCTCCGCTTACCACCACGACAACAGCCCCCTGGTACTCCTCGGTTCGGTCCACGCCTCCGAGCCACCAGGGGGCTCTGCCTTTGCGTCGCGATCACCGGAGGACACCCGGCCTGAGTCCTCTCCGTACTCATCCTCGCGGGCCGCTCCGGCAGGCCCCGTCACCGGCCGCGGCAGCTGTTCGCCGACCGTGGCTACGACTACGACAAGTGCCGCCGCTACGGTGGAAACGCGGTATCAAGCCGGTCTTCGCCCGACGCGGAGTACCGCGAGGTTCCGGGCTCGGCACGGTTCCTGGGTGAACGCAAGCCGTATCCCAGCGACTTATCGGACGAGCAGTGGTCGTTGATCGGGCCGGTGATCACCGCGCGGCCCGCGCCACTGCCGGGGAGGTCGCCCGGCTGCGGGCTGCCGAGATCCGCACCTTGCGTAGCAGTGCCGGCTCGTCGCGGTCGTCGGCGCTCAGCCCGCCAGCCCTCGCGTCCTCCTGTTCGGAACGGCGCACCCACGTGTGCAACGTCTTCTGGTTCACGCCGAACTCGACCAGCACCGCGTCCGCCTCCGCACAGCATCGCTGAGGAGCAAGGACAGGTGAGACGAGTCGGCAGCCCGGATCACAGTCCTCCGTCGAGGTTGGCGATCTCTGAATCGGGACGGGCCGGACTGGTTCGTGGCAGATGACAGGCCGCACGTAGAGCATCCATCTTCTCTGCGTCGGTGGTCTCGGCCGCAGCCGCACACGTGAGGATCCTGAGGTCGGTGCCGGCAGGTATGAGGACATCGACGCCAACGGCGATGTCACCCACCAGTGGATGCTCGATGGTCTTGCGATCGCCGGTATAGGGGCCAGCCGTGCCGTTGAACCACAGACGGGCGAACGCCGGTTCCCGTCGAAGCATGCCTTCGATGAGTGAGGCAAGACGTACGTCATGGGGATGGGCTGCCGCTGTCCCACGCAGGTCGGCGACGAGGTCCTCCTCCTGCGCTTCGCTGCCTCTCCATGTCCGAATGGGCCATGCCGCAATCGGGTCCCGGTCTCGGCTGGCTCTCGTCTGGAACATCCCGGCGACGAGATTGCGCCCCTCCCAGCCATACGCGCGGGGATCGCCGACCGCGGCCGTCCACATCTTGTTCCAGCCGATGATGGTCCAGTCAGCGGCGAAGACCCCGGCGGGAATCTCTCCCAACTGGTGTACCAGTCGCTGCACACTCATAGGTATGTGCCTGGAGACGTTCCCGACGGAGGGCGGTGCAAGGTGGGCGCAGCGAAACAGATGGTCACGCTCGGACGGGTCGAGACGCAGTGCTCTGGCCAGGGCGGTGACCACTTGGGCAGAGGGGTTGCGGGCGCGGCCCTGTTCCAGCCGCATCACGTAGTCGACCGATATGCCCGCCAAACGGGCCAGTTCTTCGCGGCGCAGTCCAGGTATGCGTCGCTCCCCGTCGACCTCCAGCCCGCTGTCCTGCGGTGACATGCGCTCACGCCAGCCGCGCAGAGTCATGCCGAAGTGATTCATCGTTGCCATGCGGGTAATCGTCGTCCCGATGCCGCGGACGACACGAAGCTTGTGTTGCCGTACAACGGATTCGTTACACAGAGTCGAGTCCTGGCCTGAGGTGTTGGGTTGCTGTGCGCCTCCCGACAGAGCGTCGCCGACCGCTTCGGCGTAGCGGCTGACGCCTTGGATGCCGCCTGGGGCGCAGATCGTGAGTAGGGCAGCAGTGTTTGGAGGCGATCCGGCAGCGGTGGGGGACGTTCCGGGGGTGGTAGACGATGCCTCCCTCCGACAGTTCCATCTCCTGGTCGTCGCACCACAGCAGCGCACGGCGCCGAGACGAACTGCTCGAAGAGATCGGCGACCTTGCCGGGGTGCAGCCAGGAGCCCTCCTCCTGAGTGAAGACGAGGCCTGTCTGGACCCAGGCCCATCCCCATTCCTCGCGGTCCGCCTGCTGCTGCTTGCGGTGCCGCTCCTGGACGAACCTTGGGCGAGCACCTGGACTTCCGGAAGGTGAAGTACGTCGGTGAGATGGCGGCTGGCCGACTTGACGTAGGCGGGTCGGTGGCCGGGGCGTTGATCCAGCGGGTGGACTTTCCCATGAACCACTCGCACTACTCCGAACAGGTATGGGTCCACCAGCACCAGGACGGGACGCCAGAACGCGAAGACCGCCGGCCCGTAGCAATCGTCTCCCCGCCCGGCCAGTACTCCGCCGACGCAGCGAGCCGGGTGGAGGTGACGTGGGTCATCGAATCGTCCACGTCTGGTTGTCCCAGCCGCTGCATTCCCAAAGGACCACCACCGTTCCGCTCGTGCCCCCGAAAATGGTGACGCATTTCTGTGACTGGTCAGCCAGCAGTTCCGTACCGGAGAAGTGGAATTGCTGACTGGCGTCGCCGCTGCACCCGGTCAGTTGGATCTCGGTCCGGTCATCGCTCGCCCCTCCGGCCACGGTCATGCATTTCCCCAATGACCTGAAGGTCCCATCCGATCCGATGTGCCATTGCTGCCCCGCGGAGTCGTCGCACGTGGCATGGACCAGCTGTATCCCCTCGGTCCCCGCGCCGCTGCTCAGGCACTTCTCCGTGGCGGGGACCACCAGAGCATGGCCGGCCGGGGTGACCGATGAGTCAGGTCCGCCGTTCGTGGCCGGGTTCTCGTCTCCGGGTTCCGTGTCGGGATCCTCTTGTCCGGCCTTGGGCGTCGACGCCTGCGATGGGGTGTCCGCCGTCGGCGACGTGGCCCTGGAACTCGTAGAGCTCGATGGTGAGGAGGAGACGGAAGAGGCTGTCGGCGTACCCGCGGACGGCGACGTCGTGGTGCCGTCGACCGGGAGCGGGCCGGCCGGCTCTGTGGCGCTGCTGGTGTTCTTCTCCGTCGTCGCGTTGACCAGCAGCGCGATCGTGATCAGTACCGCTGTGGCGGCCACTGCGGCAAGCACGACCAGCTTCTTCGAACGGCTCGTGCGGCCAGAGGCCCGCCGCGCCTGTGGGTCGGTCGTGGCCGACTTCGGGCGTTCCGCTGCCGAGTCGGCAGCGGATGCCTCGCGTGTTCTGCGCCCCGAGTTCGGTTCCGGCTTCGAGTTCGAAGCCAGAGCCAGGTTCGGTTCCGGCTTCGAAATCGGGTCCGGCTGCGAACCCGGGTCTTGCTTCGAACTTGGTTCCGGCTTCGCCGCCGTAGCCGGAGCGTCGCCCGCCGCCGCACGGGCGGCGGGCGGAGTGGTGGAGTAGCCCACTCGGCGTATTCGTCGCGGGTCGGCGTCCGTTGTCCGCAGGAGGCGCTCGGCGTCCTCGGCCGACAGTCGCTCAGTCGGTTTGGCGATGAGCAAGCCCTGGATCAACGGGGCCAGTGGCCCGGCGCCCCGGACCTCGGGAGCCGGCTCCATGGCAATGGCATACATCGTCTCCGTCACGCTGTCCCGGAGAAATGGCGAGCGGCCCTCGATCGCCTGGAAGAGCGTTGCGCCCAGCGCCCACAGGTCGGCCTCCGGACCCGGCTTGGCGCCGACCAGGCGCTCGGGGGACATGAAGTCGACCGACCCCACAAGTTGGCCGGTACGGGTGAGAGCCGAGGTCTCGGCCGCCTGGGCGATGCCGAAGTCGGTGAGGACCACCCGGCCGTCCTCGGCGAGCAGCACGTTGGCCGGCTTCACGTCCCGGTGCAGGACCCCTGCCCTGTGCGCCGCCCGCAACGCGGCGATCACGCCACGGCCGATCCTGGCGACCTCTTCGAGCGGTACCGGGCCATGCGCCTTGATCAGATCGGCGAGGGTGGTGGAAGGCACGTACTCCATGACGATGATGGGCAGGCCCTCGTCGTCGACGACATCGTGCACGACAACGACATTGGGGTGGCTGATCCGGGCGGCGCTGCGGGCCTCGCGCCGTGCGCGCTCGAAGAGGGTGGCGAGTTCGTCGGCGTCGAGATGCGGCTGGGGATGGAGCTTCTTGACGGCGACCTCGCGGTCGAGGAGATCGTCGTGGGCGCGCCACACGGTGGCCATACCGCCTCGGCCGATCCGGTCGAGGACGCGGTAGCGGTCGGCGATCAGCCGTCCTTCGTCGGACACCGTGGTTTCCTTTTCTCTGTTTCAGAATCGATCGGGCCAGTGGCGCCACGAGGCTCCAGTGGCCAGCCACACTCCCAACGGCCCCTAACCTAAGGCTTGTTGAGGAGTGCGCTGCCAGTCGAAGGGGGCCTACGAGGAGGGCGGCGAGTCACCGGAGGTCGAATGGATGCCGGCAGCGCCTGGCACGGCTGAAGTGGTGCGTCGTCCGGCGCCGCGCCGAGTTCGGCGTCATCGGCCCGCCGTCGGACCCCGAAGCAGCCCCTGTCCAAGGCGCGCCGGGCTCGAGTGTCGCGTGCAGCCGACTCCAGGACCGTGGGTCGGTTCCATGAGGAGCGGGGCCGCCATTGGCGGGGGCCGCGATCGCTCGGCCAGGCCCAGATTCGGTTGTACAACGGCTTCTGACTGTCTCCGGATAGGGGTCTGCGGCGCTGCGGGGCCCGGCCACAAGCAGGGTGGCGCCGACATCTCACGTCATGAGGTCCGACGGTTGTGGTCAACGAACTCGCCGGATCCTTCGCCTGCCTGATCATCCTCTAGAAGACACGGTGGCTGCCAGCCGCGAGGGTAGGAACAGCAGTACTACCCCGGTCCTGGGCTCAACTGTGCGGGATCTCCTGATGTGGTTCGGGCCTGGCGCCGCAGCGGCGTCCTGCGGCGGCGAGGGCAGGGGGCGGCGATGGTTGGATCCGGAGCGCGCGATATTGTCCGGTTCGGGGTACCTCGGGCCGGAGCGCTGGTGGCCTCGGTCGGCGATCGGGTGGTGCCGGTGCGCCCGGTCGACCCGCCGGCTGGGAGGTGGTCGCGCCGGCTCCGGAGAGTCCGGCTCGAACCCACACGAGGAGTGAGTCAGCCATGAACAGCCAGGAAACCGTCGACTCCCGGATCGTCGACCCGGCCCGCCTGCCGTTCGCGTACGCGGACGCGCTCAACGCCGGGAACGCCGAGGCCGTCCTAGCGCTGTTCCACCAGGACGCGACGATGCGCACCTTCACCGGCGAAGTCCTCACCGACCGGGCGGCGCTGCGCGCTGAGACGGTCAACTCGATCGCGGCTCAGGCGCGTCTGACCAATAAGCCCAGGTTCACCCAGATCAGGGGCGACACGGCCCTGATCATCGTCGATTGGAACCTCGAGGCGACGTTGCCGGACGGCACCCGGATCTCGCCGACCGGAACGACGACGGCCGTCGCCCGCCGGTCGGCCGACGGGTCGTGGCGGTTCGCCATCCTCCACTGTCAAGGGACGGCTGGGTCTCCCGGTTGGCGGACAACAGAACTCCCCGCTGGTGGACGGTAGAAGCCCCCAGGCCGGTTATGCCGCGTTCGCCTCCTCGCGCTCGGCGAGGACGCCCTTCTCGAACCGGGTGCCGGCGCGCACGAGGGCGACCAGGTGGGGAGCGTCGATCGCGCGCCGGCGTTCCTGGGCGGACTCGATGAGCTTGAACGTCATGGCAAAAATGGGGGCGCGGGACCCGGCACCGCGGGTGACCTTGGTCCGCAGCCGAACCGTCGAGAAGGTGGACTCGATGGGATTTCTCGTGCGCAGCTGGATCCAACGCTCGGCCGGATAGTCGTAGAACGCCAGCAGCACGTCCTCATCGTCGACGACCTTCGCCACGGCCTTCGGGAACTTCGCAGAGTACTGCTTGGCGAATGCCTTGATCGTGGCGGCGGCGTACTCCTTGTCCTTAGCGTTGTAGATGTCGGCGATCGTGAACTGGCTTACCGCCGCAGCCGCAGGCTGACGGCAAACGTGCTCCGACCGCTCTTTGCCTGTCCCATCACCCTCGGCGACTGCTTGCGCCCGTCCTACCCATCGCAACACCTCGCCGGGTCGGATTGGGAGGAGTCCCCAGGACTGGTGCGCCGGCCTTCGCCGAGTTCCGTTCCGGGTGGAACCGCGCGTGCAGGTCCCGGCGGCGGTCAGTCGGATCGCGGCGGGGCGATGTAAACGCTGCCCTCCCCCGCGCGCTCGGGGGAACCTCGCGTCGTGAGCCGCTCAACTGCTTCGAGAACCTCGTGGGCGGCCAGGAAGTCCAAGGGCGGCTCACCGTCGTAGGAGGCATAGCGCCGCTCGATCGCGGTGGGTTCGGGAAGCCGGACGACCGGCGTGCACCGGGTGGCGAGCACCTCTGCGTCACTGCAGGTCAGGGCGAATTCCTCGGCCGGCAGTGACACGTCGCGTCGATGGCGTATCAGCGGCGGCGCAGCATCATGACGACGGCGACAACGACGATGATGAGGACGACAGTACCCAGGCCTATGTACACGGGTTTCTCTTTCCTTCGGCAGAGCGGCACCGGTGGGTGCCGAAGGCCGGGTACCCCCTTCGGAACCTTTCAGGCCGCCCGGGTGATCGCGGCGTTCCGTCCGGTGTCCTCGAACTGCGTTGCCTCAGACGCCGTTGCCGCAGGCGGTGAACCGTGGCGGGGGCACTGTCCAACGACCTTCGCTGCTTCCCGACATCGCTGGGCGAGGGGCACTTGGACCGCGGCGACGCCTCGGCTTTTGTCAGCAGTGGCCGCCGTAGAGACCGAGATCGCCGCCCATGCTGTCGGCTTAGCCGCGAGCCGAGGGGTTGAGAGTCGAGGGTTGAGACTGATAATCCCGCGTGTTCCGGTGTCGCTGATTCGCCTGACGGGCCGGGCGCCCTCGTCGTACGCGGGACGCACCCGGATGCCCCCGCCTGTCCGCGACTGCGGGGCGCGCTCCGCGAACACGGCCAGACGCAGCACAAGATAGCGGCCGATCCCGACGAGGGCGGTGGCCGACAGGTACACCGTCTGCTGCAGGACGAGTCCGGTGCCGGGGCGGAGCACAGCCAGCAAGCCGACCGCGGCGGACGTGGCCAGCCAGCCGGCAACGATGGTGGCCGCGCTCTTCAGGTGGCCCGCCAGGCCTGGCCGGCCGTGGCCGAACGAGACGCGGGCGTGCATCTCGGTCGCGGCCACGGTGGAGGCGACGGTCGTCAGCGCGTTCGCCGCCATCCACGGGATCCACTGCGAGAACAGGACCAGGGCCGCCGAGGCCGCCAAAGTGACCCCGCTGCCCAGCCCGGCGAAGCGCACGAAGGCCGGCGCGTGCCGGCGGATCAGTCGCAGGCCGTTCGTGGTGATCCCTCGCCGGGCCGCTGACCCACGCGGGGCTTTCGTCGTCGTCATGCTGCAGAGCGTGGCCGACCCCCCATTCATCGCGGTTTCAGAGCGTTTTCAGGGCTACCGGCGATAGTGAAACCGGTGCGGCGATATGCCCCCCGCTTCGACTCTCATCAGCTGCTCAACGGACTGGAGTTGGGGGAGCGCTCCGACCGCGACATACATAGCCCCTGCGGTCATTGGGATGCTGCCCTCATGGCGTCGGCGATCCCGCCGGGCCGTATCCGGCTCCGACTCTGGCGACGGCGCCCGCATCAGGAGATCGGAAGCAAGGCCCTTCCAGGAAAGACAGCACGGGCATGGGCGAGTCGTTCGACTTCAGCGATGCCCAACAGATGCGCCGACGACTGCCTCGGCTGGCTGAGCTGTACCTCGGTCCTGGACCAGGATGACTCCCGCCGGGCGGGCCGGCAGGTTCCAGAATCCTCGCGTTCAGGCGGCCGCGTCTGCCGGTATTTCACGGCAGACGCGGACTGTCTCAGCACGTCTCGCCGATGCTTACCAGGAGCTATGTGCCCACTGCGCACGCCAGGTCTGGGCTGAGGCTGAGGCTAGAACTCAAGCTAGGAGACCCCCTTGCGGTACTGCCCCGGCGCCACCCCGTACTCCCTCTTGAACGCCTTGGCGAAGGCGAACTCCGATGCGTAGCCGGTGCGTTGGGCTATCAGGCGCAGGGGTGTGTCGTCGGCCCTCAGGAGTCGGCCCGCGGTGGTCATGCGCCACCAGGTGAGGTACGTGAGCGGGGGCTCGCCCACCAGGGTGGTGAAGCGGCGGGCGAAGGCGGCGCGGGAGAGGCCGCCGCGGGCGCCCAGTTCCTGGACCGTCCAGGGGTGGGACGGGTCGCCGTGGATGGCGCGGAGGGCCGCCGCGACGCCGGGGTCGGCGAGGGCCGCGGACCAGCCCGTCGGATGACCTTGGCCGTGGCGCTCGCGTTGCCACCAGGCGCGCAGGATGTACAGGAGCAGCGTGTCGAGTAGCGACGTGACGATGGTGTCGGAGCCCGGCTGTGGCTCCTCCAGCTCCACGCCGAGGAGCTCGACCGCCGCCCGGAGCGTACGGTGCGCGCCGACCCGGGCGGGGAGGTGGACCACCTCCGGCAGCTCCGCGAGGAGGGGGTGAGCGCGGGCCCGGTCCAGCCAGTACGCGCCGCACAGCAACACCGTGGGGGTTCTCTTCAACGACCCCTGCACGGACGGTAGTTCGGTCAAGTCGGTGCCTTGATCCAGTCGTACCTCCTCCAGCGGTACGTCGATGTCGCTGGCCAGCGCGTGCCCGCGGCCGTGGGCGAGGAACACCACGTCACCCGGGCCCAGCGCCACCGGATCGCCGTCCGAAGGGATCAGCCACGCCGAGCCCTGGAGCACCACGTGGAACCCCGCCCCCGCCGAGGCGTCGAAACGTATGCCCCAGGGCGCGTACTTGTCCTGGCGTGAGGAGTGCGGCTGCCCGGTGCGCATCGCGGCGATGGCGTCGCTGAGTACGTCCATGTCCGTACGGTAGCGCGCAGCCGCCTGTGCGAGACGTACGGATATAGAAGGGAGACCAGCAGGCATGGATCGTCGCCAGCCTGCCTCATAGCGTCGCCCGTATGACATCAAGCAGCGCTCGTACGGTGCTCTTTCACGAACTCGGCGGCCCGGAAGTCCTGAAAACCGAGAACGTCGAGATTCCCGCGCCCGGCCCTGGCCAAGTCCTCATCAGGGCAGAGGCGTTGGGCCTCAACCGGGCCGAAGCCCTTTTCCGCGCAGGGACTTACTACTACCAGCCGACCCTTCCCGCCTCGCGCAACGGCTACGAGGCGGCGGGCACGGTCGAGGCGGTCGGCGAAGGGGTGACCGTCTTCGCCCCAGGCGACCCGGTGATGACAGCGGCCAACTTCGAACTGAGCGCTCACGGGGTCTACGGCGAACTGGTCCTGTTGGACGAGAGCGCAGTCGTCCCCCGGCCCGCCGGAGTCGACGCGGTCACCGCGGCGGCGGCCTGGCTCACCTACACCACCGCCTACGGTGCCCTGGTCCGCACGGCGGGCATAGAACCCGGCAACCAGGTGCTGATCACGGGCGCGTCCAGCGGTGTCGGAACCGCGGCGCTCCAGGTGGCCCGCCGTTCCGGAGCGGTCCCGATCGCCACCACCCGTACGGAGGCGAAGCGGCAGCGCCTCCTTGACCTGGGTGCGGAGCACGTCATCGTCACCGAGCATGAGGACGTGGTGAAGGAGGCCAGGCGGCTGACCGGCGGGCAGGGGGTCGACGTCGTCTTCGACGCGATCGGCGGCCCGGCGTTCCGCGCCCTGGGCGACGCCGTCGTACCGGGCGCCACGCTGGTCCTCTACGGCTGGCTCGACCGACGCCCCGTCGAGCTGTCCCGGAACTGGCCGCAGACCGTCCACGGCTACGCCAACCTGAACCTCACCAGCACCGCCGAGGGCCGTCGTCATGCTTCGCGCTACCTCAACTCGGGCCTGTCCGACGGCACCCTCCGCCCGGTCGTCGCCGAGGTCTTCGACGGTCTCGACCGCATGCGCGACGCCCACCGCCTGATGGAGAGCAACAGGCACACAGGCAAGATCGTGGTGAAGCCCTGACCTGCCGACTGCGGTCACGACCAGGAAACCAGCCGCCGCCGACGGCCCAGTAGAGCCGCATGGCCCGCCGGTACAACTCCAAGACCGCGTTCAGCGCCAGCGTCCGCATGACCACCGACGGCGTTGCCCACGACGTCCGGCATGCCGTACTCCGGCTCGGTGACCTGCCCACCCCGGGCCGGTGGCCAACCTCCTGCTCGACTACCTCCCGGTCCCGCCCGCCAGCCCCCTGCCATCAACCAGAACTCGCCCTGGCTCTCTCCCAGCCACGGCGCGATCTGATCGGTGCGGGAATCGAGATACGCCGTCGGCGATCCACGCGCTCGCGGTGCCCGCCGTACGGCCACCCCGTCGCGGAAGGTGTGGACGTCCTCTGCCAGTTGACACTCTCGTGGTCGAAGGAGGGCCTGTTCAGCCGCCACTCCCACCAGGTCTTCGACCTCGCCAACCGGGACCGCGTGCACCCACTCGCCCACCGGGACGACCCGACCAGCACGCAGGCCGAGCGGCGGGGGCTGGAGCGGCCCCTGGGCCTGGCGCTGTGGCTGGAGCTGTACGAGTCCGAGACTGTGTTGGGCTGGGCTGGGTGGTTTCGGCGTGCAGGGTGGGGGTGTTGCCGCTGTCGCCCCTGCCTCGTCAGTTGTTCCGGCAGTCGTCCAGGGCCCGCAGCGTCTTTGCCGCCGCCTCGCGTACGGAATCGAATGGGTCCGAGCCCAGGGCGGTGAGCCGGTCGCGCAGCTGCTCCTCGTCCGGGGGGAGCGTGCCCGTCTCCTCCACCCAGTGGGCGATCCCCTCCGCGGCGGCCTGGCGCACCCACGTATTCGCGTCGCCCAAGTGCCCTACGAAGAGCGGCAGATCGTGCGGGGTGCCGGCGTCCGTCGCATTGTGCGGGTCCAGGAGCGACAGCGCGGCGGCTCGGACAAGGGAGGAGGAGGTCCGGTCCACCAGTTCCCGCAGCCCGGGCAGGGCTTCCGTCAGGCCCGTGAGGACCCTCTCTGCCACCCCGACCAGGATGGGGTTGACATCGAGACGGGCCACCAGCGCCCGGGCGACCGCCGCGCGTTCCCAAGGCCGGAACCCGGTGTCCGCCATGGCGTCCAGGCCGCGGAGCGCACCTTCGTACACGTCGGGCGCGGCATGGTCCAGCAAGGGGAGCAGCAACCACACGGCGTCCCATCTCCCCACCTCGCCGTAGGCTTTGGCCGCTGCCGCGAGCGTGCGGGCGGCCGTTGTCGGGTCGGTGAGGAGCGCCCGCAGGAGCCTCGTGGCGGCCTTGCCGCCGACGGACCCCAGGGCAACGGCGGCCGACGGCCCCGCCCGCTCGTCGCTCAGCCAGCGCGTGGCCGGACCCAGCAGCCGTTCGTCACCCGATCGCCCGAGCCGGAACAGCAGTTGCAACGCCGTCTCCGGGTCCCGCTCCACCTCGAGAACCGCGAACAGCGCGGCCTGCGTCTCTGGGCGGTTCACCCGCGCCAGTCGAGCAGCCACGGTGCGGCGCACCTCAGTAGAAGGGTCGTCGGTCAGATCTCTCAGCAGCGATGGCAACAGTCGGTCGGTGGGCTTGTCCGGCAGCATCCATAGGGCGTGCAGGCGGGCGGCCTCCGCGCCCCACTGGGCCGTACGGACCAGCTCCGCCTCGACATCCGGGTCCTTCTCGAACTCGAAGACCATGGCCCGCGCCCGACCCCAGATGCCATATGCCGGATCCCCCAGCAGCCGGACGAGCGCGGGAACATCACCGGGCACGCCCAGCTCCCGCAACGCCTCCAAAGCGTTGATCCGCAGGTGATAGTCAGGATCGCCGAGCAGTCGCCCATAGGCCTCCACGACCTCGCGGTCGCGCAGCCCGAGCCGGATCGACGCCAGAGAGGCCTGCCTGCGCACCCACGGATCGTCGTCGTCCATCAGCGCGGGCAGGATCTCCGCCCCGGCCTCGGGGACCCCCAGCCTGCCCAGGCCCACCGCCGCGCCCTCCCGCACCTCGGGCGCGGGGTCGGTGGCCGCCCGGACGAGCACCGCGGCGTGCTCGGTGTCGCCGAGTTTGCCGAGCCCCTTCGCCGCTGCTGCCCGTCGCCAGGTGTCGCCCGTCTCCAGCTCCCTCAGGAAGAAGGCAACCTGATGTTCTGCCGTCATGTGCACCCCGGGAAGTAAGACTGCCGAACCGACGGGAGGTTGCGCCGACAGGCGCCTATGTCTTTCGTCCAAGGCGTGCAGATCTTTAACTCGCGGCTTTCTGCTCGGTGGTTCGTTGGTCTGGCATGAGCGCGCTGGAAGAGCAACGGGCAGTGCCGGCAGCCAAGTTCGGGCTGATCCTGCCGGGCCTTGACGAGCGGCAGCACCGGTGCTCCCCGCCGCCGAGCAGGTGGCCGGCCTGGAGTCCGATCAGCGTGCCCTTGGTGAAGGCGAGTTGACCGTCGTGGTGATCCAGGCCGGGCGGCGGTGAGGCGGGAGTGGATACGGTCCCGGGTCATCGTCCATGTGCCGCACGGCTGGTGGCACAACCGTCGGGCGGGGTGAACGGTCTCATGAGTGAGCAAGCGCAAACGGGGGCGACGTTGCGGGATCCACACGGCACCCCCGTTCGACAACGGGGAGCAGTCATGAAGACAGGCACGTACCTCAAGATCGCGATCGTCGCGGCGTTAACGGCGGCTACCGTGGCCGTCGCCCCGGCCGCGGGCGCAGTGGCAGACGGTGCGGCTCCCGCCGCCTCGGCGCCGGGCCAGGCCTCGGCTCCGGCCTGGCACACCTCCCTGGCGGGGACGCTCTCGGACAACTCTGCCCTCTTCGACATCGCGTCGGCCGGTCCGAACGCCGCCTGGGCGGTGGGAGTCCAGTACATCGACGGCATCAGCGAGGGCGTCATCCTGCACTGGAACGGCAGGACCTGGCAGCAGCAGTCCGCTCCCGGTGTGCCGGAGACCGGTGTGTGGCACGCCGTGGACGCGGTGTCGGCCAGCGACGTCTGGGCGTACGGCTGGGGCGACCAGAACGGCGAGATCCTGGCCCATTACGACGGGAAACGGTGGACGCAGGTGCCGCTGCCTGAGGAGAAGGGCTACGGCTTCGCGAAGCTCGCCGCCGTCCCCGGCAAGGTCTGGCTGGTGAGCGACACCGCGATCAACTCCTATGCCCACGGCGTCTGGCAGAGCACGCCCCTCCAGGACGGCGTCATCATCAGCGCCATCGAGGCACGGACCTCCCACGATGCCTGGGCGGTCGGGCAGTTCGCGTACGTCGGCCGGCCGAGCCGATCCGTGCTCCTGCGCTGGGACGGCAGTTCGTGGAAGGACGCCGCGCCGGCCGGCAGCGATCTCCGGATCACGGCCCTGTACCAGGAGTCCGCCCGCAGTGTCTGGGCCACCGCTCTCACCCCCTACGTCGAGAACCAACCGCAGCAGACCAAGGTTCTGCACTGGGACGGCCTCAGCTGGCACGACGTCACCGGCCCGGTCGGCGGGCTGTGGGCCAATGCCATCACCGGCGACGGCAAGGGCACCGTCTGGGTCTCGGGCGATCCCTACGGCTACGAGGGCACCGCCCTCTACTGGCGTTTGCGCGACGGCGTCTGGACCTCCGTCGCGGGCGACGCCGTTCCCGGCGGCCAAACCCAGTCGTACGACGTCGAGGCCCTCGCGCCCACCGGCCGCACCGGACAGTTCTGGTCCGTCGGCTCCTACGGACTCATCACCGGCGAGTCCACCTCCGCCCAGTACGAGCTGATCCAGCGCTCGACTCGCTGAACCCCGGGTGGGCACGGTAGCGATCACGTTGTCGCGGTGGCTGCTCAGGCACGTGCCGTACGTGCTGAGCAGACTGCTGTGGGGCATCTCGTTGGCGGACAGGCGTTGTCGGCGCACTCGCTCTCGACAACGCCTGCGGGCCAAGGGGCACTTGCCGAACCCAGGGTCTCCCAAGGCGGACACGTCGTAAGCACGACGTCTGCGGAGAAAACACAGCCGGCCGGCAAACGGCGGTGCCCTCAGCCCGCCGTCGCCGCCCGATAAGGGCGGAAAAACGCGCGCAGTTCCTCGGCGTAGAGTTCCGGCTCCTCGAACGGTGCGAAGTGACCGCCGCGCGCGGGCTCGGTCACGCGTACGGCGTTCGCCGTGCGTTCGAGCCACGCCCGCGGCGGGCGGACGATGTCGCCGCGGAAGATCGAGAACCCGGACGGCACCTCGACCCGGCGGGCGAGCTGGGCGGGCGGGATCGCGGCGTTCGCGTGGTACATGCGCATCGACGAGCCGATCGTGCCCGTGAGCCAGTAGAGCGTGACGTTCGTTAGGATCTCGTCCTTCGTGAAGCTCCGTTCGATGTCGCCGTCGCAGTCGCTCCACGCCTGTAGCTTCTCGACGATCCACGCGGCGAGCCCAGCCGGCGAGTCGGTGAGCCCGACGGCGGCGGTCTGGGGCTTTGTTCGGTGGATGGCGCCGTAGGCGCCCTCGCTCGCGCCCCAGGCCGCGACCTCCTTGAACCAGGCGCGCTCCTCGGGCGTGAGATCGGCCGGGTCGCCGGTGAAGACGGGCAAACCCCCGTCCGTGCGGTGGACGGCCACGACCCGGTCGGGGTGGTCGAGCGCGAGGTAGCGGCTCACGTGGCTGCCGATGTCCCCGCCCGCCGCACCGAACCGCTCGTAGCCGAGGACGCTCATGAGCTCGGCCCACAGGCCGGCGACGGCAATGGAGTTGAGCGGCGGGCCGGTGGGTCGGTCGGAGTACCCAAAACCCGGCACGTCGGGCACGACCACATCAAACGCGTCAGAGGGGTCGGCGCCGTGCGCGCCGGGATCGGTCAGGAGCGGGATGACCTTCGAGTAGCGCCAGAACGAGTCCGGCCAGCCGTGGCTGAGGACCAGCGGCAGGACGGGACCGGTCGGCGCGACAGCCCGGGCGTGTACGAAGTGGATCCCCAGGCCGCCGAGCCGGACGCGGAAGCGGGGCAGCCGGGCGAGCGCCGCCTCCTGCACCGGCCATTCGAACCCGTCCGCCCAGTAGGCGACGAGTTCCCGAAGGTAGGTGGTGTCGGTTCCGAGCGACCACCCTGCGTCCTCGGGCGTATCCGGCCAGCGCGTGGCGCGCAGCCGCGCGCGGAGATCCTCGAGCTCTGCGGGCCCGGTCTGCGAGATGAACGGCTCCAGGCGAGGCGGTACGTCCGACATGGAACGATGCTAACGCGGCGGAGACAACCGCCGAGCGGCATCCATATGCCCGACACACGCGGCACGGTTGGACGAATACGCGCACGCGATCGGCACAGGCGGCTGCGGCAGACCACCTGACCGACCATCGAACCTCCGGCGAAAGCGCCCTGCGAAAGCGGAGTTCTCCTGGGCGCTACCCGTCCCCACGGCCGGGCCGCCCGGGGGGTCGGCCTCTGGCCTTGCGTGGGTTGTGAGGACGCGGAGCTACCCGGTGATGCCGAAGGTGACGCGGTAGTAGCAGGCGCCCTTGCACGGCATCGTCGCCCCGTCATCGAAGGCGTACGAGTAGGCGTATGGTGCGGCCTTTTTGAACACCTGGGTGTAGTCGACCGGCCATTTCGAGGGGACACAGTTTTCGCGGCCCGCCCACCTGTCGAGGCAGCAGTATGTGTCGCCGCCGAACGCCGCGCACGGCGGTTTGCAGCCCACGACCTGGCCGTCGGAGGCCGCCTGCATCTGGCGGGGACAGTCGACCTCCGTCGTACAGACGCCCTTGTAGCAACCGTCCGGGCTGACCGGGTCTTTGGTGGTGGTGTGGGAGATGTTGATGTACATGGGCAGGTTCGAGCCGTCGACCATGCTCACGTCGTAGAAGTCCATGCCGGCGTACGCGTTGAAGGAGAACTCACCCAGGGTGGTGGGCGGGTTGGGGCCGTTGCAGACGCTGGTGCAGTCTCCGGTCGCGCAGAAACCCGCTGCCGTGGAGGTGCATCCCGTCCGGCCCCAGATGCGTCCACCCCAGTTGTTCGCCACGGTCACCGACATGCTCTGGCCCGGCTTCAGTTGGCGGCCTTCCGGGTAGACCGCGGTGTTGCTGGCGACTGCCCAGACCGTCTTGTCGGTGCGGTTGACGACCGTGATCAGGCGTTTGCCCGCCGGGGCGGTGGACGGCTGCTGCGTGAGCGTGCCGGCTCCGCCCGTTGCTTTGTTCCCACCGTTGGCTGACACGCTCGGCGTGGCGGAGGGAGAGGGACTGCGGCGCGGCGATGCCGACGGGGAGGGCGAGCTGCTTGGTGTACGCGACGGGGACCCGGAGGCCATGGGCGTTACGGCGGCGATACGGCGGTCCGCTGCGGGAGCGCCGTTGGTTCCCGACGGTGACCAGATGCTGTAGGTGATCAGGACCATGGCGGCCGTCGCGAGGGCTGCTGCCCCGGCGTACCACCAGCGGTGTCGCCTGGATCTCGCGGCGTGTCGACTGCGTCCTCGTGCCATTCTTGTGCCTTCCTCGTGCTCTTCGGGTTGCGTACGCACGTATCGGTGACCGTGTCGGCGGCACCCCGACAACACAAATCTCGAATCCTCCTGCCGAACTTTCTGTTGTCCGCGTCCGCTCCGGCGGTCTCCGTTCATAGGGAGCGTCCTCACGGTCCGGACCGCGGGCCGGGGAACTGCCTCAGCTGCACCCACACGCAGAGGAATGGACCCACATGCCCAAGATCCGCCGGAGTGGACCGGACACCGGGACGGTGATGGCGGCACGCGCCGGTGACCGACAGGCCCTGGATCATCTGGTGGCTCAGTGCCTGCCGCTGGTCTACAACATCGTCGGCAGGGCCCTGAACGGTCACGCCGATGTCGACGACGTCGTACAGGAGACGCTGTTGCGCACGGTGCGAGGACTATCGGAACTGCGGGATCCCGCCGCGTTCCGGTCCTGGCTGGTAGCCATCACGATCAGACAGGTACGAAACCGTGAACACGGCAGGATCGCGGCCCGAGACCGCAGTACACGCCTGGAAGACGCGGAGGCGATACCCGACCCTGCCCTGGACTTCGCGGGCCTGACCATCCTGCGCCTCGGACTGACCGAGCAGCGCCGGGAGATCGCCGAGGCCACACGCTGGCTCGACCCGGACGACCGGGAACTCCTGTCCCTGTGGTGGCTGAAGGAGACCGGCGAACTGGAGGCCACCGAGCTCGCCTCCGCCCTCGGACTGTCGACCCGTCACGCGGCCGTGCGGGTCGGGCGCATGAAGAAGCAGATGGAGGCATCGCGTCTTGTGGTGCGTGGCCTGGGAGCCGCTCCGCGCTGCACAGGGCTGGAGGAGATCGCCTCGACCTGGGACAACATCCCGGGCCCTTTGTGGCGCAAGCGGTTCGCACGTCATATCCGCGGCTGCCCGGTCTGCACAGGCGTGGAACAGGGGCTGTTCCCCATGGAACGACTGCTGCACGGCTTGCCCTTGCTGATCGTTCCGCCCAGTCTCGATACGGCCCACGTGCTCGCCGCCGTCAACGGAAGCGGTACGCCTTCCTCGGGCCCCGGCGCCGGCGGCTCCCCGGAGTCCGCGCGTGCGGAAGAAGTCGGCCGCGGCCATCGGGGCGGTCGCAGACGCCGGGCGCGTCGGCCCAGCCGTAACGGGGCGCGTACCGTCCCCAAGCCTGTCCTCGGCGGCGCGGCCGTGGCACTGATGGTGGTGGCCGTCCTGGTGGGGGCCCGTCTGACGCCGGATTCCGCTGCTCCGGCCGCGAAGACGGCGCTTCCAGCCTCGCCCACCCCGGCGGTCACCGCATCCCCGAGCCCTTCACCCTCGGTCGTCCGGTCCGCCTCCCCCACCACGACCCCGACGCGGACGGCGGAACCGACCTCCAGGCCGACGCGTACCGCCGAGGCCGCGGCTCCGGTGGAGATCGCCTCTTCCGCCAAGAAGGGGGTGGGCGTGTGGTCCTTCAACGGAGTGAGCCCAGCGCTCGCCGCGTCCGGGGCCGGCTGGTACTACACCTGGGCCACCCAGCATCCGGGTATCACGACACCGTCGTCGGCGACCTTCGTGCCGATGATCTGGGGAGCGGCCTCCGTCACCGACGCCTCCCTTGCCGAGGCCCGCGCCCAGGGCCCCTATCTGCTCGGGTTCAACGAACCCGACATGGGCGAGCAGTCGAACATGACGGTCGATCAGGCGCTGGGGTTGTGGCCGCGACTCATGGAAGCCGGCAAAATCCTGGGCAGCCCTGCGGTAGCGACAGGCGCGAATGTCCCCGGCGGCTGGCTGGACCGCTTCATGTCCGGCGCTGCGGCCAAGGGTTACCGGGTGGACTTCATCACGCTCCATTGGTACGGAGGGGACTTCCGCACTCCGCAGGCCGTCGACCAGCTGAAGTCGTACCTGGAGGCGGTCTACCAGCGCTACCACAAGCCGATCTGGCTCACCGAATACGCGCTGATCGACTTCTCCCAGGGGACCCGCTTCCCCTCCCCGACGGAGCAGGCCGCCTTCGTCACCGCGTCCACGAAGGCCCTTGACTCCCTTTCCTACCTCCAGCGCTATGCGTGGTTCGGGCTCGGCGCCGACCCGTCGAAACCGAACAGTGGCCTGTTCACGAACGGCACGACGACGACTGCGGCGGGCCGGGCCTTCCAGGCAGCACGCTGACCCGGGACACGACGGGCACCATCCTGGCCGGGGCGAAGTTTCCCCGGCCGGGAGGAAGAATCGATCTCCGTCCCGGCGAAGTCGACGCCGCCGGCAGTGACTGCAGCCACTGAGGAGTGATGCGTATCACTCTCCGAGTGCTTCGGGTCGGGCATGCGCGATCATGATCGGAATGGACGCTCGTTTCCTTGGCATCGCTGATCTGGTCGAACCCCCGTCCGTGGCGGTCGTGGTCGACGTCATGCGTGCTTTCACCGTGGCCGCCTGGGCCTTTGCCCAGGGGGCCGAAAAGATCGTTCTTGCTGAGTCGTTGGACGAAGCCCTGGCGCTCAAGACTTCGCATCCGGATTGGGTGGCGCTCAAAGACGGTCCGCCCGCGCCCGGGTTCGACATGGTCAACTCGCCGGGCCTGCTGCGATCCGTTGACCTTGACGGACGGACCGTTGTGCAGAAGACGACGGCAGGGACGGTCGGCGCCCTTGCGGTCAAGGAAGCGTCGCTGGTGCTGTGCGCCAGCTTCGTGGTGGCGGAGGCAACGGCTCGGCTCTTGCGGACGCGCAAGAGTGACAGCGTCACGTTCGTGGTCACTGGCGACGATGGGCAGGCCGATGAAGATCTGGCGTGTGCTCAACACATCGCTCGGCGGGCCACCGAGGCTACGACGGATGCGGCTGAGTTCCTCCGCCGCGCTGCCGAGTCGCGCGCCGCCGCCGAATTGGCGGAGGGTGTGCGCCAAGGAGTCCATCCTGATGACGTTGCACTCTGTCTTGAGCTCGACCGGTTCCCCTTTGCCATGACGGCGACCTTGGAAGGCTCGCTCATGGTCCTCCGTCCGTGCGCGGTGCCTTCGCAGTCCGACGATGCCCCGATCTGATCGCTGGTGAAGTCCGATCGTGGTCCGGTAGCCCTGCGGGAATTCGCAGTTCGCCCGCACCACTTTGGCAAGGAGCGGGCAGCCCGGGCCGCTGTCGACGCCGGAGACGAGCCAACGTTCCTGTCAGCCGCTCCCGGCAAGGACAGTAGCCAGTTGTATCGGATCCGGCCTCGGGTGCGCCCGGCCCGTTCTCCGCGACGACGGCAAGAAGCAGACTGAGTAGACCGCCCTCGACGCCACGCTCACCAGCCGCAGCCCGACCGCCTTGCCCCCGGGGCACCGGCATCGTCCTCGCGGGCATCATCGATGTCCCGCAGGGCCACTTCACCCGTCGGCGGCTCGCCAGCATCGCGCGGGGGAAGCAAGCGAAGAAGGACCGTCTGGGCCCGGATTCTCACCGACTTCGCGGCCGGATCCTCATCCAATTCGCGGCTGGTCAACCCCGCCGCACTCGTCGCGCGGTAACCCCCGCATCTTCTTTCGAACCGTTGAGCCGTAACTCCCGTTGTGGGGGTGCCTCATGGGACTCCTACCCCGTCCGTGTGCGGCAACCGCTCTCAGCTGTTCTCACCCCGCTCCGGCCGCCCACAGGTGGCCTGAACGACGGGGACACGCCGACGACGACCGGGTCTCACCTGCGCCCTCCAAACCCTCAGCCGCCCCCCTCCTCCCACGGCACAGAAACTGCGTACTCAATGATCAATGCTGGACAGACCGTTGACGGTTTAACCCCCGCGTTCGACACCTGCGGTCTCACCTCGCTCAGGCCCACACTCCCGAGGGATACCGCCCACCTGCATGGGAACGCCCACGACAGCCTCAAAGCCCCGGCGTCACACGTGGCCCGGCCCACCGCGAACGGCGGTGCGAACGCGTGAAATCCAAGGCCGACCCGCTGTCCGTGGTGGCGATGGCGGTCACCGTCGTCGCCATCTCGGCCACCGCGCCTCTCACCGCCGCCGCCACCGCCTCGCCGCTCGCCATGGCCTTCTGGCGCAACTGCCTGGGCTTCGCCGTACTCGGTCCTCTTCTTCTGCTGTTGAGGCGCCGCGAAGTCGTACGTGTCGTACGCGGCGAGCGCGGCATCCTGCGCCGGGAACAGTGGCGGCCTCTGGTCTTCGGCTTCCTCGCGGCCACCTCGCTCGCCCTCCACTTCGCGGCCTTCATGACCAGTACCCGGCTCACCTCGGTCGCCATGTCCACGGCACTCGTCGCCACCCAACCCGTCTGGCAGGCCCTCATCGCGGCGGGCCAGGGTGTACGGACCTCACGCAGGACCCGGGCGGGGCTCGCCCTCTCCGTCGTGGGAGCGGCCGCGGCAGCCGGTCTCGACATCAAGTCCGGCGGTACCGCGCTACTGGGCGACCTGCTCGCCCTCGCCGGGGCCATCGCCCAGGCCGGCTACACCGCACTGAGCGAAAAATCGCGAGCCGACGTGAGCACGCCGCTCTACTCGACGTTCACCTCTATGGTCTGCGGCCTGGAACTCCTCGCCGTCTGCTGGCTGGCCGACATCTCGCTGACCGGTTTCGACAGATCCACCCAACTGTCACTGCTCGGGCTGCTCCTGCTCCCTCAGATCCTGGGACTCGGCTCACTCAACTTCGTCCTCGGCAGGGTGTCAGCGACAACGATCAGCGTCCTCCTCCTGCTTGAGACACCTGTAGCCGCACTCGGGGCATGGTGGCTGATGGACCAGGGCATCGAGCCCGCAACCATCCCCGGACTCCTGCTGATCATCGTCGGCGTGACCGTCGTGGTGACAAGCAGCGGTCAGGAACAACCCGCGGCGCAACCGGGCAAGCATCGCAAGGATTCGCCGCCGTACCCGGCCTACGCCCCGTACATCCCTCAACCACCCCTCACACCACAACATCTGACATACCATCAGGACACCCCACACGATCCCCGAGTGGACTGGGCAAAACACCCCGAAATCGAGAGCCCGACCATCAGGTTCAGCTACCACGGCGCAGGCGCCTTCGACACCGTGCACCTCCGCAGACCACGCTTCGAGGAAGACGAACACCAGCCGACCTTCCACGAACCCACCGACGCACTGGCCGATCACGGCCCACAACGATGACCAGCCTCAACGCGCAGACCGCAACAGGGATCCGCTTCTCCGGTGACTAGAGCGTGATCTATCTGGTTCTCTGCGCTTCATGGGTGCCGTCATGGCAGGCGTCGCAGGTCGCAATGGTCTGCGGTCTGCGACGCCGGTCGAGCATGATGCGCGTCCAATCGGTCGGCGGCCATCGGGCAGGCAGGAGGAATAGGGCGACTCATGAAGAGTTCCGCGGACGACATCATCCGCGCGGTGGTGGATGCTCTGGAGCAACGCGCCTCGGCTCGGGGGCAAACCGTGCGGGCCCTCGGTTCAGTGCGTGGCCTTGTCGCGAACGATGAGGCCGAAATCGCCGTCGACTACCTCATCAACACGATCAACTCCTTCCGGCTCACGATGCGACAGGACGAATACGACCGGTTCATGTCGGCGGCCGTCCGGCTGGACTACGCGGACTGCGTGACCGACATCGATCCCCAGCTACTCGTCCCCGCCTCCGACGACGCCTGACGGGTCGGCGCCGCCCCGGTGCCGGCCAGGCGCCGCCCCGGTGCCGCCCAGGCGCCGCCCCGGTGCCGCCCAGGCGCCGCCCCGGTGCCGCCCAGGCGCCGCCCCGGTGCCGCCCAGGTGCCGCCCAGGCCAAGGCGGGTGAAGTCCTTGAACGGAGCTGTGCCGGCATGTTCTCAGGTCGCCGGTGCTTTGTGAGCGTTCGTGAGCGCAGGAGTCCGAAGGCTGCCCGGCCCGACCATCTGGCGCTTGAGCGGCTTGCTCGGGGCGATGTACCCGTCCATCAGCCAATGTCCCGAGGAGGCGCGAGGGCGGCTACGAAGGCGTCGGGTCAGTCGGCTTTGGGAGGGCGGTGATTCCGGTGAGGATGAGGTCGATGCCGGCGAGGAACTCTGTTCGGTCGTCGTGATCGCGTAGTTGGTCTGCGACGTTTCGGGTGAACGCGTACTCGTCGGGATCGAGGTTTGCCCATGCGGTCGAGGCGGTGTTGAGGAACTCGGTCCGGCTCACGTCCAGTTGGTGTTCGCGGGCGTTGGCTGCGTTCTGTCCGCCCACTCCGAGGATGTAGTTCAGTAGCGCGGACGCGGCGGTGAACTGGGCGGTGTGGGGTACTCCGAGCGCTTGGACCTGGCGTCCGATGCGTTCGAAGACCCGCAGCATCGGTGACTGCGCCGGGGTGCGGGCGAGTTGAGTGCCGATCCACGGGTGGGCGTCGATCGCGTCGAACACGCCGAGTGCGAGGGCGCGGATCGCTTCCTGCGGCGTCGTATCGGCGTTGTCCGCGGCCATGGTGCCGGCGACGACAGCGTCAGTGGCGGCATGGAGGAGTTCGTCCTTGCCCGTGACATGCCAGTAGATCGCACCGGGCCCAGTGGCGAGGCGCCCGGCCAGCGCGCGGAACGTGAGTCCGCCCTCGCCCGCCGTGTCGAGGAGCCCGATCGCGGCCTCGACGATGCGCTCCCGGGAGAGCGGTTGCTCGCGTCGCTCTGGACGACGCGTCCTGGTTGCCATGGATACATCCTGGCACACGCCTGGAACTCTGTTCCATCTTGACATCTCTGGAACAGCGCTCCAGGCTGGGCATTGGAACAACGTTCCAAAGATGACCTGCCGGGTATCCATCCGACAGCCGCGCGACACTACACGCAAGGAAGCACCATGACCTCTGACGTCACGATCATCGGCGCCGGCCTCGGCGGACTCACACTGGCCCGCGTCCTGCACGTCCACGGCATCGCGGCGACGGTCTACGAGGCGGAGCCCTCGCCGACCGCCCGCACGCAGGGCGGGATGCTCGACATCCACGACCACAACGGCCAACCGGCTCTCCAGGCGGCAGGCCTGCTCGACGAGTTCCGCGACCTCATCCTGGAGGGCCGCGAGGCGACGCGGGTCCTCGGCCGGGACGGGACCGTTCTGCTTGACGAACCCGACGACGGCACGGGTGGACGCCCCGAGGTGCAGCGCGGCGAGCTGCGGCAGATCCTGCTCGACTCACTACCCGTAGGCACCATCCGGTGGGGCTACAAGGTCAGCCATGTCCGTGCCCTCGGCGACAGCCGCCACGAGGTGACCTTCGCCGACGGCACCACCGTCGTCACGAGCCTGCTGGTCGGCGCGGACGGCGCGTGGTCACGAGTCCGGCCGCTGCTCTCCGACGCCACACCTGAGTACGTCGGCACGTCGTTGATCGAGACCTACCTGTTCGACTGCGACACCCGGCACCCGGTCGGCGCGAAAACGGTCGGCGGCGGGGCGCTGTTCGCACCCGCGCCGGGGAAGGGGATCCAAGCTCACCGGGAGAGCGGGGGGACCCTCCATATCTACGTAGCGCTCTCCAAGTCGCAGGACTGGTTCGCCGGCATCGATTTCACCGATCCCGCCGCGGCCACCGCGCGGATCGCGGATGAGTTCGACGGCTGGGCACCGGAGCTCACGGCGCTGCTCACCGACGGTGAGACCGCGCCGGCCCTGCGCCCCCTCAACACCTTGCCGATCGGACACCGGTGGGATCGGGTGCCGGGGGTGACCCTGCTCGGCGACGCCGCCCACCTCATGATCCCGTCCGGCGAAGGCGCCAACCTGGCCATGTACGACGGCGCCGAACTCGGCAGGGCCATCGCCGCGCACCCCGATGACGTCGAGGCCGCGCTCACCGCGTACGAGCAGACCATGTTTTCCCGCAGCGCCGCGGCCGCCACCGAAGCCGTCCGCATCCACGAGCTCTGCTTCGGCGAAAACGCACCCCAGGGCCTGATCGACATGTTCACCGGCCACGAGTAGCCCCAGTAGGGCATTCGCCGTCGTGTGGGCCTCGGCCGAAGGCCGTGGGTCATGGCTGCCCACAAACGCTGCTGAGACGCGTTGAGACGCAGCCACGCGTCGAGACACAGCCCAGCCGAGCTGGAACACATCAGCAAGTCACCATGGCACGACTCCATCGCCGTCGAACAGCTGGCCGGTAGGGCCGTCGTCAGGCAGAGCCGCCAACCGGATAGCAATCGCCGCGCCCTGCTCAGCGGTCTGAGTACCGCTGAACGCGTTGATGTCGGTGGCCACGTAGCCGGGGCAGGCGTTGTTGGCTCCTTTGCAGGCAGACGACTTGGGAAGGTCATCTGCATCAACGGGGTTTCGTTGCGTCCGGCACGGCCACCCTCGCCCTGCGACACCACAAGATCACGCGACTCCGCAGCGGCCCTGCGCCGGGACCTGCCATGCTGAGCGAGTTCGATTCGATCCTCACACCTTGGAGGTATTGATGCGTGCAGGTGTCGTTGTCGCCGCGCAGCCCGGTGTGGAGGAACTCGCCGTGCGGGCCGAGGAGTTGGGCTTGCACAGCTTCTGGGTCAACGACACCCCAATGGTCCACGGCGACCCCTTCGTCGCCTTGAGCCTGTGTGCGAAGGCCACCAGCCGCATCAGGCTCGGCATCGGCGTGACCTCACCGGCGCTGCGCTCGGCACCGGCCACCGCGAGCGGGCTCGCCAGTCTCAACGCACTGGCACCGGGCCGGATCATCTGCGGAGTCGGCACCGGAAACACGGCCCGGCGCACCCTGGGCATGCGGCCGACCACGGCGGCCAGGCTGGAGAACTTCACCGTCGCACTGCAGGACCTGTGCGCCGGACGTTCGACCGAGTACCGCGAAGGTGACCGGGTCCGCGACATCCGGTTCCTGCACGCCGGGGCGCACGTGAACACCGCCGACCCGATCGAGTTCGTCGTGGCCGCGCTGCTCGGACCGAAGGCCGCCGCCGTCGCCGGCCGCCGCGGCACCGGCCTCATCTCCTTCGGCCTGCTGGACCCCACCGCCTGGCACGCGCTGCACGACACCCGCCGCCACGCCGCCCAGGGCACACCCCGCGACCCCGACTCCCACACGGACTCCCGGGCAGACTCCTACGTCGTCACCTCGCTCCGCCTGCTCGACCAGGACGAGGACCCCTACGGCGACGCAGCCCGGGACGCGACGGGCCACCTCGTCCTGTCGCTGCTGGCCTTCGCCGCCGACACAGCCGCCGACACACCCGCCATCGCCGACCAACTCGGCCCCGAGGAACGCGAGGCGGTGCGGCGGCTCCTCGACCGGCGCGGCACTACCGCCACCGCGCCGGACCGGCACACCAAGCTCTACCCCAACTACCTCGGACGCATCGCACCACAGGACCGGGACCTGGTTCTGCCCTCGCTGATGAACAACCTGGCACTGGTCGGCACCCGCGACGACCTTCTCGCCCGCATCACCACCCTGGAACAGGCCGGCGTCGACGAACTCCTCATCCAGCCGGTGATCGACCCACCCACCGAGATGGCGGTGCTCGCGAAACTCCTCACCTGACCTGCCTGCCTGCCTGCCTGGATGATCGGCACCGCTGTCGATGACGCCCAGGAAGCGGCCCGTGCCCCGGCACGTCACTCACTCACTCACTCACTCACTCACTCACTCGACGAATCGCAGTCAGACCTGTCAGCGCCCAGTTCACAGCGCGTATTCATGATGTGCTCGATGAGTCGGGACAGCTTCCCGAAGCGCAGAAAACCGGTGGAGCAGTCGGCGGATGTGTCCGTACCGTCCATGGGGTGACCTATCTGAGCCCCCTGGGATATCTGCTGGGCATCGAGGGTGCCGCTTTGCTGCGCGGTTTCAGGGAGGGAAGCGCCGACCGGGCGTTCGTCGAAGCCCGGATCGCCGAGATCCGCACCCTGCTGGACAAGTCCACCCTCGCGCATGCCGCGGGGGTCATGGCGAGTTCGGGCACGATCAGCGCGGCCGACGTATACCAAGCCTGGGCACCGCACTATGACGCCCCTGGCAATCAGATGATCGACATTGAGCAGCCCGTTGTCCGACGCATCCTGGACAGCCTGCCCGCCGGCACGGCGCTGGACGCGGCCTGCGGCACTGGACGTCACACCACCTATCTGCATGAACTCGGCCATCATGTGATCGGCGTCGACGCCTCACCGGAAATGCTCGCCCAGGCCCGCAAGCGCCTGCCGGATGTCGACTTCCACGAGGCCGACCTGCACCAACTCCCGCTTCCCGACAACGCGGTCGACACTGTCGTGTGTGCGCTCGCCCTGACACACGTCCCCGATCTGGCCCCGGTACTGGCGGAGTTCGCTCGTGTCCTGCGCCCTGGCGGAAGCCTCGTGATCTCGGATGCCCACCTGCTGGTGTCCTACCTCCGGCCGACCCTGGCCCGCCGTCCCGGCCCGGACGGCCGTCCTTCCGTCCTCGCCGAGCACCACCGCCCGCTCAGCGCCTACCTCGCCGCGGCGCTCCCACTGGGCTTCCAGGTCCGGCAATGCGAGGAACCCCGCCGCCCGCGCCACTCCCTCGACCCCGACACCGCCCCGGACCCACTCCCGACCCATGTGTCCTGGGACCTGTTGCACTGGTACCCGGAAGCGTCGGCTGCGGCCTTGGACGATTCCCCGATCGCGGTCGTCTGGCACTTCCAACTCGACGACACCCGGAACTGCTGAGCAACCAACCGGACGCCGCGACCGACCGCACTAGATCCGTACAAGCCGGTGATACACCCTCAACTAGGTCCCGGCAGCACTGGGAGAACTGGGAGAACTGGCCAGGCTCCACGTGCTGGGCAACCTGGTGCACACCTTCCCTTGAATCAACGAGGACGGCCCTCGACCACGATGTCGCCTTCTAGGGCGCGTATCGAGTCGTGATCAAACTGTCTACCTCGCCCGCCGCCTGTGCGACTCGCGTGAGAGCATCCGTCCATGAGCAGCGACCTGGAAGTGAATGCTCTGGCGATCAACGTCACGATCCCGCAGGCGCTCCGCTGGACGGACACTCGACGTGGTGAAGAGTTCCAACTGACCACACTCAACATCCGGCTTCTCCCGGACGGTCGCCTCGCCGCGAAAGCCTATGGCCGACCAGTCGGCGGTGGTCGGGGCGCATATGTCTCGTTCCCGGTTCCCGACGAACCGGAACTGGCGGCTCTGGTTGTCGACGCGGCCAGCCGTGCCGGGACGTTGTGGGCCGCCCACCGCGGTCTCGGTTGAGCCTAGTTCGGTTCGAGGGCAGACGGTGGCAGTTCCGGACTCCGCTTTCGCGGCGGGGTCTGTTCCGGTAGATCTTCTTGCGTGACGCGAGTGCAACTGACGGACACAGAGTGGGAGTTCATCGGACCGTACCTGCCGATCGGCGGGTACGGCCCGTACCCCGAACGGCTCCGGCAGCAGTTCGAGGGTGTGATCTGGCGGTTCAGGACCGGCGGGCAGTGGCGGGAGATGCCGGAGGAGTTCGGCGCCTGGTCGACCGTGCACAACCGCTTCCGGCAGTGGCGTGACGCCGGCGTCTTCGAGGCCCTGCTGGAAGGCCTGATCGCGGAAGCGGCGAAGCGGGGCGAGGTGGACCTGTCCCTGGTCAGCATCGACTCCACCACCGTGCGGGCACACCACGATGCCGCCGGGATGCACCTGGGTGAGGACGTCATCACTGCACTGGAGAAGGCTGCTGCCGAGGAGGAGAAGGCCAGGTCAAAGGGGGCAGCCTCGAAGAACAAAGCGGGCAGGACGTCAAAGCAGATCCCGAGCGGGAGGAACGACGACGCATACGGCGTCGGCGAAGAGTCCGCCTGAAGGCCGCTCTTCTCGGACGCTCCAGGGGCGGGCAGACCAGCGAGGTCCATCTGGCCGCCGACCGCAAGTGCCGCCCGCTGGCGTTCGTGCTGACCGCGGGCCAGGCCGCGGACAGCCCGCAGTTCATCCCGGTGCTCAAGAAGTTACGGGTCCGCGGCCCCATCGGCCGCGCCCGCACCCGGCCGGACGCAGTCGCCGGGGACAAGGCCTACTCGTCCCGCGGCAACCGGGCCCACCTGCGTCAACGCGGCATCAAGGCAGTGATCCCGGAGAAGAAGGACCAGGCCGCCAACCGGAAGAAGAAGGGTTCCGGGGGCGGTCGACCTGTCAGCCACGACGCCGCCCTCTACAAGGAGAGGAACACCGTCGAGCGTCTGATCAACAAACTCAAGGCCTGGCGGGGCATCGCCACCCGATACGACAAGACCTCGGACAGCTACCTCGCTGGCCTCCACCTACGAGCCTCGATGATCTGGATCAAAGACCTCACCCGGACCACCAGTTGATCACGACTCAATACGCGCCCTAACCGGACACCCGGGATGGATGCCCGTCTTTCGGTCCTGCTTGATAACCGGATTCGGCCCATGGCAATGGAGCACCAGAGCGGGCGATAACCTCCACGAACATCGTCATGCAACTTCGCCGGGGGCATCGTGCGCGTGAACGGAAAGCCCGCCACCGCTGAAGACCTGGCACCCCTGGCGTTGTACGGGTACGGCTCATTCACCTCGCTCGTCGTCGAAGCAGGCCGTGTCCAGGGGCTCGACCTCCACCTGCAACGGCTGCGGCACGACGCCGGCACCCTGTTCGGGGCCGAAGTCGACGAGCCACAGGTACGGCAGTGGCTCCGCGAAGCGACCGCAGACGCGGCTGATCCGGTCTCGGCGCGGATCACCTTCTTCCGGCGTGACTTCGCCATGGGTAAGCCCACCGATGGCCCGCCCGACGTCCTGATCACCACGCGCCCGGCCCCGAGCGTGCCGCCCGCCCCGATGCGGGTGGCGACCGCTGTCTTCGTCCGCGATGTCTCCGAGGTCAAACACAGCGGCCTGTTCGCTCAGCTTTACCACCGGCGCGCCGCCCAGGCCCGCGGTTTCGACGACGTCCTCTTCCTCGACACTCACGACCACGTGAGCGAGGGCGCGACGTGGAACATCGCGTTTGCTGGCGCTGACGGCGAGATCCGGTGGCCCCAGGCCGACGTACTGCCCGGAGTGACCATGCGCCTGCTGCAGACCGCCCTGCCGGATCACGGCTACGCCGTCCAGTCGGTCCCTGTACACCGAGGCGACATGCACAACTTCCCGCACGCCTTCGCGACCAACGCCGTCGTCGGCATTCGCACGATCACTGCCATCGACGACCAACTCTTCACCCCGAACCGCGAGTTGGAGGCGGCACTGCGCGGCTGCTGGACGAGCGTCCCCGCACAGGAGCTGTGACCGCTACCCGGCTCAGGCCCCGTGATCGTCTGATCGTGCTACTTGCAGCGCGGGCCCAGTCCGTGCCGTCGTGGCGAAGTTCTTTGCTGATCCTCGGATCCGGTCTTGTCGCTGGGTCATGGCCCGGTCGACGGCCTCGCCGAGGGAGTCGACACTGGTGTGGGCGCACTGTGAGTGGTCCTCGTATTTTGCCTGCCGCCAGACCAGCTCGATGTCGTTCAACTCCGGGCTGTATCGCGGTAGATAGAACAGCTCCACTCCGATCTTCGCCAGTTGGCGGCGGCGACCCTTGAACGCGTTGGCCGTGTGGGCCGAGGCGTTATCCAGTTCGACCGTGCACGGCCTGCGCCGTTCCCAGACCGGCATGATGTCGAGGCCGAGGCCGTCGGCGGCCAGGTCCAACACGGCCGCGCCGCCGCCCAGGCCCGCCAGCCGCACGCAGACGAAGTCCAGCAGCATCTCCGCGTCGATCTTCCCGCTCGTGCGCCGCCAGAGAAGGCCCGGCTCACTGCCAATGATCTTCGCGCCGAGCACGTTGACCCGGCGATTGCGGGTGTCCTCCTTCGGTACCACCGCGCGCTGCCCGATCCTGGACCAGGTGTAGCCGGTGGGCATGGTGGGAGCGAAGCCGGACTCGTCCAGGAAGATCAGATCGCGGTCTCCCGCGTGTGCGGCCTGCCGCAAGGCCGCAAGTCCTCCAGCTGGGCTCGGGCGGGCCTGCTGAAGGACGGGGTCGGCCTTGTGCCGCACGCTGTCGCGGGTGCGCTTCCAGCGGAATCCCTCACGCCGCAGCAGCTCGCCCAGCCAGTCCGTGGAGATCTCCACCCCGCGCTCGACCCGCAGCCACTCACACAGGGCCGGGACACTCCAGGTGATCCCCTTGACTGCGGAGTCGTCCAGCAGCTCGGCCAGTGCGGCCTGGTCGCCGGCCCCAGGAGCCTCGCCGGCCGACCCGGGCGTGGGGCATTCGACAGCGCCCCGATCCCACCGTCCGTGAAGCGGTGGACCGCGGTGCGGACCGTGACCGGGTTGCACTCCAGCAGGTCGGCGACCTCGGGCACGGACTTGCCGCGGTTCATGAAGCGGATGCACTCGGCACGCTGCCGGGTATAGGCGGTTAAGTCCCTGCGGGCCAACAGCGCGTGCAGGTCACGGCGCTGATTGTCAGTCAACTCGACGCGGAGGCTCTTCGGCATGACGTCCCTCCTCCCTGGGACGCCTATCCAACGCAATCAACTTCACCGGATTCGCTTAGTCGGAGTGTGCCGGGGTCAGTCTGGTGCTGAGTTGTTCGCGCAAGGACTTAGCCTCCCGAACACCGCGGTGTCGAGCGGCGTGCTGGTCTAAGGTGCGCAGGCTGTCGGATATCAATGCGGAACGGATGGTGCCCGCAGTTTTCAGCGCAGCCTGCCCGATCATGGCTCCTTCGGCCGGATCTTCGGTGGCCAGGACCGCGGACGCGAGTTTTGCGTGGGCGATGGCGCGTGAACATGCGTAGTGGTCTCCGTGTCCGTAGTACGCGGCCTCGAACCGGATGCGAGTTTCGGCGGTCCGATAACCCGCGGCATTGAGGTACATGAAGGCTTCCGCGGTGTCACTGGAGTGCTGCGCGAGGTCGTAGAACCGCATCCATGGTGGATCGTTGTCGGGGTCGGCGCGGGAGAAGTCCTCGTCGGCGGTGCCGATAGTTCGCAGGGCTTCGCTGGTGCGCTGGGTCGCGGCCAGGGCCTTGGCTCGTGCGGTGCGCAACATCGCTTGTTCGGTCGCGGTGAGGCGGTCCACCTGCTCGAGTGCGTGCTCGGCGAGCAGGAGTCCTTCGTCGAAGCGGCCCGTCCAGGTGGCGTGGCGGGACATGGAAGCCAGGATGATGACCTGGGCGTGCCAGTCGGCGGCTTTGTCCGCGCAGGACAGCGCGAAGCGGAAAATGCGGCGGGTTTCGCAGTGGTCCCCGGTGTCGAAGGACATGAAACCGCAGATGTGAGCCAGGCTTGCGACAGCTCCGTACAGGGCACTGGCCAGGTGGTGTGGGACGTCGGCGCGGATCAGCTGCGCTGACCAGTGCATCTGCGCGAGCGCGGCCGCACGCATCGACCAGCCGCCGTGGACCTGAAAGCACCGGTGGAACATATCCGCCGCGCCGAGGATCTCCTGGACATGCCGTTCGTCGACAACCGTCGCGCCGTGCAGAGGGCTCTCGGGGTGCGTTGGCCCGCCGACGGGCTCCGGGAACGGTGGCACGAGGGCGCGGCGGGTGTTGCGGAAGCCCAACTCGGTGTCGGTGGAGGTCCGTAGAATCGTCCGGACCGCTTCGCGGTACTGGTCGCCGGGCCAGGTGATGACGCCCCGTTCGAGCTTGCCGATGTAGTTGGCGTCAAGCTCTGCTCGCACGGAGTGGCGCGTCCAGATGACGGCGTTGACCTGTTCGGCGAGTTCCTGGCGGGAGAGACAGAGGTACTCCCGTGCATGCCGGAGCTGTGTGTTCGGCGTTGTCACGACCAGCCTTCCCCCGGTGACATGGCCTCCACGACTTCGCTCACAGCCTGAATGGCTACTGCGCGTGGTGTCAACCGCGCCGTCGGGGGTTTCCTCCCCCCTTTCCTCCCTTCTGGTCGAGCGGAATACCCGGCAGAGTAAAGGACGAACCGCTGATCTGCAGATCGGCGACGCAGCCCTGCTCAGGTCGGGCGCGGTTTCTGGGGATCGACCGACAAGGAGGAAACTCTGGGGGCGCGGCCACTCGCGGTGATAAGCACGGCTGGTTTAACGGCCGCGCCCGCCGCGGCACAGGCAGCTCCGGCGGCGCAGTGCACCACCACGCGAGCGGTGTGTTTGTGGGCAGGCAGGGATTTCCTGCCCGCGAGCAGCTTGGCGCGTGGCCAGGTCCGGTGCGCAGCCTTCCCACGGTTCTGGACAAACAAGGTCAGTTCTGCGAAGAACCACTTGCCGGACGCTGTGCCGCTCCATCTCGAGCCGGGATGGGGTCGGGTGGTGATCTGTGTGCCCGTGGGCGGGGAGGTCAGGGATATGGATCTGCGGCCGTGGCACCCATGCAACGACGCGATCAGCTCGGTGGGGACGACGCTGGGACGTGCGCGGTGCTGAGCCGATGAGCTTGCTGGCCGGTTGGTCCACACGAACGACGGAGCCGCCGCCGAGCAACACGATCGGCTCTCCAAGGTGGTCCATACGGCCACGGCCGGGGGCGCAACCGCATCCCGCCCTCATAGCGACCACGCGACGGCGATTGTCGTCGCGCCAAAGAAAGGGAAAGGGAACAGTCATGAACGCGATGAAACTGTGGAGAACCATCGTCAGCATGACGGTCGCGGCGGCCGCCGTCCTCGTCCTGCCGGCCGCGGCCGAGGCGAGTGCGTCCACCGGCGATTACTGCGTCCAGGACCTCGCGGGTGGTCCGTCGGCGTGCTTCACGACCGAGCGGGCGCTTGAGTCCTACCAGGCGGAACTGTCGCTGAGCCCGTTGCTAACCGTGTACCGGAACACCGGCCAGCTCGGCGCGGGTGGATACCTGAACTTCGCCAGCGCTTACGGGCGCACCTACTGCGACGACGCTACGAACGTGAACGAGGCGTCGTCGGGCGCCCTCAGCGCGCTCAAATTCTCCACCGGCCAGACCGTGGACCTAGCCATCAGCTCGTACGTCATCGCGCCCAATTCCGGGTGTGTCGTCGTGTTCTTCGACCAGGCGAGCTTCAACGGCAACGCCGCCGGCTGGGGGGGAAACTGCTCCGCCATGGCCTCGTGCTTCGGCTCCTACTGGGACAACCGCGCACGTTCACTCGCCGTCACCTGAGCCCACCGCGATGCCGTGCCCCAGTCACCCCGGTGCACCACCGCCCAGGGCCAGCCCCCCGGAAATTGGTCTAAATCAACCACAAGGACCAGCTGGCTGGCCCATCACGCATCGGCACGGGCAGTACCTCGCTTGGTGCTCGACACCGAGCTGGTGCTCGCCCGAACGGTCATCGACGCGAAAAGGGGTACCCCAGGTTTGAACTGGGCCCCGAAAGTTGGACTGCGTAACTGAAGACTAGGCGGTGAGGGCCTGGGCTCGGTATTCGACCTTCGACCCGGCTCAGGCCCTTCAACGTGGTTGAGATGCGGCTGGTGTTGTACCAGTCGAGGTACTCGTCCAAGGCTACGCTGGCAGGTCCACCTCGCCCCGCCTCGCAGCCTCCGCGATCAGCCCTTCCATCAGAGCCTCGAACACACCCGCGTCACGCCACCGCCGGAAGCGGTTGGAAACGGTCGCCCAAGCACCGAACTCCTGCGGCATCTCCCGCCACTGCCCGCCTGTCTTGAACCGCCAGATCACACCCTCGAACTGCTGCCGCAGCCGCTCGGGGTACGGCCCGTACTCGCCGATCGGCAGGTATGGGCCGATGAACTCCCATTCCGCATCTGTCAGTTGCACTTGCGACACGCAAAATGATCTACGGATCGGGCCCCGCCGCGAAGGTAAATCCCGCAGATTGATCACGACCCGATACGCGCCCTAGTGGTCGAGGGCCATCCTTGTGCCTGCACGGGCCCCTTGTACCTATACGGGCCACAAAAGCGGGCCAGGGCCCGGGCTGGGCTCAGCAGTTGGCCACGAAGACGTGCGCGGCGGTCCGGGTGGGGAGTTCGGCGGCCTTGCCGCCGCTGCCGACCCTCACGCCGCCGGGCGACGACGTCACGCTCACGACCGTGCCGGGCTGCACCCCGGCACGCCGCAGGGTGTACATCAGCTGGGGGTCGGTCTGGATCAGCTCCCCGATGCGTCGTACGACCGCGCTCGCGCCGTTCGGCCCGGGCTCCAGGTCGCTGAGGCTGACCGTGGTCTCGTCGAGGAACGGATCCACGTTGCTCTTCCCGCCGAGCTCCTCCAGGCCCGGGATCGGGTTGCCGTAGGGCGACTTGGTCGGGTGCCGCAGCAGCTCCAGGACGCGGCGTTCGACGGCCTCGCTCATCACGTGCTCCCAGCGGCAGGCTTCGGCGTGTACCTCCTCCCACTTCAGCCCGATCAGGTCGACGAGCATGCACTCCGCGAGCCGGTGCTTGCGCATTACGCGCGTGGCGAGCCGCCGACCCTCCTGCGTCAGCTCCAGGTGCCGGTCACCGGCGACGTGCAGCAGACCGTTGCGCTCCATGCGGGCGACTGTCTGGCTGACGGTGGGGCCGCTCTGGTCAAGGCGCTCGACGATGCGGGCGCGCATGGGGACCGCGCCTTCCTCCTCGAGCTCCAGGATGGTGCGCAGATACATCTCCGTGGCGTCGATGAGCGTGGACATGCTGTTCGTCAGACAGGGGTTTCGGCGGTGGCGGTCAGGACCGCGCGGCCGAGGATGTGGCCGGCCATGGTGAAGCCTAGGACGGCCGGGGTGGCGTCGGCCGGGACACCGATGGACTCGACATCGAGGGCGTGCACCACGATGAAGTAGCGGTGAGGTCCGTGCCCGGCCGGCGGGGCGGCGCCGATGAAGCGGGCTGCGCGCGCGTCGTTGGGCAGCTGGTAGGCGCCCTCGGGCAGGCCCGAGCCGGTGTCGTCGCCGACGCCTTCGGGCAGCTGGGTGACGGTGCCGGGGATGTCGGCGACCGCCCAGTGCCAGAACCCGGACCCGGTGGGGGCGTCGGGGTCGTAGACGGTGACGGCGTAGCTCTTGGTGGCGTCCGGGGCGCCGCTCCAGGACAACTGAGGGGATACGTCCTTCCCACCGGAGACGCCGGAGATGCCGGAGAACTGCTCGGGCGACCAGGCGGCGCCGTCGGTGATGGTGGTGCTGGTAACGGTGAAGGAGGCCGCCTCGGGGAGGCGGGCGAAGGGGTTGTTGGCGCTCATCGCGTCGTTCCTTTCAGGCCGTGCTGTGGGGTGGCGGTGACGCGACCGGCGGAGGACCCGCAGAGCGTCGCGCAGAGGAACCGCCATCGTCTTTCGTTGATCTCTAAATCGACGATAACACAGATAATCGATTATCTATCGGATCGTCTATGATGACGGCATGACCCAGACGGCCCCCACCTCGACTCCGCCGGGCAAGCGGATGCTCTCCGAGCAGGTCTACACACACCTGCGGGACGCGATCATGCGCGGGGACTACGCCCCCGGCCACGCCCTCAGACCGCAGGACCTCGCCAAGGAACAGGGCGTGAGCCTGGCCGTCGTGCGCGAGGCTCTCGTGCGGGTGGTCGGCGAGGGCCTCGCCGACCGGCTGCCCAACCGCGGCTTCGCCGTCCCGGCCTTCTCCGACCGCCGCTGGCAGGAGATCACGGAAGCCCGCCGGACCATCGAACCGGTCGTGCTGCGTATGTCCGTCGAGCGTGGCGACGTCGACTGGGAGGCCCGCGTACGAGCCGCCCACCACCGTCTGGCCCGCACCCCGGCGTTCGTTCCCGAGGAGGGCGAGTACTACAGCGGCGCGTGGTCCGAGGCCCACCGGGTCTTCCACCGCACCCTGCTTGAGGGCTGCGGCAACCTCGTCCTGTTGGAGACCTTCGACCGGATGTGGACCGCGAGCGAGCTGGCTCGCCGCTGGTCGGCGTACCGCCGCCCCGACCGGGACCACGCGGGCGAGCACCGCCGACTGGAGGAGGCGGCGCTGGCCCGCGACGCCGACACCGCGGCCGAGGTACTGGCCCAGCACCTCACCCAGACCGCGGCCGGACTGACCGGATGCCCCCACCATGAACTCGCGAACGACGCGTGATGCGCCGCGCCAGCATGGCCGGACGACTGCACCGAACTCGACGGCCTTGGTGACCGGCAGCGACTCCCCAATGAGTCCCGACTCGTCGGCCTCGGCACCGGAGCCCTCCATCCAGACCTGGCCGCCGACCATCGACGTCTCGGTTGCCATGGAGACGGGGGTGCCGCACGGGATGCCGTCGGGGTCTACTGGAACGTCTCGCCCCTGTCGGCGAAGCGCGGGCCTTACGTATGTCCCATGCCGACACTCATCCGTGTCACGTAATGCCACTCGACCTACGTGATCTCCCCACGCGGCACATGATGCTCCCTCAGCAGTGAAACGTCCCAGGGGGAACCATGCGCATCAGGATCACCAGCGCCGCGCTCATCGCCACCAGCCTGCTCGCTCTCGTCGCCTGCCAGTCCAGCACCGACGAGAGCAGCAGCGGCAAGGCCGCCGACTCCACCGCTACCCCTACCGCTACCGGCAAGACCGACGCAGGCAGCGGAGGCGATGCCGAAACCGCGCAACTCCCGGACATGGCAGGCAAGGGCCTCCAGTCCGCCCAAGACCAGGCCCAAGCGGCAGGCTTCTACGGGCTCACCTCGCACGACGCTCTCGGTCGCGAACGTATGCAGGCCTTCGACAGGAACTGGAAGGTCTGCTCACAGAGCCCCAAAGCGGGCAAGCACCCGACAGACACGAAGGTCGACTTCGCCGCTGTCAAGCTCGAAGAGGACTGTCCCGCCAAGGACGCAGGTGAAGTGGAGCCGGCGGGCTCGACGATGCCCAACTTCAAGGGCAAGTCCGTTAAGGCCGCGCGCCAGGCCCTCGACAGTGGCACCAGCATCACAGTCAACGACGCCTCCAGGGAGGACCGCTTCGTTCTCGTGGAGTCGAACTGGCAGGTCTGTTCCCAAGAACCGGCCGCTGGGAGCAAGCTCAACGGACAGCCCGTGACGGTCAATGCGGTGAAGTTCGAGGAGTCCTGCTGATCCACCCCCACTCACCGGCCCGGCCGAACCCGTTCCCGGCCGGGCAGTCGAGCGTCTCCGGGTCGTCCAGATACTGCTGGGTGCGCTCCCGTCGCATGGCCCGAGGCGGCTGGTGGGACACAACAAGCCCAACCTGCAGGGATGCCAGCGAGGGGCCCGTACTCCGCTTGAGGGGGAGGGCTCGGCATTAGTCGAAGCTCCGTAATTGGCCTACGGGCCGGTGCTGGAACCCAATACTGCTGCTCGCCGCACCCTGACATCTGTCAGGAACAGCACAGTCATGGAGAGGCATAGCGTCACCGCGACCGCGCATCACAGCGCAGTCCTCACGGATATGGAGCGCCATGTCTTTCAAAACGCGCGTAACCGCACCTCTGCTGGGAGCGGCGTCCCTCATCAGCCTCTTTGCCCTGGCTCCCACAGCGCAGGCAGACTCCGCGCACTCGATGGCGTGCGGCTACTACGAAACGCAGACTGACGCCTACTACGGACACTGCGGCAACAGCTACGTGAAGGTCCAGGTCGACATCGACTGGTGGCCGACGGACATCCTGCGCTGCCTTCCTCCCGGCGAAACTCGCCTCGGTTCTACCAGCGAGGTCGACAACGCCTGGGCGATCGGCACCTGCTGACATCCTGTGCGACCACCGTCGGCGAAGGCGGTACGCGGTTGTGGCTGGGCCGAGGTCTCCAGCCCTCGGCCCAGCCTGGCTGTCCCTGACGGACGTCGACACTGTCGCCGGTAACGAACCCTTCGCGGCCCAGATCCTGGCCTGCTGCACCGAACTCGGGCTGGATCCCGAACGCATGAACCCGCACGGCGGCTCGATCGCCCTGGGCGAGCCCTACGACGCGGCCGGAGCCCGACCTGACCACAGTCGCCCTTGCCACCCTGCGCCACGACAACCTCAGCACCGCTCTGATCAGCGTCGTCGTCTCGGGCGGGCAAGGTATGGCCCTTCTCCTGGAACACACCTCGTAGGCCTACCAACCCACCACACCGACACCGCACCCGTCGCCGTTGTCAGCCCCGGCTGACAACCCCCGCTCGACCCATCCGCCCCCCATTACGGTGTCCTCATGCCGCATACACCCGCGCTCCTCATCCTTGATATGCAGAACGCCGCCGTGGCCATCTCTCACCGGCCGAAGGAGACCGTCGCCACGATCTCCTTGCTCCAGGAACGTGCCCGCGCCGCCAACGTGCCCGTCATTACGGTTCAGCACGACGGCCTTGGGCTGGAGCCCGGCACGGAAGCGTGGCGGATCGTGCCCCAACTGGCCCCTGGAGAGGGCGAGAAGACCGTACGGAAGGGCAGCGCCGACGCCTTTCTCGACAGCGACCTCGGCCCGTTCCTTACGGCACTCGGCGTCACCGAGGTGGTCGTCACCGGGTTCGCCACCGAGTTCTGCGTGGACACGACCGCGCGGCAGGCACTCAGCCGTGGGTACGACCTCGTGCTCGTCGCCGACGGCCACACCACCTCAGCCCGTCCGGACATTGACGGGTTCGTCGCGTCCGACCGGGCCGTCATGCACCACAACGCCATCTATCGGCACATCAATTTCCCAGGGCGCAGCATCCGTGTCCTGCCGGCCGCCGATGTGGACTTCACCGCACCCGGGGTTCCTGACCAGGCATGAATCCGCGAGCACCTGCCCTCACCAACACCAAGTGCGGAACGTGATCATTCACGGAAACCACATTCCCGCGAGCATCGCTGTGATGTTGTGGTCCTCCACGTCCAGGGAGGCCGCCGTGTCCAGAACGCCGAAGCAGATCTTCGAGAGCTATGTCTACGCCGGTGCCATGACCCGGAATGCCGATGCCCTTGCCGAGAGCTTCACCGAAGATGGCGTTTTTGAGGCACCGCTCATGCCTGCTGATGCCGTCTTCCCCAGGCGGTTGGCGGGCCGTGAGGAGATCCGTAGTGCAATGGCTGCGTATTACGAACGACAAGGGAAGGACGGCCGCCCGCCGAACCTTGAGAAGTCCGGGTACGTACTGCACACCACCTCCGACCCCGACGTGTTCATCGCCGAAATCGACACGGTCTTTGACGGGGACGGAGAGGACACGGCTGTCTCGTTGGTGCAGATCTTCCGCATACGGGACGGGAAGATCGCCCGACTGCGTGACTACTTCGCGCCGGAGCTGATGAGTTGAGGACGTCACCGTTCCCAAAGCCCGAATAGCGAACGCTTGCTCCGCGGTTGAGGCAGTCGCCGATGGCCTGGTGGAGGCGGCGGGAGAGTGTAGAAGTCGAGGATGTCAGGTGGGTCGGCGCAGCCAAGGCCGCACGTGGTCCCAAGTCGGCGGCCTATGGCCCAGTTCGGTGCCCTACCGACGCGACAGTCGGGCACTCCCCCGGCCTTCCGACGGCTCGTCGTTCTGAATGAGGACTTCGAGCGAGCCGTCGGTGCCATGGGCCAAACCCACACTGCCAGATGTGAGCGGATTCGAGGTCAGGGCAGGGTGAGGATGCGGGGGCCGTCCTCGGTGATGGCGATGGTGTGTTCGATGTGGGCGGCTCGGCTGCCGTCGATCGTGCGCAGGGTCCATCCGTCGGGGTCGGTGTGGTAGTCGTTGCGTCCTCCGGCCATGAACATGGGTTCGAGGGCGAGGGTGAGGCCGTGACGCAGGGGGAAGCCGCGGCCGGGTCGTCCGTGGTTGGGGACGTGGGGGTCTTCGTGCATCTGGCGGCCGATGCCGTGGCCGCCGAAGTCGGCCGGCATGCCGCAGGCGGTCTTGCGGGCGACCGTGCTGATGGCGTGCGAGATGTCTCCGATGCGGTGGCCGGTGGTGGCGGCGGCGATGCCGGCGTCCAGGGCCTGCTGGGTGGCGGCGATGAGTTCGAGGTCGGCGGGGCGAGGGGTGCCGACGATGAAGCTGATCGCGGCGTCACCGGTCCAGCCGTTGAGTTCGGCCCCGCAGTCGATGCTGACCAGGTCTCCGTCGCGCAGACGGTAGTCGCCGGGGATGCCGTGTGCGACGGCGTCGTTGACGGAGGCGCAGATCACGGCGGGGAAGGGGACGGGGGCGAAGGAGGGCTGGTAGCCAAGGAACGGAGAGCGTGCTCCGGCCTTGGTGAGAACGGTGCGGGCGGCTTCGTCGAGCTCGCGCAGGCGAACTCCCACCGCTGCCGCAGCACGGGCGGCCGCAAGCGCGTGCGCCACGACGCGTCCGGCTTCTCGCATCGTCTCCAGTGACGTGTCGGTCTTGATCTCCACCATGTGCCGTGACTCCCTGCCATGCGACGCTACCCAATACTTATACCGGTATTAGTATCACGGACATGGTGAGAGTTCCTTTGAGTCCGCAAGAGCGGCAACGTGGAGAGCGCTTCGGGACCCTGCTTCGGCAGGCCCGCGGTGACCGCAGCATGGTCGACGTGGCGGCAGCCGCCGGGGTGTCCGCCGAGACCCTCCGCAAGATCGAGACCGGCCGGGCCCCGACCCCGGCCTTCTTCACCGTGGCAGCCCTGGCCCACGCCCTGCACCTGTCGCTCGATGACCTGGCCTCCGCCTGCGCGCAAGACGCCGAAGGCGGCGAGCAGGCCATGTCGGCGTGACCGGAAATGCGCCGACCGACGGGGAGAGCGTGACCACCAACCCGTGCCACGAGCTGTCGAGCGGCACGCGCCGCTCAGCTGCCGGTGGGTTCATCCGTTCGCCAGGCGGTGCAGGAGGGACCGGGGTCGGTAGGGGATGACCTCGCCCAACGAGATGGCCGTGCTGGTCCGGTCGACTCCGTCGATGGCGAGGATCGCTTTAGTGATGCGGTGCAGGTCCGTGGTGTCTTTGGCGACGACATGCGCGAGGAGGTCGGCATCGCCGGTGGTGTAGTGGACCTCGACGACTTCGGGGAGATCCAGCAACCCCTCGTGGACACTTTCGGGCTCGGCCTGGCTCACCGCGAGCGACATGAACGCCACCAGGCCGTATCCGAGGCTGGCGGGGTCGACGCGCCGACTGAAGGGCTTGAGCAAGCCATCGGCGGCCATCCTCCGCAGCCGGGCGTGAACGGTGTTCCGGGCCACGCCCAGGGTCTGGGCCAGGGCGAGGATCGTGGCGTCCGGGTCGTCGTCCAGGGCCAGTACGATCCGGGCATCCAGGGAGTCCATCAGCGTCATGGTGTGCATTCTGCCACCTGGAAGCCGTGCCATTGCGCATCTGTCGCACTCGATAGGGACTGTATTGCGCGGATGCCCCGGCACGTGGTCAAGGTGGGGGCCGTTCCGCGCCCCGCCCTGATGAAGGACCGCCGCCATGGCCTTGAAGACGCACCCCACCGGCACTGGTAGCTCCTGGATCGTCATCGTGGCCGCAGGCGTCGCTGCCGGGCTGCAGGTCTGGAAGCTGCCGCCCGCCCTTCCGTACCTGCGGCACGACCTGTCGCTGACCCTGGTCCAGGCCGGGACCCTGCTGGGGATCATCCAACTGGCCGGGATGCTCGGCGGACTTGCCATCTCGCTCCTGGCCGAACTGATCGGCGAGCGACGCTGCCTGAGCGGGGGGCTGATCCTACTGTTCGTCGGCTCGGCCGGCGGTGGCTTCGCATGGTCGGCAGCCCCGCTGCTGGCCTCCCGGGCGGTCGAGGGCGCCGGTTTCATGCTGGTGGCGGTGACCGGCCCGGGGCTGATCCGCCGCAGTACCCCACCCGCCCGCTTCACCACGGCCATGGGCTTCTGGGGCGCCTACCAAGGCATCTCCACCTTCGCCGGGCTCATCACCGGTGCGCTGGTCCTGCAGGTGGTGCCGTGGCGGGTGTGGTGGTGGGCCATGGCCGTGCTCGCACTGGCACCGCTGCCCTGCGTCCTGGCCCGCGTTCCCCGCGACGCCTCAGGAGGTGCCCGCGGCGCGGCGGCCGCCCTCACCCGTATCGACCGCACCGTCCGGGCCCCTGGCCCCTGGGCTGCCGGCCTCGTCTTCGCCTGCTACACCCTCCCGTGGATGGCCGTGGTCGGGTTCCTGCCCACCATCTACCGCGACAGCGGGATGGCGGGCATCTGGCCGGGCGTCCTCAGCGCCGTGGTGGGCGCGGCGAACGCCATCGGCTCGATCACCACCGCGGCACTCATGAAACGCGGCCTGCCCGTTCGCGCCCTCCTCATCCCCGCATTCATCTTCATGGCCATCACATCCCTGCTGGCCTTCGTCACCCACTGGAATACAGTCCCCGCGGGCACCGCCTGGCAGTTCCTGTGTGTCGTGGCCTTCTCACTGACCGGCGGTGCGATACCAGCCATCTTGCTGCGCATGATCGGTGAACTGACGCCGACAGGCGGCTCCGCTCCTGCCACGATGGGCCTGCTCCAGCAGCTCTTCAACACCGGCAGCTTCATCGGCCCCACCATCGCCGCATGGCTGGCCACCCGCACCGGCGGCTGGCACTCCACTTGGTGGATGACCTGCGCCTGCGCAGCCGCGGGCATCGTCCTCAGCCTCCGCCTCAAAAACTGTCCGAGGCCGACGTGACAAGGCGAAGATCCCCTCGGTCGTGCAACCACGCTTCAATAGCCGACCACGAGTGGACGATGTCCCCGAACAGCACAGCGCCTCCCGGCAAGAGGGTTCCGGGCAACGGTAGTTGCGCACCTCAGGTGACAGCATCGTGAAGGGGCTCAAACCACTACAAGCCAGCGGTGGTCCGTCTGCTCGTCGGCCCCATGCGCCACTAGCAGCTGCCTCGGCGAGTCACGCTCCATCACATGTGTCGCCAAGTGCCGTCTCATCGGCTGCAGGGTCCGCGGCCGACTTAGGCGTGTCCCATCGGGCCGGAAGGGTCCGTCCCAGTCGGGCGAGCGGGGACATAGCCATCACTGCTGGAGACAGCATCATGCCTGCGGCCGTCACCAGGAGGCTGGTGCGCAACCCCCACTTCTCCGCGAGGAATCCGCCAAGCAGCGAGCCGAGCGGGGTAAGCCCCATTCCGACAAACGTGATCGTCGCGGCCACGCGGCCCTGCATCCCGTTCGGAGTGGCGGCCTGCCGCACCGCCATGACCGTGACATTCACCAACTGGCCGAAGGTCCCGAACACGAAGTTCACCGCTAGGAGCGCGGGAACCGTCACCGCCGAGGAGCCGTGCAGCGCAGGCACACACAACAACACGCCGTCGCCGAGTGCCGCCGCCGACACAAGCACCGCGCCATGACCGAACCGGCTCGGCAGACGGGCGGCCAGCAACGAGCCCAGGAGCGCGCCCGGTCCCGTCGCCGCGAGCGCCAGGCCGACGGCGGCGCCCGACAGATGCAGTTCCCGCGGCAGGAAGAGCAGATAGACGGTCATCATGGCCGCGAAGGAGAACTGGAAGATGGCCGAAGCGAGGCCCACAGTCCGCAGCGAGGTATCGCTGACGACAAAACGCAGGCCCTCGTGGATCCGCCGCCATATCCGAGGGGGACATTCCGAGGGCCCAGGGAGCGGTTCGATCCGACGGATGCGTCGGATCGACAGGAAGGACAGCGCGAAAAACAGCGCGCCGGAGGCAGCAGCGATGGGCGCCGACAGCAGTGACACCAACGCACCGCCGAGTGCGGGACCACCGATCTGCGCCGCCGACCGGCTGCCCTCCAGCGCGCTGTTGCCCCGCACCAGCTGATCTCGTTTCACCAGCCGTACGAGAGACGCCTGGTAGGCCACGTCGAAGAACACGGACAGAGCCCCGACGGCGAAGGCGACCACGAGCAGTGCCGGCAGGCCGAGCCAACCGAGAAGGCCGGCCGCGGCCACGGCGCCCAGTGCCAGGGTTCGGCCGACGTCCGTCAGCACCATCACCGTGCGAGTCCGCCACCTGTCCACCCACGCGCCGACGAACAGCGAGAGCAACAGGATCGGCGCCTGCCCCACCGCGCGGAGGACGCCCAACTGGCCGGCACCGGCGTTGAGCGTCAGCACGGCGAAGAGCGGCAGAACCACCAGACTTGCGTGCTCGCCGAGTTGGGAGGCCGTCTGGCCCACCCAGAGTCTGCGGAAGTCGCCGTCCCGCCACAAGCTTGACGGAACAGGTCGACCCGAATCGGATACAGCGGAGGAAGCGGACGGCACGGAGATCCCTTGGATTGCCGACGACAAGGACCGCCACCTGGCGCGCAATTGGCGCACTTTCGGTCAAGGCGGAGGAAGGCTCGCTGTGCCGCAACATCAAGGGCAGCACGCGATGACAGGCCGCTCGCGGCCTACAACGTCAACGCGCGCTCGGGCGACCGGGCATATCCTCAGCTCCTCGTCAGTCACTCACTGCCGAACGGTAGCCCCCGGCGAGCGGACAGTGCACTCCCTTAACCCCAGGTTGATGCCCCCGGTGCACCTGGCCGGCCCGGTGAAGATCGGCGGCTCACAAATCTCGGCCCGCCAGGCACGGTGCGGGCTACGGTGTATACGTCGACCAAGTCGCAATGCAGAGGCTGACGTTGGGGGCGTGGCATGGGACGGACACGGGGGATCGGCGCGGCGGTGGCCGCCGGGGCGGCCGTGCTGCTGCTCGCGGGGTGTGGCACCCCGACGGACTACAGCGAGATCGTCACGTTCACCGACGAGCACGGGCGCGCCTGCACCGCGGCGGTGGTCGTCGACCAGGAGCAGAACGAGGGCGACGACTACGAGATCAGCAGCATCGACTGCGACTACCCCCCAGAGGGCCGGACGCCGGGGCCCACCGGCTATCAGTCCCTGCCGGAGCGGGGATCAGACTGACGAACGTCCGCGGGGCCCAAGGGCGGAGACGGTTGCGTAGACCGTGACGGAGCACGGCGACGAGGGCACTGCGCGGGTCGGGTCGGTGAGGTGGACCCGCCTAAGCGCCCAGCAGCCGACGAATGCGCTCGTACTCAGCGGCCATCTGCGGTGTGGCGAGGAAGTCGTCGAGGTCTGCCGAGACCTCGTGGTCGACGTCCTCGATGGAGCGGATGGCCAACTCGTAGAGCTCACCGCGGCGGTTCTGCTCCAGGTAGCTCTTCCAGTGTGCGAGCGCCTGGATGACGGTGAGGACTCCAACGTCCAGATCGTCGTCGGCCAGAATGCCGTCATAGACGGTCGACAGCTCACGGCCGAGCTCAGCGGCACTGATCGTCAGAACGTTCTCGCGTGCGTTCGTGAGCGCCGCCCAGGCTTCCTCGGCAAGCTCATCCTCGGCGGCGTACCGGAGCAGCTCCGGCCGCACAAGGCGGGTGACCGTCGCCTCCCCGAAGGCGCGAACGCTCCCTTCGTCGGCCGCGACGATCAACTCAAGAATGTCCGCCTCAAGTTCCCTGTAGTTCACGGCTGCAGCCTAGAGGTCGGCCAGGAAACGTCGAGCCGTGAGTCGGCCTACGCCAACCGACTCGCGGCTCCCTTACACCACCGTCGATCAGGAACGAGCCAGGGAAACCGCGCCCCGGCTCCGGGGCCGGGGGCGACTGTATGGCCGTACGGAATGGTGGGCTGCCTGCTCTGCAGGTCGAAGGCAGCCCACCATGGCAACTACGCGCCGTGGGCCGTGCGGCTCAGGGACCGGATCGCTCGTCCACGACCTCGATCAGCTTGCCGGTGCGGGGATTGGTCGCCAGTTCGGAGAGGCGAACCCACTCCACCGTGATCGGGTGGATGGCGCCCCGGTTGACTGCGGCGGGATAGGGCGGGCTGGCCGCGTACGGGGCGGCCTTACGCATCGTCAAACCGTCGGCCAGCCGATGAAGTTCGAGCCGCAGCCGGCCGGGCGGGGTACCCCGGATCGCATCGAGGCCGGCGTCGACACCGGCAGCGGATGCGTGGGGAGTGAGGAAGTCCGGGGTGTAGCCGCTGTTCGGGATCAGGGACCCCAATCCCCTTATGATCCGGGCCAGTTGTCGTTGCTCGACCACATCGCCGGCCCGTCGTCGCCAGGCGCGGAAGGCGGGTGCGCCCCGCCGGGTACCGCGCAGTTGCTGCAGACCGAGCACCGTCTCCCATAACGGGTCGAGTTCCGTGGCCACCTGGACGCGTGCCAGGTCCTCGGCGGTGAAGTGCAGACGTAACAAAGCTTGATCCCCCCAAAGCGTGGCGTGATCACTGCCAAGCGCGTTCTCCGTGGCCGCATCCCCCGAAGGCGTCGCCCGGGCGACGCCACCCCGTCAGCAGAGGGGGACTCCCGGCAGCTGGTTGTCCGGTGACTGCACGTAGATGTTGGTGAGGTAGCCGCCGTACAGCGGCAGATAGGCCCACCAGTCGTTGGTGTAAGGCGGCACTTCGACCCGCTCGCCCTGCTTCTGGCAGCGGATCAGTACCTCCACGTCGGACGGAAGCTTGGTGAGCGCGGTCGAGGAGGTGGTCGTGTCGGCCCGGACGCTTACGTCCGTTCCCCAGGTGCCGCGCCAGGTGCCTGCCGGATCCACGCCCCCGGGCACGTTCAGCGACCGGACCAGCCGGTTGAGGTTGGTGTAGGCCGCGCCGAACGAGGTGCTCGTCGGCTGGAGGGTGTACACGGCGACGATCGAGCGGTCTCCGGTTCCGACCGTTCCTGTGGTGTGCAGCGCTCGCTGCGTCAGGTCCACGTCGTCCGCCCGGACGTCCGCAGCCGCCTCGCCCGCAGCTGACGCGGTGGTGCCGGACCGACTGCCCACGGTGGCCGCCGTGTTGGAGCAGCCGCCCGATTCACCGAAGCCTGACCAGCCCTGCTTCACCGCCCACGGTTGCTCGAACGATGCCGGGATGCCGAAACGCTGGTCGAATCCGTCCGTGCCGCAGCGCGTGGACTGCCGCAGGTTGCTCATCACCAGGGTGCGGACGGGGGCGGGGGCCGTGTCCAGGAGATAGCGGTAGATCCGTACGGTGTCGGCTGCCGAGAGCGCCGTGTAACCCCAGACACCCGGGTAGCCCGCCGGAGGGCCCGCGGTGTCGGCCAGACCGAGACGGGAGACCATCCGGTCGACGATCGCGCTGCCGCCGTTCTGCGACCAGTAGTACGAGGCGCTCGTGTCGTCGCTGGCACGCAGCATCGTGTCGAACCGGGTACGGTCATCCGTCGGCAGGGTGTAGGCAGGGCCGCGATTCCACAGGTGGTCGAGAGCGATGAGCAGCTTGACCACCGACGCGGACCGGAACCGCATCCGCGGATTGAGCTGTTCGGTGAAGGCGCCGGTCTGCCGGTCGAAGACCGCGACACCCGCGGTCACCTCGGGTGGTACCTCGACCGCGGTCACCGCGGTCGGTACGTCGCGTGGCAGGGCAGTCGGCTCGGTGGCGCGTGCGGGAGCCACAGCCACGCCGACCAGGACCGCCGCCAGGAGGCAGCACCTCAGAACTATCGCGAGGCTGTCTCGTACTGACGCATACATCTGGGATCCCCCGATCCTCGTGTGCCGGTTGAGACCGTTGGTACTGAGAACGGGCGTCGGCGCCCACGGAACGGCCCGCCACCCGTCGGGTGACGAGGCCGTGGTGGTGCAGGACGACCCCGCGCATGCGGGCTGACCCGCACTCTTTGTCAGCCCGCAGCAGCAGGCCTCCGGCCATCGACGATCGGAGGCCTGCTCGGGACTGCCGCCGGCAACCGGACCAGGACTCCGACGATGCCGAGCATCGCCTGTCTGACACGCATCGCTTGTTTCCCCCTGTGTGGAACGGCCTCGCGCAAGCCACCGCTGTCACCGTGCCAAAGCCACCGCGCGCTGATGTGCCTGTCGGATTTCCGCTCAGGAGCAGTGAAAGGCCCTGCCGCTCTCCCGTGAACCTCGGACATCAGAGGGTGGCGCTCGCGGATCCGGTGACGGCCGGAGGAGAACCGCCGCCGCTCGTCCTTCGCGGTGCCTGCGCGCTGCCGGTCTACGGCCAGTTGATGGGGGTGCCGGCTTCGTGGTCCCCGAGCCAGATCGTCCGGTCCGGTTCGTCGTAGTAGCTGATCTCCGCGCAGTCTCCTTCCGGTTCCTTGTCGGCGGTCTGGAAGTGGCCGCTCGACCAGCCGGTGAGGTCGTGCTTGGCCAGGAGTTGGACGACCGCCTTCCTGAACTCGGGGTAGGTGACGCAGGTGCGCTCGGTGAAGTGCGCCTTGATGTCCGTGCGGAAGAGTGCGAGATGGAGCTGCTCTTTGGTCGGCCCGAGGTAGGGGTCCGCGCGGTGGCGTCCGCACTGGTCCCGGCCCCCGGCGTAGACGGCGACGGAGCCCTGTTGAGAGCTGTCGACGCAGGCGGTGAGCGCCTCGGGCGCCGGCTCGCCGAACATCTCCTGCCATTGCTGTCGGCACTTGCGCACCGGATCCTCGGTGGCGGGGTCGAAATCGACGACGGCATCGCCCTGGTCGGGGCCGACGCACGTCAGTCCTGTCGAGTCGAGCGTGTGGCCCTTGCCGTCGCCGGCCACCCACGCATAGGTCCCCGCGGTGGCGCCGAACACGCTCAGAGCCACCACCGGGGCCAGGACCAGGATCCGCTTGTGCCGCTGTCGTGCGCGCCTGCGAACGCGCGCAAGGATCCTTGCGGCGGTCGGCGAGTCGGGGTCGGTCACCGACCCACCGGGACCCGGATCGCTTGCCCGCAGCATCCGGTCGAGTTCGTCATCGCTCAGCATGATCCTTCTCCCTCTTCGCGGCCGGATCTTGGCTGCGGCTCGCCGAGTCAAGACGTACGCGCAGGCGTTGTCTGGCTCGGTGCAGGCGGGTGTCGACGGCGCCGACGGAGATGCCGAGAACGGTCGCGATGTCCTGGCGGGACAGGTCGTCCCAGTAGGCCAGGCGCAGCAGTTCCCGGTCCGCGGCCGACGCTTGCGCCAGGGCTGCCGCCAGGTCCTCGCCCTCGTCGTGCTGGGGGTGGCCGGTGTGCGGTGGATCGGCACGTTGGGCAACCCGGAGGAGCAGCCGTGCCCAACGCCGGTGGCCACGGGCCTGGTTGGCCAGCACCCGACGGGCGATGCCCAGCAGCCACAGCACCGCTTCCTCGTCGTCCGAGGGCACATGCCGTCGTCGCCGCCAGGCCACCGCGTACACCTCGGCCACCACGTCGTGTGCTGCTGTCTCCCCGGTCCGGCGCAAGCAGTACGCCATCACCCGGCGGAAGGTCAGCCGGAACAGCCGTTCCAGCTCTTCACTCCGGTCATCCGCGTCCATGCTCAGCAATGTCCACCAGGGCGCGATGCCTTACGCCTCTCAGCCGCGGCTTTCTCGCTTGCGCGGGACGGCCCGATGCCCCAGCAGCATCGGACCGCCTGCGTGGCGGACACACCCAGCCGGTGACCACCTCCGCTGGTCGCTCGCCGGCTGCGGTTTCATCTGACGAGGCGATGAAGCCGTCATGCCCCGTTCGACTGACAGACGCACACCCCAAAAGAGGGCGTGAGGCGATGACCGCGCACTCGGCTGCTCAGCGCAAGGTGCGGACGAACACATCCCCGATCAGGTTCGTGTCATCGGCTACCAGACCCGGGTAGTAGGAGTCGAAGACCACGGTCGACTCGTCAGCACTCAGTGCCGCCCGCCCCACGGTGACGGGATTGCCGTCCTGTCCCGGCGCCATCAACTCCTCGTCGCCGGTGCTCAGATCGCGCAGGATCAGCCCCAGCGTCCTGCGGTCCGCGTCCGCCGTGTTCAGGAGCAGCTTCGAGCCGTTCGCCGACAGATCCGACACCAGGGTCAGGTCCGAGGGAGAGCGGCCGTCGTACCGCTGGAGTGTGCCAGTGGACAGATCACGGACGAAGGCGTTCCAGCCGTTGTTCGGATCGGCTTCCGGGACCAGGTCGGTGGCCTGCGAGTTGAAGCCGACCTTGGAACCGTCAGCGCTCAGCACCGGAGCGATAGCCGACTTGTCGGCCGGCGCCCCGTCATGCGTGGCATCGGCCTGCACGGTCTGCCCGGTCACCCGGTCGTACACCAAGATGTCGCCCTGGTCGTCGTCGGTGGGCCCGGAATAGCCCTCCAGATAGGCGACTTTGCGGCCGTTGGCGCTCATCGAGATCTGCTGGCACTGGTGGAAGTTCTTCGAGCCGTCCGAGGGCCGGCTCACCCGCTGCACCTGCTGCGTCAGGCGGTCCAGGAGCATGACCCGGCAGGCGAACGCGCCGTGCTCGTCGACGGTGGGCCGGGCGACGAAGGCGACGTACCGTCCACCCGCGCTGATCGGGGCGATGCCGTACGACACCTGGTAGTCCTCGTCCATCGCGGGCGCCAGGCGTTCGATGAGCCCGGTGTGCAGGTCCATGACGTGCACGGAGGACTTCGCGGTCGTGGCCGAGTACGAGTTGAAGGTCAGGTAGCGCCCTGACTCGGACAGCTGGGGCGTCGAGGTCGTCTCGCCCGGCACCACCACACGCTGAAGCGGTGCGCCGGGAGCCGTCCGGTAGAAGACGCTGTACGTCACGTCCGTGCCGGAGACCAGATTGGTCGCCCCCGACGCGAAAGCCACGACGCCTCCGTCCGCACTGACCACCGGTTCCACCGAGTGGTTGTTGCCGCCGATGCCGTCGGGGGCCACACTGATCCGTTCGGTGCGCGGGACCTGCTCGCCGCCCGCCGCCCCGGCGGGCCGGGCGAGGCAAATGACGGCCACCGCCAGAACGGCGGTCATGGACATGCGTAAGTAAGGTCTCATCAGGTGGCTCCCCCTTCGGCCGAGGACGGCCACAGCCGCCCTCGGCAACCCGTGCCCCGGCCCTGCGGAGAGGGCTCACAAGGATTCACGCGATGAAACCTCGCCGTTTGGCGACGGTCAATGGCTCCGCACCGGATCGTCCAATTCCCCGCCAGGTACGGCCAGTTGGCGCAGGCGTCCTGGAGGGACCGGGGTTCGGAGCCCAGTGCCCGGAGTGAGGTCACGTGTGATGTTGCGCGGGACCTGCGGCCGGAGGTGGCCTATCCCCGGCGTGGGCGGGCGGGCACAATGAGGCGTTGGCTGGCTGCCGTTGGGTCTTGGCAGACGCACCCCTCGTGGGCGCACGCACCAGCAGTACGGCACGGAAGTACGGCAGGCCCGGTGACCTGTGGGGCGTGCCTGAATCTGACCGACCGTCTTCGGGGAGATCTGCTGATGAAAGCACGCCCTACCACCTTCAGGCGTTCCCGGCTGATCGCCTCGGGGCTGAGCATGCTCGTCGCGGCCGCCCTGGCGGTATCCGGCACCAACGCGGCCGCAGCGCCCCCGGCCGGCGCCGCACCCTCCACCGCCACGGTCTCCGGCGTGGCTTCGGCCGTCGAATCCCTGGGTATCGCCGGGACGGCCTGGACGGTGGACGAGCGCACCGGGAAACTACGGGTCCTCGCCGACTCCACAATCACGGAGGCCGACCTGGCCAGACTGCGCCTCGCCGGCGGCCGTTCCGCCGGCGCCATGACCCTCGAACTCGCCGACGGCCGGCTGCGCACCCTTCTGTCGGGCGGCGACGGTATCTACGCCTCCGGCCGGCGCTGCTCGGCGGCAGTCAACGTGCGAAGCGGCTCCGCCTACTACTTCGTCACCGCCGGCCACTGCACCGACGGCTCGCCCACCTGGTACACGAGTTCCGCCCTGACCACGACGGTCGGCCCCACCACCGCCACCAGCTTCCCCGGCAACGACTTCGCCGTCGTCCGCTACGCCAATACGGCCGTGCCGCACCCCGGGACAGTCGGAGAGGTCGACGTCACCGGGACCGCGACCGCCTACGTCGGCCAGAGCGTCTGCCGCCGGGGCTCCACCACGGGTATCCGATGCGGCGTGGTCACCGCGCTCAACGTCACCGTCAACTACGCGGGCGGCGACATCGTCTACGGACTGATCCGGACGAACATCTGCGCCGAGCCCGGGGACAGCGGCGGCCCGCTCTACGCAGGCGACAAGATCATCGGCATCCTCTCCGGCGGTTCCGGGAACTGCACCTCAGGAGGAACCACCTACTACCAGCCGATCCAAGAAGCGCTGAACACCTACGGCCTGTCCGTCTACTGACGAGGTACCCAGCCGAGGGGGCCCGCTCCGGAAAGCGAGCGGGCCCCCTCGGCCTTGGACCAGAACCGGTTGAAACAGGGCTTCCCAGTTCGGCCCGCAAGCGGTCGTACGCTGCGCGGGCTGACTCGTCAGCTGTTCTGGGCCCCGTTCCAGACGTTGTACGCGGAGTTGCCGTACGCCGACGTGGCGGCAGCCGATCCGTAGCTGCCCGAGTAGGCGCCGGTCTGTATCGCGGAACCGTCGGGCTGGTAGTTCTCGATCCAGGCACCGCCGCTGGCACCACCGGACAGGCCGTTGCAGTTGTTCATCAGGCGCTGCCCGTCGGGTCCGGCGTAGCCCTGCCCCTCGCACCACACGGCATAGTCCTTGTCGGCCGGCAGACCGATGATGTGCGCGTAGTTGCTCGACCAGTTGAAGCCGAGCCCGGTGGAGCCCACGACGTCCTGCACGCGCCGGCCGCTCGGAGTGTCCAGGACGAGGAAGGCGCTGTCGTTCTCCTGACCGCCTCCCGTGACCCAGCCCGCGCTGCGCCAGCCCCACCAGCCGTAGGGCGCGTTGCCCGTGTTGTAGTTGGGAGCAAAGCGGTAGTTGGTGCCGCCCTCACCGAAGCCGCAGTGCCGTGCGGTGGCCAGCACGGAGCCGTTGTTACTCGTGACAACGTTGCCAGAGCAGATGTAGTCGCCCTTGCCCGGGATCGTGAAGTACAGGCGTCCCACGGTCCCCCACACGCTGGCCTGGGCCTCAACTCCCGAGCTCACCGCGGGTCTCGTCGCGGGGATGTGCACAGGCCTGTCGGTGGCTTCGGAAGCTGCGCCGGAGGAAGGCGGCACCTCGACGGCCTCGGGCGCCGGCATCGGCTCGGCCTGGCGGATCCGCTCCGGGGTCCAGTAGGCGTCGAGTTGAGCGCGTGACTTGGTGTTGACGGCCGCGCCGGTTCCGGCGGGGGTACCGGTCGGCCGGTCCTGCGCGACAGCGGATACCGGCGTCAACGCGACGCACAGACTCGCCGCAGCGGCAAAGGTGGTGAGGGCAGATCGACGTAAGCGCATGGGGGCCTTCCGGGTTCGGGAAGTGATCAAACGCGCTTACTGTCGCACGGGGTTCTATGGGAGATCAACGGTGCGTACCGAGGGGCTTTATTCGGTGGCTCGCCGGGAGCGCGAAGGGGAGGACGACGGCGCATCCCGCAAGGACGGAGGGCTCGTCAACCTACTGACTCGCCGCCTATACAACGCTGTTGGACATATGGGAAGGCGCGCCGATGTTGCCATGCACCGACGGCCGCCCTCTTCCCACTCCGCGACCAGACAGCTCCTAGACGGTTCCGGCACCTCGCTCCGGTTGGTCCGAGCGCCCGGCCATCCGCGGTCGCAGCCGGGGAGCGGCGGCGAGTCCGCTCGGATCAGCCGGTCCGGGTTGGTGGCGGGTACCGGCGTAGTAGTGGTTGGCCGCTGTGGAGGCGACGCGGATGCGCAGTTCGTTGCGTCCTCGACGTAGCTCGGACGAGGCGACGTCGCAGCGGAAGGGAGCCCATCCCCACCTGCCTACGGTTTGTCCGTTGATCTCGGCCTCGGCGCTCGTGTGCACGACGGGCAGGACGAGTTCCCAGTCGGGCCAGGCCAGGTCGTCGGCGGTGATGTCGAAGGTGTTCCGGTACTCGCCGACGCCCGAGTACTCCGCCCAACCCTGTTCTTCCCAGCCGCGATCGACGTCGATCGCCTGCTCGGCGGCCCCGAGGGTGAGCGCCCATCCTCGGTCCATGATGAGGGGGGCCGGCACCGTACGTGGACCGTGGGTCAGGTGCCAGCAGGCCAGTTCACCGGGAGCCAGGCTCAGGCGTAGTGAGCCCTCGATCTCGAAGGGCGCGTCGACCACGCCGGACTCGGGCCGCCACCGGGTGACCTGGGCCGGGAGTTGAGAAGGCCGCACGTGGACGGCGCGCTCGCAGTCGTCGTCGTTGAACAGCGCGATCCGGGTTCCGTCGGCGTCGAGTGCTCGGCGTGACCACACCGCGCCGTCGAAGTCGATGGCCAGGTGGCCTGCCAGCGAGCGGTCCAGATGGGGTTCGACGGCTGCGGGTGACGGGATGCCCGGCCAGTGGCAAGCCCGTGGGCCACTCAGCAGTTCCCGTATCCGTCGGCTCACCTGGTCATCGGTGCCCCGCGTCTGGGTCGCGCTCGGGACCGGGCCCGATGCCAGCAGTGCTCCCCCGCCGTGCGTGAACTCCGCGAGCGCGTCGACGGTGTTGTCGTCCTGGACGACGGACACCCCAGGCAGGACGAGGGTCCGATAGCGGCCCGCGACACGTCCCGCGCGCAGGTCCCGTTCGTCGACCAGATGAAAGTCGTGTCCCGTACGGGCCAGATACTCGGTCCAGAACGCCGTGTGCTCGCCGTAGGGATGGGTGGGGCCTTCCGCCCAGCTCGTCCTCAGGGGATACAGCACGGCGATCTCGTCCAGCGGCTGGGTTCCGTCGAGGAACTCCGACAGCCTGCCCGACTCCTCCGCGAACGCACGGTGATGGGCGAACCACGGCTCGAAGTTCACGCCGGGTGCGAAGTCGAACCGGGGATTGGTGAAGAGCTCATCGCCCTCGTGGCCATCGGTGAGCCAGAAGGCGTGCATCAACAACTGCCTCGCGCCGAACAGATGGTGACGAACAGTCTGGTCGCGCAACTGCCCCAGGGTGAGTTCCCAGCGGCCCGCGGCGAAGTGCGATCCGGTCTCGGTGCGGGCGAAGTACTGCTCGACCATGCAGCCGCTGCGACCGTTCGACCGGGCCACGGAATCGCCGAACTTGGCGCTGATCTGGGGGTGTTCGTTGCGTGCGTCGACGGCCGTGATGTCGCGCCAGCTGTCCAGACCGAAGTAGTCGGTGCCGAAGTTCGTCCGTGGGTCCTCGGTGATGATCGTGGCGGCGGGATTCCAGGAGGAGACGTAACCCAGTACCTCGTGGCCGGACAGGGCCACTCCGTGCTCCACGCACCACTTCGACAGCGTCCCGAAGAACGCGTCGATCCCGACGGCCGAGTAGCGCTCGAAGAAGTCGCACCGCCAGGCCGCCGTGAGTGGGCCGACCTCGCGCGCCAGGGACAACAGGACACGACGGTCGTCCGGCACGACGGTGGGGGCGTACATCAGCGACGAGTCGACGTGGGCGCGGCGCTGTCGCCAGTCGAAGAAGCACCCGTGCGGCTGGTCGAAGAAGACGTACCTCACGGTCGTGCCCAGGTGCTCGCCGAAGGCCTCCGCGTAGGGCTGGTAGCCGACTTCGAGAAAACGTTCCGCCGCCTCGGGAAGCAGGTAGTTGATCATGCGGCTCGACGCACACCGTGCGGCGACGAAGACGGTGACGGCCGACTGGCCGGCCAGTGCCTCGGCAGGTACGCGCACTCGGCATCCGGACTCACCGGATTCGATGAGCTGAGCGTGTTCCGTGACGTCCGTGATGGAGTCCTCGGAGTCGATGTCCCCGGCCGGATGCGCGAGGGCCGCGACGATCTCCCATTCGTCCCATCGCATGACTCCGCCCGAGAACACCCAGTTCTTTCCGGGCTCCAGCAGGTAGTCCACGTCCTTCGCGCGGATCTCGTCGACAACGCACTGGGCGTACTCTCCGTCGGGCTCCCCGGTGGTGCAGAACATGTGCCGTTCGCGCAGTTCATCGCGTCCCTCGACGGTACGTCCGCCCGCGTGCCCGGAAAGCCAGTTGTACTCGTCGTAGATGCCCAGCATCAGCCCCCGGCTCGCCGCTTCGTCGGCGGCGAGCCGGCATGCGGCGAGATACTCGGGCCCGAGATAGTCCTCGAGCGGGAACGACAGCCGGGTCTGGATCTGGAACGACTTGAACCCGGCGGCGGCAAGCGTGTCCAACTGCTCCCGGATCTCGTCGGCCGTCGGAATCCTGTGCCAGAACCAGTAGGTCGCGGGCGCGTGCCACTGATCGGGGCTTTCGAAGCTCATGAGGAAACCCTCGCGAGCTCCGGTTCACGCTGCACTGCGTAGGTGCCCTTCGGGTCGATCTTCAGCACGAAGGTGAGGAACGCGTACATCCCGGCGCCGACCACCATCGCGATCAGGACACCCATGTTGGTGCTGCCGACGACGCCCTTCTTCGCCGAGTCGGACAGCAGGAACCCGACCACCTTGGCGAGATTGGGGTCGGACGAGGTGACCAGGCCGAGACCGATCACGGTGGCGACGCCGAGGGACAGGAGCGCCGTCCACCGCCCGCTACGGCCGCCCTCCCCCGCACGCTTGGCGAGGTCGACGTTCCAGCCCAGTCGCCGCTGGCGGATGAAGTCGAGCAGCTGGATCGAGCCCATGGTTCCCATGACCACCGCGATGAGGGCCAGGAAGGCCTGGAAGGTGGCAAGGAACGAGTCGGAGAGGAAGAGCAGGTAGAAAGCGCCGGCGGAGATGATGACCATGTTGATGACCGTGGTTCCGGCCCGGGAGACAGGCACTCCCAGTGCCAGGAGCGCGAGTCCCGAGGAGTAGAGGCCGGTGATCGCCGCGGCGACCAGCGAGATCACGATGACGATCGTGAACGGGATGAAGAACCACAGGGGCAGCAGGTCGGTGAGTGCACCGATGGGATCGTTCGCGGCGGCGTTGCCGAGACCGGAATCGCCCGCGGCCAGCAGCACACCGAGCACGAGCAGCACGGCGACGGGCAGCACGATGCCGAAGGTGGTCCAGCCGATCACGCCGCCCGCCTTGGTGGAGCGCGGGAGGTAGCGGGCGAAGTCGCCGCCGTAGTGCAGGAATCCGATCCCGACCATCGTCATGGCCAGGATGACCCCGCCGACGAAGGTGGCCAGTGATCCGTTCGCCGCGCCGCCGATCCGGTCCCACTGGATATGGGGGACGACCATGCCGATGAACACCACCGTCATCACCCCGGTGAGCCAGGCGATCCACTTCTCCACCTTGAGGATCATCTGGTGACCGTAGACCGCGACCGTCACCGACACGGCGAGCACCACGATGTACCACAGCACGATCGCCGGAACGGTCGCCTCACCGTTGCCGTCGGCGAAGGGACCCGGCCACAGCCGGGCGAAGAGATTGGCCCCCGAGGTCGATGCCAGCGTGATCAGGGTGACCTTCCAGCCGACGTTGGACAGGTAGGCGAAGAAGGTGGGGAATTTGTTGCCGTGGAAACCGAAGGCGGACCGGGTCTGGGTGAGCGTCGGCAGACCCGTGCGAGGACCGCCGACCGCGAGGATGCCGACCAACGTCGAGGACAGCACGTACCCCAGGATCCCCGCCAGGATTGCCTGCCAGGCACTCAGGCCGACTCCGAACACGTAAATGCCCAGGCTGACCCCGAGGATCGACACGTTCCAGGAGAACCAGACGGGGAACAAGCCGCCTGGCGTGCCATGACGTTCCGCGTCCGGGACGGGGTTCACCCCGTTCTGTTCGACCGCCGAGACAACGGGTGGCGACACAGTGGCCGGCGACACAATGGGGGGCGAGATGTCAGTCATGATCTGTTCCCTTCGGGGAGGGCACCGCTGATGAGGTGGAGCAGGCGACAGCACGTCGTCGCCCAGCGCCCCGCAGTACGTCCTGCAGGAGCGTTCATGGAATGTGCTGCGGCCGGCTCGCCTGCGCCTCCTGCCTGACGGCGGGGGCGTCGGATGCGTCAGCCGGCAAGGGGCATGGCCGCCTTCACCAGAGCCGTCGGCTCGGCGCCGGGCCCCTCATAACGAGTCCTCGACGGCCCGGGCGAACCCGGCTGCACGGACACGGTCACGTGCCGCGGGAGCGACCGGGTGTGGCCCTTCGCTGATCACGTAGCTCACCGCCGCGCCTGATGTCCCCGCCAGCCGGCTGACGTCAGCCCGCGCCGGGGCTTTTCCACCATGCTGCATATCGGAGAAATCCGTTCTACTCGAGACGATCCTCGTCATGTCCTGCTGAGTCGACGGAGCAGTGGGAGGCCTCATGAGGGGGTGTCCCGAGGCAGGGGTGGAAGGGAGTACGTCGGCCGTTGGGATGGGGGCCGGCGCCTGCGATGACAGTCGCCCGTCGACCGCGCACAGGGTGTCGGTACGAACCTGGCCGGTCACGACGTCGTGCGGTTTCCGAGCGGTTCGCTCGACCCGTGCCGGATGTGACTGGTCGCGATCCATCCACATCCGCCACGCCGGAGAATTAGTCCGGATGCTGACTATCTCCCGATGGAGTCTCTCCGTCAAGGGTTGGCCGAACGCATCTCTTCACCGTCCCGGACGCACTCTCCCGGTCACCGCGCACAGCGCGAGGCCGCCTCACAGCCGCTGGGCGATGAAGGAGGCCGAGGCCCGAAGTGCGTGAATGGGAGCGAGGGTCTCGGTCAGACTCCGCCCTGTGCCGCCCTCACGGAGCGCGATGACCTCCGCCGCGATGGACACAGCGGTTTCCTCCGGGGTACGTCCGCCCAGGTCGAGCCCGATCGGCGAGCGCAGCCGTGCGAGGGCCCTCTCGTCGACGCCTGCCTCGCGGAGGCGAGACAGCCGGTCCTCGTGTGTGCGTCTGCTGCCCATGGCTCCGATGTAGCCGGCGTCCGTGTGCAGCGCGACCTCCAGCAGGGGGATGTCGAACTTCGGGTCGTGTGTAAGGACGCAGACGACGGTGCGCTCGTCGACCCTCGTACCGCTCAGCCACCGGTGCGGCCAGTCGACCACGACCTCGTGTGCATCCGGAAAGCGGGCAGCCGTGGCAAAGACAGGACGCGCGTCGCACACAGTGGCTCGATACCCCAGAAAGTTGCCGAGGCGTGCCAGGGCTCCGGCGTAGTCGATCGCTCCGAAGATCAGCAGGCGCGGGGGCTCCGCAAAGGATTCGAGGAGGAGACGGGTCCCGTCGGGCAGCGTCTCCCGCGTAACCCCGTTGTCCAGGAAGGCCGTTGCCGGAAGGTCCCGGGCCACGGCGCCGTCCGCGCCCATGGCTCGGCCGTCCGTGGCTCCCGCGCCGGCCGCGATGTCAGGCCAGTGCGCGCTCGACTCATCGGCCGACGCGGCCCATCCGCCGCCCGGGCACAGCTCCCCCAACGGGTCTGCCGGGCTGAGCCGTCGCATCCGCGCGAGGGCCTGTGCGTCCAGGTCAGGCCCTCCCAGCGAGCCGGCCTCCTCGCCGTCGTCCCCCACGAGCAGCCATGCTCCCGCCGACGCACCGGAAAGTACGGTTGCCGTCGCCGCCTCACGGCCCTCCCGGACCGCCGCGGCGAGGGCCGACCACTGGGCGAACTGCGCCTGCGCCACGGGACGTACGAAGATCTCCACCGTGCCCCCGCATGTCAGACCCACCGCGAACGCGTCGTCGTCGGCGACGCCGAATGTCTGCGTGACCGCCTCCCCGGTCTCCAGGGCCTGGCGCGCCAGTTCGTAGACCGCGGCCTCCACGCAGCCGCCCGATACGCTCCCCACCACCTCCCCGCGCTCGGACACGGCCATCGCCGCGCCCGGCTGCTTCGGGGACGAGGACCAGGTGGCGACGACGCTTGCGACAGCGAACCGGGTGCCCGTCGCGCACCAGCCGTCGAGGGTCTCCAGGATGTCCCTCATGGGCTCAGGCCGTGGCGGAGCTGGGGACGCGGCCGCTCAGCAGGCTGCCGGCGCCGGGCACGAGAGTGGGCAGGCCCAGTTCGGCGAGGATGCGGTACGCCGTGGCGGTGGCCGCGGAGAGCACCGGCAGGCCCGCCGCGTCCTCCACCGGCTGGATCGAGGCAAGCGAGGGCATCTGGACGCATGCGGACAGGACGAGGGCGTCGGCCCGGGAGAGGTCGAGACGCCGCCAGTGATCGCGCAGGTCCGCGGGGTCGAGGCGAGCCACCGCCAGATTGTCCGGCACCTCCAGGCTCAGCGCGTCCACCACCTCGGTGCCCGCGTCCTCGATGTAGTCGGCGACGACGCGGGTCAACGGCTTCATGTACGGGGTGATGATCGCGACCCGCCGTGCCCCCAGGGTCTTGATGCCGTCGAGCAGTGCCCCGGCACTGGAGATCACCGGCGCCTGTGCGTCCTGGTCACGGAGCACGGCGGTGATCTCGTCCTCCGCGGTGCAGTGGTACCCCGGTCCCTGCGCCATGATCGCCACCAGGCAGGCCGTGGCCACCACGTCGGGGCGGGCATCGGCGAGTTCCAGGGCCGCGCGCCCGGTCTGCGCGTTCATGGCGCGCAGCTGCTCGGGTGTGACGTGCTGCATGCGCATCCGGCTGCTGTGGAAGACGAACCGGTCCTCGGGAAGTACGGACTCGCGGTCCCGCAACATGCGCGGGAGCTCCGTTTCCATGGTCAGGTTCGAGCTGGGCACGATCAGGCCGATGTGGTGGTCGGTCATGGGGTCCTCCGGATATCTGGTGTCCGCATGGTCAGTGGCGACCCAGAACCCGTGGCGTGCCGCAGCGAGCGGGTTACGAGTTCTCGGTCAGTCCCTCCCAGTGGTCGGCGAGGGACGTGAGCAGGTGCATGATCTCTTCGCGCCGATCGGCTCCGAACGGCTCCAGGAGTCGTTGGTCGAGCTGGCGCGCACGGGTGTTCGCCTCGCGGAGGGTCTGCTCACCCTCCGCGGTCAGATAGAGCAGCTTGCGGCGGCCGTCGGCGGCGGCCGTTTTGCGTACGATCAGGCCCCGGCTCTCCAGCCGCCGGGCGACGTCCGCCATCGTCGACGTGTCCAGTGCCACCGCCGACGCCAGCGAGCGCTGATCGTGCCCCGGTGCCGCCTCCGCGGTCTGCAGCACCGCGAACTGCGGGCCCGTGAGCGTTGGGTCCACCGCGCGGATCCAGATCGCCAGGTACGCCTGGTAGAGGCGCCGGACCTGGTAGCCGGGCGCGGCCGTCAGCGCGACGGGAGGCCGGGGCGGAGTGGAGGTCGAGGTAGTGGTTTCGTCAGCCATGGAGCCACTTAAGCACGGCCTTTGATCGGTTCGGCACCCGGATCAGGACGGTCCGGAAACGAGAACCACTTGCGGCTGTCAGGTCAGCATCGGACGCAGTGACTCCCGCAGCGCGGCGAGCGCGGCGGGAGGGTTGTCCCAGAACAGCATGTGACCGGCGTCCGGGATCTCGCGGAACACGGCCGAGGGGTGCAACCGGGCCGCCTCCCGCGCGCCCTCGGCGGTGACGACGGGACTGTCCGCGCCGTACAGCAGCACCGTGGGGCCCGGCACCGACGGCCACCGCTGGAAGAAGTCCTCGCTCTCGAAGCCTCTATGGGTGGCCGCGATGGCGTCCTGCGAGCAGCTGGCCAGCCAGCGCGCCCGCAGTTCCTGCTCCGGGCGCGGCCAGCGCGGCCATGCGCGCGCCACCTCGTCGGCGTCCGTGCCACGCACCGCCTGCGCGAGCTGGCCCAGGAAGGCGTCCAGCGTTGTGGGATAGGGGCCGCGCCCCGGTCCGCTCATCGGTGGATCACCCAGCACCGTGCCGCGCAGGGCGGCCTTGCCCCGAACGGCGGTCACGGCCGCGATGCGCGCGCCCATCGAGTGTCCGAAGAGCACGGGCCGGTCGAGTCCGAGCCCCGTGATGACGGCTTCGGTGTCCTCGGCGTACTCCTCGAGGCTGTACGAACCACCCGCGTCGGACAGCCCTCGTCCGCGTACATCGACAACCAACGGCCTTACCAGGTCGGTCAGTTCACGCGCCACGAAGTCCATCGTGATCGCCGGGCTGGTGATGCCGGGCAGCACGACGAGCGGGACGCCCGGGCCGCCGTAGTCCAGGACGTGCAGGCGCGCGCTGCCCGAGCGCACCCAGCGGCTCGTGGCCGGCACATCGGCCAGATCGGCGAGCGCGGACTGCGGCAGGCAACGGGCGGGTGGAGCGGAAGTCATGGCGCCCTCCGGCGGTGAGGTCACGGGGAACACCGGCGATGGGGTCGTGGGGCGCTCCGGCGATGGGGTCACGGGGCGCTCCTCGGCAGGCCGTCGAGATAGGCGACGGCGTCCTTGAGGCCGATCACATCGCCGTACTTCGCCTGGATGTCGAAGAGGTTGGCCTCGTGCGGGCCGGACGCCCGGTCGCCGACGCAGTCGCGCGGAACCAGCACCGAGAACCCGGACTGCACGGCGTCCACGGCCGTCGCCCGCACACAGCCACTCGTCGTCGCCCCGCACACCAGAACCGTGTCGCGGCCGAGGCCGGTCAGCAGGGCGGCCAGCGAGGTGCCGAAGAAGGCGGAGGCTCCCTTCTTCACGATCAGGTGGTCCTGGGGCTCGCGGGGCAGCCGGGGATCGACCTCGACCTCCTCGCTGCCTTCGAGCAGGGTTCGCATGCCCTGCGCCTTGTGCAGCCAGACGACGGCGTCACCCGCCGCCTCGGCCGGCGTGTAGGTGATCGCGGTGAACACGACCGGTATCCCGGCCGGACGTGCCGCCTCGATCAGTTCGCCCGTGGCGCCGACGACCTCGGTCAGGTCCGCGCCCGAAGGGAAGGCCTCTTCGGTGAAGCCGCGCGTGAGGTCGACCACGACGATCGCGGGCCGGCTGCCACGCCGTACGGGAGCACCGAAGCCGGCACGCGCGTAGGTGCGTTCCGTCTCCTGGCCATACCGCGGGGTGCTCATGACGCCCTCCGCAGGGCCCGCAGTTCCCGCGCCTGGGAACCGAGCCGGCCCAGCAGCCAGCCCTCGAAGAGGCCGAACGCGAACACCCCGGCGATCAGGCCGTACTTGGCTGCCGCGGGACCGACCAGCATCGCCAGGCCGTCGAGTTCGGAGTCCTGCACGAGGGCGGGCTGCGAGGCGGGGGACGAGGTGGCGACCACGCCCGGGGAGGCAGCCGCGCCCGAGGAGGCAATCACGCCCGGGGAGGCAGCCACTCCCCCGGCCCGGTCCGCGTCCAGCAGGCTTCCCAGATTCTGCGCGAACTGCTGCAGAATCCGGTCCGACACGGTGCCGATCGCACCCTTGCCGAACTGGGCGATCTTGCCGCGGATCACCAGGTCCGTGGAGAGCTGGAGCAGCGCGCCCTCGGGCGCCGCCACCACATCCAGCGAGACCTCGGCCTCCGCGTCCCCGCTGCCGTGGGTGTCGGCTCCGCGGGCGTGGACCCGCAGCCGCCGACGCTCGGCGTCGACCTCCAGGAACCGGACCGTGCCCGCGTACGCGGCGCTGATCGGACCGACCTTGATCTTCACCCTGCCCTGCCAGACGTCGCCGTCCTGCCCGTCGAGCGCGGCGCCCGGCATGCAGGAGGCGACCCTTTCGACATCGTTCATCAGGGCGAAGACCTCGTCCGGCGAGGCCTTGACCGGAACCGTGTTGGTCAGCTGCATAGGTCATTTCTCCTTGCTGTCACAGAGGTTCGCGCAGGCCCCGCGCCGGGCCGTCGCGCACCCGTCGATCGCCTCGACGATGGTCTGGTAGCCGGTGCACCGGCACAGGTTGGCGGCGACGACCTCCCGGATCTCGTCCTTGGTCGCCTCGGGCCGCTCGGCGAGGAACCCCTCGGCGAGCATCAGGAAACCGGGCGTGCAGAACCCGCACTGCAACCCGTGATGCTCGCTGAACGCCCGCTGCAGATCACCGAGTTCGTCCCCGAGCGAAAGGGACTCGACCGTACGGATCCGGGCGCCCTCGGCCTGCGCGGCGAACATCAGGCAGGCGCGTACGGGCCGGTCGTCGACCAGCACGGTGCAGGCGCCGCAGATGCCGTGCTCGCAGCCGACATGCGTGCCGGTCAGCCGCAGCTCGTGCCGGAGCACGTCGACGAGGGTGCGGCGCGGCTCGGTGATCACCTCGTGCTGCTCGCCGTTGACGTCGAGAACGAGGAGCTGCAACTCCCGCTCGCTCAGAGCTGTTTCCTCGGTCATGAGGTGGCCTCCAGGTGCAGGGCGCGATGCACGGTCTCCGGGGTGATGGGTGTGTTGTCGAGTTCGACGCCGGTGGCGCGCAGGGCGTCGTTGACGGCGTTGAGGACGGCGGCGGGGGCGCCGATGGTGCCTCCCTCACCGGCACCCTTCGCGCCGGTCTCGGTGAACGCGGAGGGCGTCTCCAGGTGGTGGATCAGTACGTCGGGGATCTCGTGGGCGGTGGGCACCTTGTAGTCCATGAAGCTGGTCGCCGACGGTTCGCCCTGGTCGTCGTACGTCACCTGCTCGAACAGCGCACCGGCGATACCCTGCGCGATGCCGCCCCGGCACTGGCCCTCGACGACCTGCGGGTTGATGGCGACGCCGCAGTCCTCCACGCAGACGTACCGCAGGATCTCCACCTGTCCGGTGCCTTCGTGCAGTTCGACGACGACGCCGTGGGTGGCGTTGGAGAAGGTGCCGTCGTTGAAGACGTCGAAGGTGGCGGCGGCCGTCAGACCCGGTTCGATGTTCTTGGGCAGCAGATGCGCCTGGAGGTAGGCGATGTCGGCGATCTCCTCGTAGGTGAGGGCGTCGGAGGCGTCGTCCCGGCGACGGGCGACACCGTCTGTCAGCTCCACGTCGTCCGGGTCGATGTCCCAGCGCGCCGCCGCGATGGCGCGCAGTTTCTCGCCGAGCTTCGCCGCGGCCAGGCGCACCGCGCTGCCGCCGATGGTGATGGAGCGGCTGGCGAAGGTGCCGAAGCCGTAGGTGATGCGGTCGGTGTCGCCCTGATGGAGTCTCACCTTGGCGATGTCGAGGCCGAGTTCGTCGGCGACGATCTGCGCCATCGTCGTCTCGTGACTCTGCCCGTGGCTCATCGTGCCGGTGGTGACGGTCACCGCACCGCTGGTGTCCATCCGCACCTCGGAGATGTCGAAGCCCGGCACGACCTGCATCTTGCGCTGCGCGAAGGCGGTGGAACCGTATCCGGTGCGCTCGCTGAAGCACGAGTAGCCGATGCCGATGTGCCGTCCCTCGGCCGTCGCCGCGTCCTGTTTCCCGTACCAGCCCTCGTCCTTGACGAGTTGCTCGCAGAGATTGAGCGACTCCAGATAGGAACCGGGGTCGTAGGTGATGTTGTTGACGCCCGTGTAGGGGAAGTCGGTGATGACGTTGCGGCGGCGGATCTCGACCGCGTCCAGGCCGAGTTCGCGCGCGGCGCGTTCGAAGAGCCGCTCGACGACCATCACGTACTGCGGTCGACTCACCCCTCGGTAGGGGCCGGTGGGCGCCTTGTTGGTGGTGATGGCCCGGCCGCGCACCCGGTAGGCGGGCACTTTGTAGACGCCGGGCATCTCGGCGGATGCCATCAGCGGCTCGATGCCGGCGGTGAACGGATAGCAGGAGTAGGCGCCCATGTCACACACCACGTCGGCGTCGAGGCCGAGGATCCTGCCGTCCGCGTCGAAGGCGGCGCGCACCTGGTAGTGCTGTTCGCGGGCGAGGAACGACGCGGACAGGGCGTCCTTGCGGTCCTCGATCCATTTGACGGGACGGCGCAGACGCAGTGCGGCCGCGGCGGCCGCGATCTCCTCGCGCCCGACGACGCACTTCTGGCCGAAGCCGCCGCCCATGTCGGGCACCACGACCCGCACCGCGCGTTCGTCGAGGCGCAGGCTGCGTGATGCCACCGTCCTCACCTGGTGCGGGATCTGGGTACAGGTGTGCAGGACGAGCTGTTCCTCGCGGTCGTCCCAGTGCGCCACCGCGCCGCGGGTCTCCAGCGGCAACGCGTTCTGCCGGCCGGTCCTGGTCTCGACGTCGACGACACAGGGTGCGGACGCGAAGATCTCGTCGATGCCGTCCGTCGCGAAGAGGGAGACGTCGACGAGGGTGTTGTGGGCGGCTTCGGCGTGGACGAGCGGGGCGCCGGGCGCCAGCGCCACCTCTTCGGAGATGACCGGCGGCAGCGTCGTGTAGGTGACACGGGCCGCCTCCAGTCCGTCCTCCGCGGCGTAGGCGTCGCGGGCCACGACGATGGCCAGCGGCTCCCCCACGTAGCGAACCTTGTCGCGGGCGAGGACGGGCATCGCGGTGGGGACGAACTCCGAGAGAGGGCGCCCGAGTTGGGCCGTGATATCGCCAAGTTCAAGGTCGTCCGCCGTGAACGCGGCCACGACGCCCGGGACTTGGCGTACCGCCGAGAGATCCACGGAAGCGATCTCGCCGTGGGCGATCGTGCTGCGTACGAACTGGGCGTGCAGCATGCCGGGCAGCGCGATGTCGTCGACGAACCGGCCGCGCCCGGACAGCAGCCGCGGGTCCTCGCGGCGCGCGACCGACCTGCCCACCAGCTTCTGGCTCATCGGGCCATCGCCTCCTCACATGCGCGCCGGACCAGGGTCCGGACGAGTTCTTTGCGGTAGTGCGTGCTGCCGGAGGCGTCGGCGGGGGGCTCGACAGCCGCCGCGGCCGCTGCCGCGCAGTCGTCGAAGGAGCCGCCGCCGGCCAGCACGGCCTCCGCCTCGGGCACCCGTACCGCCGCGGCCGCCACTCCGCCGAGCGCCACCCGGCCGCCGCGTACGGCTCCTGCGTCGACGTCGAGGTCCACGGCGGCCGCCACGATCGCGAAGTCACCGCGCCGCTCGGCGAATTCGGTGAGAGCCGCGTGCGGAGCGGGTCGGGGGAAGACGATCTCGACGAGGAGCTCGTCCGGGTCGAGAGCGGTCGTGTAGTAGCCGAGGAAGAAGTCCGCGGCCGGGATCCTGCGCTCGCCGTGCGGGCCACGCGCCACCAACTCGGCGTCGAGGACCGACGCGAGCAGGCACCACTCGGCGGTGGCGTCGGCGTGCGCGATGCTGCCACCGACCGTGCCGCGCGTACGGATCGGCAGGTGCCCGATCCAGCTCATGGCGTCCCGCAGGACCTCGAAGCCCGCCCCGAGCATCCCCGCCGGGTCGGTCTCCACCGTGTGGTGGGTGGTGAGCGCCCCGATGCACAGTCCGCCGTCGACGTCCCGGTGCAACCGGTCGAGCTCCCTCATGCCGCCGATGTCGACGAGGTGCCGAGGGCGGGCCAGCCGGAAGTTCATCATCGCGACGAGGCTCTGTCCGCCGGCGATGATCTTTGCGTCGTCGCCGAGCTCGGTCAGCAGCCGAACGGCTGCGTCGACGTCGGGGGCCCGGTGATACCGGAACGGGGCGGGCTTCATGGTCCTCCTGCCGTACGTGGTGTGCTGTGGTGGGTCGGGCGGTCGCTCCACGGTGTTGTCGCATTGGGGATGGAATACGGCGGTTGCGGTCCCCGGAACCGAGGGTGAGGCGGGTGGCTTCAGCGCGCGAAGCGGTAGGAGAACGCGCCGAGATCGGGGTCGTTGAGCGGAGTGCCGCTCCACAGCCAGTCGTAGGAGAGGTCGGATTCACCGTCGAATCCGCGCCGGAGGCTTTCGTCCCTGGCCTGCTGTTCGGGGCCGTCGGGGAAGTGGTAGAAGGTCTTGTTCGCCAGCGAGGCGTCCTGGACCATCCCAGCATGCTTGGCGCGCCGGTCGACGTAGCGGCGCAGCGCCCCTTCGATGCCGTCTGCCGTGACCGCGCCGAGTTCCTCGGCGAGGACGGCGGCGTCCTCCATTGCCTGCGAGGCGCCCTGCGCCTGGTAGGGCAGCATCGCGTGGCAGGAATCGCCGAGGAGAGCGATGCGGCCGTCCGTCCACACCGGGTCGCGCCGCCGGTGGTAGAGCGCGAAGACGGAGACTTCCTCCTTCGCCTTGGAGAGCATCGCCGGCACTCGGTCGTCCCAGCCGGGGAAGGCGTCGACGAGATCTTGTGCCGTGGCGGGGACGGCCCACTTGTCACGGACCTCGTCCGTGCACGGCACGCACGCCACGACGTTGAGGTACTCGCCGCCGCGGATCATGTAGTGCACGAGGTGCCGGTCGGGGCCGTACCAGATGGTGCTCTGGTAGCGGTCCACGAGCCAGCGCGTGGCCGGGTCGGCTGCGATCAGGTCGCCGGGGATCAGCGCCCGGTAGGCCATCTCGCCGGAGAACAGCAGTGTGTCGGGCGCGCCCATCAGATCGCGTACCTGCGAGCGGACCCCGTCGGCGCCGATGAGCACGTCACAGGCATAGCGCTGTCCGTCCTCGGTGACCGCCACGGGACGTGCCGGGTCCGTGCGGTCCAGCTCGACGACCTTGCTCGCGGTGTGCACCTCCACGACGGGGCCCAATCCTGCGGGGTCGAGGCACGCGTCCAGCAGGATGCGGTGCAGGTCGGCCCGGTGGTAGTGCCAGTAGGGGGCGTTGAACTCGTCCTTGCAGCGCTGCCCCAGTGAGGTCAGAGCGACGATGCTGCCGTCCTTCCAGCGGCGCCGTACCTGGTCGAGCGGCTCCGTGTGGATGGCCTCCATCTGCCGGCGCAGCCCGAGTCCCATCAGGATCCGGCTGGCGTTCGGTGCGGTCTGGATGCCCGCGCCGACCTCGCCGAGCTGCGAGGCCTGCTCGAGGACGGTGACGCGCAGGCCGCGCTGCCGCAGCGCCAGGGCTGCGGTCAGCCCGCCGAGACCTCCCCCGACGACGGTGACTTCGTACGACTGGCTGGACGCCACTCTTCCTCCAACGCATGGGCGTGTACGGGTGGTTCGTGCGCGATGCGGTGAGCTCGCGGTCGGTGGGCTCAGCCGCCGGTGAGCTTCCCGCCGGTGACGACCTCGGTGCCGTCGACGGAGACGGTGCATCCGCGCATGGCGATGTCGAGGTGGGCGTACGACTCGCGGCCCAGTACCGGGTGGGGGCCGGTCGACCACAGGAAGTTGCCTGCGAAGGCGCGGGCGTCCATGCCCATCAGGTCGTCCTTGCCGTACATCGCCGTGGCGAACCAGTCGGCCGTGCGCATCAGACCCCAGCCCATGTGGGAGAGGCTGCGCGCCCACTGGTCCTGTGCGTCCTCGAAGAACGTCGACAGCAGCGCGGCCTCGGCGCCGCCCGACACCTTCTCGATGTGCCCGCCGACGATCTCCAGCGTGACGCGGTCGCGGACGTACTCCTTGAAGGGCAGCAGGATGTCGCCCTCCGCCAGCACGATCTGTCCGTCGGAGATCTCCGGCCAGCACAGCACCATCGTGCTCGGCCAGTGGTCCCAGCGGCCCGGATCGTCGGCGAACCCGCACTGGAACTCCGGCTTGGCGCCCGCGAGTTGAACCGTGAGGTCGGTGCCGGCGTCGGAGGTGACCTGCATGACGGAGGACCGCTTCAGGAGGTCGACGCCTTCTTGGACCTCCGCCTTGTCGCCCTCCTTGGGGAGATTGCGGATGAGCACGTCCGGGGCGTCACAGACGAAGATGATGCGGGTGCCGGCGCGCAGGATCTCCTGCTGGACCGGCGCGTGGATGAAGCCCTCGCGGGTCAGGTCGACGACCAGATCCGCCGACTTCAGCAGGTCCTGTGCGGTGGTGTCGTTGAGGACGGACACCAGGCCCGGACCGGCCCCGGTGTGGGTGCTCGGCATCGGAGCGGGGCTGCCGCCGGGCACGGTCGCGGCGATGACATGCGCGCCGCACGCCTTGGCCGCGCCGAAGGCGGCTTCCACATAGTCACCGCGGCTGCCGGGCTCGGAGAGCACGACGACATGCTCACCGCTGCGCACCTTGCACAGCCGCAACTCACGGATGAACGCATCGAGCAGATCGACGGACGAAAGATCGAACACGGGTTCCTCCAAGGACTCGCTCGTGGGTACCGGACACGGCCTCCGCACCAACGCGGGCATGCCGCGGCCACGCTCAGGGCGCGTCGTCGATACCGGGAGGGATGAGGGGGTCGAGACAGGACGGACCCACCCCGCCGTACAGGCGTCGAGCAACGGATTCAGGACGGTGGGGGGCCGCCCGACAGAGATAATCCGAACACGTACGATCCGGCTTGGCAAGGGGCTGCGATCGGAGTTAACACGGACGTGCGATGCCACTGAGACGCCGACGAGCCGCATGCACACGGGTCTGACCTAGGCCTTTTGCGCGTTCATTGCCCTTCGGACGCGTGCCAGGTCACGGAGGAAACTGCCGTCGGAGCGAACCGGGGCGGCTCGGCACCAGTGCGTCCGGCTCTGCGGCCTTGACGGACCAGGAAGGAGACCGGCCACTCGCCGAGGAGGACCTGCCAGCCGAGGGCGCGCGCCGTCCCGCGCCACCGAGCGGAGCGCTACGGCTGCCTGCGCGCGTCAAGGCCGGCCAGGTCTGCGCAGTGGCGAGCCGGCCACGACGCCAGAGCCGCGCCCGTACGGGTATCGGCGTGCCCGTAGCCGTACGGCGCCCGTTCTAGCCGCGCGAACTCAGTCTGGCGGCCAGATCGCCCAGCCCGGTCTCGCCTCGGAGAAGTGTCGTCGGGTCAGCCAGCCGGTCCGGCAGGTGGAGAACAGCGGCGATGTGGGCATCGGAGTCGTCGGCACCGACTCGTATCCCGAGCTGAACGATTCCGTAGGAATCAGTCAGCCGCACGACGCGCCCGCCGTCGTGGTCCAGGGCCGCGATCGCGGTCAGCGCGTCCTGGATGTTCTGCGGGGTGATTCCCTGGTGGTCGGCGTATTGCTCCACCAATTCACGAGCCGTCCTTTCGGGAACACTCCGCAGTACGGCCGCTGCGCCGGCGCTGTCGGTCATCGGCCTGGACTGCCCGGGGCGCGGCGTCAACGCGACGACGACGATCCGCGAAATCGCCCAGCTGATGGTCGGCAAGCAGGTCGTCAGGAGCGACCGGCGGCGCGAGACCGCATCCGGCGAGGCAGTGCTCAAGGTTGCCGGGCTCGGGTACCGCTCCGCGTTCCGCGATGTCACCTTCGATGTGTCGGCAGGCGAGATCGTCGCTGTCTACGGCCTGGTGGGCTCCGGGAACGACGAACTGGCCCAGAGCCTGTTCGGCATCCTGCCGCCGACCTCCGGCACTGTCACGGTGGACGGGCGCAGGACTCCGCTGCGCAGTCCGCGTGACGCACAGAACGCCGGCCTCGGGCTCGTCCCGGCGAACCGGAAACTGCAAGGCGTCTTCGGTGACAAGAGCATCGCCTTCAACCTCGGCCTGTCCAGCCTGGATCAGCTGAGTCGCTTCACCTGGGTGAAGCGACGCGGCGAGCGTCGACTCGCCGAGACATACATGGCGCGGCTCGCGGTGAAGGCGCCGGACTCCGCGACGCCCATCGCCTCCCTGTCCGGCGGCAACCAGCAGAAGGTCGTGATCGGCAGGCAGTTGGCGACACACCCCCGGGTGCTCGTCCTGCAGGAACCCACCCAGGGCGTCGATGTCGGCGCCAAGGCCGAGATCCACCGGCGGGTGTTCGACCTCGCAGCCGGCAGCGCCATCGTCGTCTCCTCGACCGACCTGGAAGAGGCACTGACGCTGGCGGACCGCCTGATCGTCATGCGGAACAGGACCGTGGCCGCGTCCTTCGAACGGGGCACACCGAGTGTGGACGTCCTGGCCGCCGCTGCCGGGGATCTCGACGGCGGCGCGACGGACGAAGTGGAGGAGGTGTCGTGACCGCGTTGAGTACGCCGCGGACAGTCGGCGCGCAGCGCTGGCGGACGGCGTTCGCCGCCGTCGAGGGACCTGAACTCGTGCTCCTCGGCGTGATCGCGTTGCTCTGGGTGGGTCTCGCTCTCGGAACGGACACCTTCCTGAGCGGAGTCAACGTTCAGAACATCCTGTCGTCGGTTGCCCCGGTCGCTCTGATCGGGATCGGAATGACGGCTGTGATCGTCACCGGCGGAATCGACGTCTCGGTGGGCAGCGCTGTCGCCGTGGTGATGGTGGTGGTCGGCAAGGCCATCACCACGCAGCACGTCGGCATCGGAACCGCCCTGCTCATAGCCGTGGTTGTCGGCGGTCTGCTGGGCGCTTTCAACGGTGCGATCATCGCGCTCACCGGGATCCATCCCATCGTGATGACCTTCGCCACGCTGAACCTCTTCCGCTTCCTGTCGCTGGAGATCTTCGGGGCGGGGAATCTCGACGGTGTCCCCGACACGTTGCGGCTCCTCGGCGGTGGTGGCAGTGGGCGACTGCTCGGTGTGCCGAACTCCTGGTGGTTGAGCATGCTGATCGGCGTGGCCGTGTGGGTCTACATGCGCCACCGGCCTTCGGGCCGGCACTGGTACGCGATCGGCGGTGACGCCAAAGCCGCGCGCCTGGCCGGCATCCGCGTCAGGCGCCGGGTGGTCGCCGCCTACGTCCTGGTCGGCGTGCTGACCGGCCTGGCCGGATGCGTACTGATCGGCAGCGGCGGCACCGTGCAGCAGAACAGCGGCACAGGGCTGGAGCTGAAGGTGATCGCGGCGGTGGTGATCGGTGGCACCAGCATCCTCGGCGGTCGCGGGACCGTTCTCGGTACTCTGCTGGGTGCCCTGCTCGTAGGCACCGTGACCAGTGCCGTCACGATCCTCAACTGGCCCTCGCAACTGGCCAACCTGTTCGTCGGGATCTTCATCGTGCTCGCCGTCGGGACGGACGTTCTGCGGGAGCGGCGCAGGAGGGCACTATGACCATCGACGAGGCCACCTCCGAACCAGTCGACATCGATCCCGTGCCCCCGGCCAAGGGCCGGGCCCGCCGCTCCGCGGCATTGCGGTGGCTGCTCACCGACCGGATCGCGCTGCTGATCGTCCTGCTGGTGGTACTGCTGGTCTGGTTCCACTTCCTCAGCGTCGGCGACTATCTGCTCGCTCCGTTCAGCACGAGCTACCTGGCCGGCTATCTCGCCTACTTCGTGCCGATATTCATGCTCGCCGTGGGCGAAACCTTCGTCATCATCGGAGGCCGGGGCGGTATCGATCTCTCCGTCGGCGGGACCGTCAGCCTGGTCAGCATCTTCTTCGGCTACGAATACGCCTTCTGGCACTGGCCGTTGTGGCTGGCGATCGTCGCGGCGATGGCCGGTGGCGCGGTGCTGGGCGCGGTCAACGGCCTGCTCATCGGCATCCTTCGCATACCCGCGCTGATCGCGACTCTGGCGACGAGCTACGCGTACAGCGCGCCGATCGCCACGACCGAAATCCAGGATCTGACGTCACTGACCCGGAGCGTCTCCCTGCCGAGCGGCGGTCCGCTGCCCGACATTCCGCTGCAGGTACTCACTGTCTTCCTGCCCACGGCGGTGGTCGCGTGGTTTGTGCTGCACCGCTCCACCTACGGCCGCCGGCTCTACGCACTGGGCACGAACGAGACGGCCGCTCGGTTCGCGGCGATCTCGGTCGGACGCGTGCGGTTCACCGCCTACGTATTGTCGGGAACGATCGCGGGATTGGTGGCGGTGGTGACCGTTGCTCAGTTCGCCTCGGCAACGACCGACGCCGGCACCTCGGGCGCGGGCATGACGCTTCCCGCCATCACGGTCGCCGTTCTGGGCGGCGTCGCCATATCGGGCGGCGTCGGTCGTGTCGGCGGGGTGGCACTCGCGGCGTTGCTGGTGACCTGGCTCAACGCGGGAATCCTGCTGCTGTTCAACAACGAACAGTCCAGCAAGCTGCAACTGTTCGCCCTCGGTGCCCTGTTGCTGCTCGCCGCACTGCTGAACGTCTTCATCAGCCGCTTCGCGCGGTGGATCCGCTCATGAGACCGGTGCACTGAGCCGCGGCCGAAGCAGCAGGCGACCGACGCCGCGGTCCACTCCGGGTCCAGCGGGCTGCCCTGCATCCGGTCCCCTGCACCCGCCGCTCCACTCGCACCTGTCCGGACAACTTTGGAGAGAACAACGATGTCCATACTCGACACCTTTTCCCTGGCAGGGAAGCGTGCTCTGGTCACCGGCGGGAATCGCGGCCTCGGGCTGGCGTTCGTCCGGGGGCTGGCCGAAGCAGGCGCCGATGTCGCGTTCGTGGCACGGGATGCCGAACGCAACGCGTCCGCCGTCGGCGCGCTGGCCGCCGCCGGCGTGAAGGCGCAGGCCTTCGAGGTCGATCTCGTCTCGGACGGCGGCCCCGCGCAAGCCGTGGCGGGAGCCGTGGAACGCCTGGGCGGACTCGACATCCTGGTCAACAACGCCGGTATCGCCGTTCACCGGCCCGCGCTGGAAATCCCCGACGCGGAGTGGGACTTCGTCCTTGATGTCAATCTGCGCGCGCTGTGGCGTATGTGCCGGGCGGCCGGCGCGCACATGAAGGACACCGGCGGCGGCAGCATCGTCAACATCGGATCGATCAGTTCGCTCATCGTGAACCGGCCGCAGTGGCAGCCTTCCTACAACGCGTCGAAGGCGGCCGTCCATCAGCTGACCAAGTCTCTGGCGGCTGAGTGGGCCGAGTACAACATCCGGGTCAACGCGCTCGCCCCCGGATACGTCAAAACGGAGATGGCCGCGGTCGACGAGCCGCAGTTCCGGCAGCGTTGGATCGAGGACGCGCCGATGAGGAGGTACGCGCTTCCGGAGGAGATCGCGCCGAGCGTCGTCTACTTGGCCTCGGACGCCTCATCGTTCATGACCGGGTCGGTTGTGGTCTTCGACGGCGGCTACGTCCTGCACTGAACGGGAACCGAGGACAATGAAGATCACACATTTGAACTCCGCATCGCTGGCCGATGTCGACGAGCGGGTCGCGACACCGACGTACGACCGCTCCCAAGTAGCCGTCGGCATCGCTCACTTCGGTGTCGGCGGATTCCACCGTTCACACCAGGCGATGTACCTCGATCGCCTGCTCAACAAGGGTGAGGGATTCGACTGGGGCATCTGCGGCATCGGCCTGATGCCTTCCGACCAGCTGATGTCCGACGTCCTCTCGCGACAGGACAACCTCTACACCCTCGTCACCCGAGCGACGAACGGGCAGCGGGAAGCACGGGTGATCGGATCGATCGTGCGCTGTCTCTACGCCCCCGACCAACCGGACGACGTGCTGGATGTCCTGGTCGACGAGCGCACCCGCATCGTCTCGCTCACCATCACCGAGGGCGGCTACAACCTCGACCCTGTCACCGGCCGCTTCGACCCCACCGCTCCTGACGTCGCCCAGGATCTCCGTCGCGAGCCCGGCCACGCACCACGCACCGTTTTCGGCTACGTCGTCGAGGCGCTGCGCCGACGCTGGGAAGCGGGACGTCCGCCATTCACGATCATGTCGTGCGACAACATCCAGTCCAACGGAGACGTCGCCCGGACGGCGTTCTCGGCGTTCGCCGCCCTCGTCGACGCCGAGTTGGGAGAGCGGGTCCGAACCGAGGTCGCCTTCCCCAGCTCGATGGTCGACCGCATCACGCCGATCACCACCCCGGACGACATCGCGGAACTCACCGAGGCCTACGGCATCGACGATGCCTGGCCAGTGGTCTGTGAGCCCTTCGAACAATGGGTGCTGGAGGACGTGTTCCCGGCCGGCCGGCCCCCGTGGGAAGCCGCCGGCGTCCAGCTCACCGACGACGTCGAACCCTACGAGCTGATGAAGCTGCGCCTCCTGAACGCCGGCCACCAGGCCATCGCGTACGCCGGGCGCCTGGCCGGCCACACCTTTGTGCACGAAGCCGCCCGCGACCCCGCGCTTGCCGAATTCCTCCTCGGTTACATGACCCACGAAGGCGCTCCCACCCTCAGGCCCGTTCCCGGAATCGAACTCGACGCCTACATCCACAGCCTCCTCGAACGCTTCGCCAACCCCTCCATCCGCGACACCATCGCCCGTCTGTGCGCCTTCACTTCCGACCGCATTCCGAAGTTCCTGCTGCCCGTCATCAACGACAACCTCGCCCATGGACGCGAATTCGCCAGGTCCGCGGCGGTCCTGGCTTGCTGGGCGCGCTACGCCGAAGCCATCGACGAGAACGGTGGGTCCATCGACGTACAGGACGCCCTGCGCGACGAGCTGATCGCCCGCGCCCGTCAGCAACGTGACAACCCGCTCGCCTTCATCGAGAACGAGTCGCTTTTCGGCGCGCTGTCCCGCAACCCGGACTTCGCCCGGAGATACCGGTCGACGCTGGAGTCACTCCACACGGTGGGAACGCGTCGAACGATCCAGGACCTCAACGCCTCGCTGACGGCGGACAGTGCTGACGCCCGGAGCGGCCAGTCCTAGCACCGGACCTGGCCGTCCCGACAGCGTTCACCACGCCTTGCTCGCGTCAGACTGTGGACAGGTCGATCGCCCGGTCGACGTCCTGCGGCTGCAGCACGCGCAGGATGCCTTCCAGCAGGTAGTAGTCGGCGTAGGGAAGCGAGACCTCGATCCCGTCCTCGGCCGGCCGGTTGCGGGTGCAGCGGGCTACGACCGCCTCGGCGCGGGACGACTTGTCCGTCAGGCAGGTCTGCGCCAGGGCGGTGAGTATCCGCAGCGCCACCGCACGGTATTCCTGTCTGCCTGTTGCGGCGGCCAGGTCGAGCAGACCGCAGGCCATGATCGCGCCGGCTGAGGCGTCCTTGATGTCGTGGGGGTGCTGCGGCGCGAGGTAGTCCCAGACCGGGACGTGGTCCGCGGTCAGCGCTCCGACCGCGAAGTCGGCGAGCTTGCGTGCGGTGGCCAGGAATTGCCGGTTGCCGGTGCGGCGGTACATGGTGGTGAACCCGTACAGTCCCCATGCCTGTCCCCGTGACCAGCATGAGGTGGGGCTGTAGCCCTGCACGGTGCCCGGGCCGATCGGCGTTCCGGTGGCCGGGTCGAAGTCGAATACGTGCGGGATCGATCCATCGGGTCGCGGGAACACCTGCTGAGCGGTCTTCGCGTGCTCCACGGCGATGTCGAGGTATTTCCCGTCGCCGGTCTGCTCGCCGGCGAATGCCAGCAGGTCGAGATTCATCATCGTGTCGATGATGACCCGGCCCGCGTTGTTCGGATCGTTCAGTGCGCCCCACGCCCGGAGGAAACGCCCGCGCGGGTTGTACCGCTGGATCAGCGAATCGGCTGCCTGCAGGGCACCGGCCCGCCAGGTGTCGTCGCCCGTCAGACGCCATGCGGTCACCCAGGACGGAGAGAACAGGAAGCCGAGGTCGTGGGTGGCGGTGTCGTACTGACGGGGAGCGAGCTTTTTCGCCGAGGCGAGCGCCAGTGTGCGGAATTTGTCGTCATCGCTGTAGAGCCACGCCATCCACAGCGTTCCCGGCCAGAATCCACCGACCCAGTCACCGTTCTGGGAGTAGGTCCACTTCTCGAACTTCGTCCCGACGGGAAAGGCGCTCACTCCTGGTGCGACGGCGCCGATCTTGTCCACCGCGTAGTCGGCCGCCGCGCGCAAGGTGCGCAGGGTCGCCGCCGGTGTCCGACCGGCTACCGCCTGGGCAACCTGCGGTGCGGAAGCGTACGCCGCCGTAGCACCGGCTGCCGTAGCCAGCACCGTTCGCCGGGAAATGCTCACAGTCGCCTGCCTCTCCAACTGGTCAACGTTGTAGGGAAGTTGAAGGAGTTTTACACGGCAGCCAGCTGGGCGTACACCCACCTGACATGAGTTCATCCATGTGAACAGCGCCCTGCCTCCGGGCACTGATTCGACATCGCACCGGGCCGCTGCCGCGCATAACAGAAATTCGGCCGATTGAGCTGCTTCCCACAACCGACCGACGCGCCTTGACCGGCGATCACTCGCACAAGTTGAATCCCTTCGAAGGCCGCGATCGCCGGTTCAACAGGACTGGCGCACGGTGCGCAGCCACGGGCTCGACGCACCTCTTTGGCCCGACCCCCGATGAATCCGCTGCTGCACGCAACGGACGGTAGCCGCCGGAGCCTGGCGCCCGATCTCCCCCACGGAGTACCACCCCATGTCTGAGTCCCACCGCAAGCAGTTCTGGTCCCGCCGCAAGGTCCTCACCACGGCGTTCGGCGGTACCGCGGCTGCCGCGGTCGGCGCCTTCGGGATCGCCCGGGTGGCCACGGCCGGTACCACGGCCAGCGCCGACGGCGATGTCGTCGGCAAGGTCAGTGTCGGTTACCAGGGCTGGTTCGCCACCGCCGGCGACGGCTCCCCGATGGACTCCTGGTGGCACTGGGCCGCCGACAAGGCTCAGGCGGCGGCGGCGTCCAACACCAACATCGTCTCCTGGCCGGACGTACGGGAGTACACCACCACGTACAAGTCGGACTACGCCGACCTCGGCAACGGCCAGCCGGCCGACCTGTTCTCCTCCTACGACCAACAGACGGTGGACACCCACTTCCTGTGGATGCAGCAGAACGACATCGACACCGCGGCTCTGCAGCGCTTCAACCCCACCGGCGGTGAGGGGCCGATCCGTGACGAGATGGCCACCAAGGTACGCAGCGCGGCGGAGTCGTACGGCCGGAAGTTCTACATCATGTACGACGTCACCGGCTGGACGGACATGCAGTCGGAGATCAAGACCGACTGGACCGAGAAGATGAAGGCGCACACCGCCTCTTCGGCGTACGCCACGCAGAACGGCAAGCCGGTGGTGTGCATCTGGGGCTTCGGCTTCAACGACTCCAAGCGGCCCTGGGAGCCCGAGCCCTGCCTCGACGTGGTCAACTGGTTCAAGTCGCAGGGCTGTTACGTCATCGGCGGCGTGCCCACCTGGTGGCGGACCAGCAGCAGCGACTCCCGTGCCGGGTTCAGCGACGTCTACCACGCCTTCAACATGATCTCACCGTGGCTGGTCGGCCGTATCGGCAACGTCAGCGACGCCGACAACTTCTACAACGTGGCGACCGTGCCCGATCTCGAGGACTGCGCGGAGCACGGCATCGACTACCAGCCGTGTGTCCTGCCCGGAGGACTCAACGAAGGCCAGCGCGCGCACGGCGACTTCATGTGGCGGCAGTTCTACAACATGGTCCGCGCCGGGGTGCAGGGCATCTACATCTCGATGTTCGACGAGTACAACGAGGGCAACCAGATCGCCAAGACCGCCGAGACACAGGACTGGGTGCCCACCGACGGGGGCTCCAAGATGCTGGCCCTCGACGAGGACGGCACCGCCTGCTCCGCCGACTACTATCTGCGGCTGACCGGTGACGGCGGGAAGATGCTCAAGGGCACGATCGCGTTGACGGAGACCCGTCCCACCAAGCCGGTGGTCTCCTCCACGGCCACCACCCCCACCACCGTCAACTCGTACGTGGGCAAGACGATCACCCTGCGTGCCAAGGCCAATGACGCCTATGTGACCGCCGACGACGGGGGCGCCGAATCGCTGGTCGCCAACCGTACGGCCGTCGGTCCCTGGGAGAAGTTCGACGTGCTCGACGCCGGTGACGGCAACATCGCGCTGCGCTCCAACGCCAACAACAAATTCGTCACCGCCGAGGACGCCGGCGCCGAACCTCTGATCGCCAACCGTACGGCGATCGGCTCGTACGAGACCTTCCAGCTGATCACCAACTCCAGCGGCACGGTCAGCCTGCGCGCGCGTATCAACGACAAGTACGTCACCGCGGAAGACGCCGGGACGGACCCGCTGGTCGCCAACCGCACGAAGATCGGCGCCTGGGAGCAGTTCGACATAGCCACCGTGTGAGGTCGGCGCGGGTCGGACCGGGCTCCCCCGGTCCGACCCGCGCCGGTTGTTCAGCCGTCGCGCCGCACTGTCCCAGGGACCGTCCAAAGCCGCCAACTCACCCCAACAATCAGGTGAGATGCTGTGCCAGACTACGGTGATCACAGCCATTGATGATCCCTGCTCACGCCGGAGCCCGCCATGACGACCGACACCCCCCGTCCTCCGCAGATCGACACCAGCACGGCGCATCCCGCGAGGGTCTACGACTGGCTCCTGGGCGGCAAGGACAACTACCCCGTCGACGAGGCCCTGGGTGAGAAGCTGCCGCCCGAAGCTCGTGACGCGGCCCGGCAGAACCGCCAGTTCATGCACCGCGCGGCCGCCTGGCTCGCCACGCAGGGCATCGACCAGTTCCTCGACATCGGCACGGGCATCCCCACTCAGCCGAATCTGCACCAGATCGTCCAGCAGATCGCGCCCGCCGCGAAGGTCGTCTACACCGACAACGACCCGATCGTGCTGCGGCATGCGGAAGCGCTGCTGATCAGCAGTTCCGAGGGGGCCACCGACTACATCCAGGCCGATGTGCGCAAGCCGGCCGCGATACTCGAACGCGCCCGTGCCGTACTGGACTTCGACCGCCCGATAGCGCTGTCCCTGATCGCTCTGATGCACTTCATCCCCGACGAGCAGGACGCACACGGCATCGTCCGCAATCTGGTCGCGACGCTGCCCTCGGGCAGCCATCTCGTGCTGTCACACGCCGCGTCCGACCTCTACCCGGAGTTGGCGGCACAGGTCACCGCCCAGTACGCCAAGGGCGGCATCACGCTCGGCTTCCGCACCCGCTCGGAGGTCAACCGCTTCTTCGACGGCCTGGACCTGGTCGATCCCGGTCTGACGACGGCCCCGGAATGGTTCAAGACGACGCCGGCACCCGAGCCCGAGGGCAGCGGTATCTACGCCGCGGTTGCGCGCATCCCGTAACAGACGGCCACCGCCCCTGAGGCGGTCGCCGTCTAACGGCTGCGTCGCAGCCGTGCCGAGAGATGGTGCTGCAACGGCTCACCGACCGCCGCCAGATCGTGGACGAACGTGAGCGTGTCGTCGTCGGTCAGTGTGTAGCGGCGCCGGGTGGCGTTGACCTCCTTCGCGGTGGGCGTCAGCGCCACCTCGTGTGTGGAGAGGTCGACCGTGCTGTCGGTCGCCCGGCCGACCGCGATCTCCGCGATTCCGGTGGGCTGGGTGATCAGCGCCTCCACCCGGCCGTCGGGCTGGAGCCGCCACCAGCCGCTCTCCCTGGCTGACGGACGCAGCGGTGCGTCGTCGGCGTCCAACAGCCAGGCCCGGGCCTCATAGCGCAGGAACGGCCGGCCGTCGTGGCTGAAGGTGACCTCCTGTGCATACGCGAAGTCCTCAACGAGCGTGGGGTACTCGCCGTGCCCCCGGCCGTGCCAGGTACCCAGGAGGCCGACTACGGGCAACAGCAGCGCGTGCGGGGCGGGCGCCTCGTCCGGTCGGTGGCTGTCGGGGTACGGGTGCTCCGGTGCGGGGTCGAACACGGTGCGCGCTCCTGGTCTCGGTCCGGGTCTGGTGTCGGGTCCCGGGCTGGTGTCGGGTCGAAGCCTAGGGTGTCGGTCCAGTCGGCGACGGGCGGGGCACGATGTGCCCGGCCCGTCGCCTTTGCGCGGAGCAGGTGCTTCGGCGGTGACACGGCTGGTGATCCGGACTTCGCCGGGCGAGGCCGGCGACACCGCCTGTGGCGGGAACGCGACGAACAGTCCAGGACCTCAGCGCTTCGCCGGCTCCCGGCCAGTTCGGGCAAGCTCTGCGACCACGACGCGGGTGCACAGCACTACGGCGATGGCGGCGATCACCACGAATACCAGCATGACCGTGCGTGCGGACACGTACTGCGTGGCGATGCCCAGGGCGACCACGGGAACCGAAAGTCCGATGTACGCGCCGAGAAAGAAGCCGGCGAGGACCTCGGCACGTGACTCGGGTGGGGCCGTTGACCCGGCGGCGCTCAGCGCGCCACGGAAGGCCAGACCTCCACCGGCGCCACTGAGCACTCCGCCGATCAGGAACATCGTCAGGCTGGGCAGCCACATCCCGCCCGCCAGGAGCGCGAGACCCGGGACGAGTATCAGCGGGCCGACGCGGAGAGTGCGCTGCAGCCCGGCTCGGCTCATCGCGATCTGGGCGAGAGCGCCCGCGGCGAACGCGGCGAACGCCACGGCGCCGGCCACCGCGTGCGAGTCCTGGTGCATCGTGCCGGCCAGGAACGACGGAGCCAGCGAGTTGAACACACCGAAGACCGCGAACGCGGCCATGCCCGCGGCGATGGCGGCGAAGAACGTCCGGCGAGCATGCCCCGGCACCGCGACACGCTGCGGCCGGTACCGCGGCGCGGGAACCGGGCGGTCGGCGGTCTCGGGTGAGACCGCGACCAGTACGGCCAGCACGGTCAGGACGACGGCGAACAGGATGTAGGGCAGCCGCAGCGGTTGCGGCGCGTACTGAGCCAGCACTCCGGAAATCAGCGGCCCGACGCCGATGCCGCCCAGGTTCGCTGCGGTGGCCACGACTTGGGCACGGCGGGGGGAGCCCTCATCGCCGCCGGACGCTCCGAGGTGCAGCTCGGCGAGGTAGGCGGTGGCCGTCGCGGTGGTCAGGCCGACGGATATCCCGCTGATGACCCGGGCCACAAGGAGTCCGGGCAGGCTGGGCTCGAACAGGAAGATCAGCGCGCTGACCACGTTGACGAGCAGCGCGGGCACGAACACGTTCTTGCGACCCACCCAGTCGGACACATGGCCGCCGAAGAACAGGCTGACGATCACCCCGACCGCGTACACCGCGTAGACGACCGTCAGCATGATCGTGGAGAAATGATCACGCTGCTGGTAGAGCACGTAAAGGGGGGTCGGTACTGCCGAGAATCCCATGTTCAACAGGAAGGCCACCGTGGCGGCCCAGAATCCGAACGAATGGTGCCGGCGTCGCCGCGCCTGCGCGGGGTGCCCCCCGTCCTGCTCGCGTCCGGCGGTGATCACTGAAGACATGAAGAGGTTCCTGTCGCATTGCCCGAAGGGGTGAGCACGGCATCGCCGCCGCGTCGTCCAATCAGCCTCCGCCCACCACGGTTATGCTGTCCAACGAAGACTGGGCATGATGGTTATGAATCAGGAGCATGACGTGGAGCTGCGGCACCTGGAGCACTTCGTCGCAGTCGCGGAGGAGCGCAGCTTCACCCGCGCCGCGGCACGCATTCACCTTGTTCAGTCGGCGCTGTCGGTGTCGATCCGGGCACTGGAACGCGAACTCGGCGGCCGGCTGTTCGACCGCACCACCCACTACGTCGAGCTCACCGACGCCGGCCGGGCACTGCTCGTCGAGGCGCGCAACGCACTGGCCGCTGTCGATGCCGCCCGGGACGCCGTCGCCGCCGTGCACGGCGGGCTCCGCGGCACCGTACGGGTCGGCATCATGCACTCGATGACGCTGATCGACCTGGCCGCCGTGCTGACCCGCTATCACCAGGAACGGCCGCAGGTGCAGATCGTCCCGAGCGCCGCCCAGGGCGGGTCCACCGAGTTGGCGGGCCAGGTGATCGACGGCAGGCTCGATCTGGCCTTCGCCGCCCTTCCCAGTGACTATCCGCCCGGTCTGACGGTGCACCCGCTGGCCTCCGAGCCGATGCTGCTGGCCTGTCCGGAGGGCCACCCGTTGGCCCGCCGCCGCGTCGTCCCGCTCAGCGAACTCGACGGCGAACGGTTCGTCGACTTCCCGCGGGGATGGGGCACTCGGCTCGCCGTCGACCAGCTGTTCCTGGCATCCGGGGTGCGACGGGAGGTCACCGTGGAGGTGGCCGACGTCCCCACGGTCGTGGAACTGGTCAGGGCGGGTTTCGGCTTCGCGTTCCTGAGCGAGTCGCTGGCCTCCGGCTCCCGTGCGGTCGCCCTCCGTCCGGTGCGACCGGAGCCAGCGTTCGTGATCTCCCTCGTCACGGCGGCCGACCGTCGCCCGTCCGCCGCCGCCCAGGCGCTCATCGACCTCATACTGGCCACGTTCACCGGCCCGCAACCGAACGTCTGATCAGGCCTGACCCCGCGGGGTCTGCGGCAACGTCACGCCGCCGTGCGCTGCCCCCCGACCCGCTGTGGCATCTCTGGAGGCCCTGCAACTCATCGCGGCTGCCACCCGCGCCCCCCCTCTCACTCCGCCCGAGGAGCCGCCGTACTCGCGCGGATCACCAGTTCGGGGTCGAAGAGGAGTTCGCCGACGGGGACGTCGCGGTTGCCGACCAGGGCGATGACGCTTCGGGCCACCTCCGAGGCCAGGCGGTCGGCCGGCTGACGGACCGTGGTGAGCGGGGGGTCGACGAAGTCCATGATCATGGCGCCGTCGTAGCCGACGACCGACACGTCGCGCGGGACGTCGTACCCCTGACGGCGCGCGCCGCGGATCGCACCCAGGGCCATGTAGTCGCTGGCGGCGACGATGGCCGTGGCGCCACGGCCAAGGAGTGAGATCGCGGCGGACTGGCCGCCCTCCACGGTGTAGGACTGCCGGACCACCCACTGGTCCGGGTCCTCGACACCGCGCTTGGCGAGCGAGGAGACGAAGCCACTGACCCGCCGGTCGGCCGGGCGGTTGCCGACCGGGCCCGATGCCATGCCGATGCGGCGGTGGCCGAGCCGGTGGAGGTGGTCGACGGCGAGTTCGGCGGCCAGCAGGTCGTCGGTGGAGAAGACCGGCGCCTCGCCCACGCCCTCGAACTGGCCGTTGACGCCGACGAACGGGATCCGGCGGGAGCGCAGGAGTTCGTACGCCTCCGGGTCGGCGCCCTCGATCGTGTTGCTGGCCGAGAGAAAGACGACGGCGGCGACGCCCCGGTCGGCGAGCGAGGTCACGAAGTCCAACTCCTGTACTCCGCCCGGGAAGCACGGGCAAAGGATGGTCTTGAGGCCGTGCGGGGCGAGCGTGGACTCGATCCGTTCGCAGACGTCGGCGAAGAACGGGTTGGAGACGAACTCGGTGATGACCGCGATGAGTTGACCCCGCGTCTGGCGCTCGTACCCGAGGTCAGCCATGGCCTGCTCGACGGCCTCGCGGGTCTTGCGGGACACGCCCTGGCGCCGGTTGATGACGCGGCTGACCGTGGCCTCGCTCACCTGTGCCCGGTCCGCGACCTCGGTGATGCCGACCTTCATGCGTTTCCCTCCGCCACCCGTAGTGCCACCAGCCCCGACCGAGGTACGGGCACGATGTGCGGCCCCGGTGCCGGCGACCGTTCGCAGTCGTCGATGATACGGCCACGCTCGTCACGGACGGTCATGCGCAACGGCCGTTGCCCGCCGCTCACCTCGATCACGAGGCGGTCCGAGGCCGTGCCGTTGACCAGGGTGATGTCGTCGTACGCGAGGGTGTCGACGGGCACGACGCGGTCGCTGTGCACGGTGGTGACGCAGGAGGTTCCGCGCACCGCGGTGACCAGGGTGTAGAGATCGTCGGGCCGGCCGGGCTCGACGTCTCCGTGCAGCAGCACCGGCCGCAGTCGCCGCCACTCGGCGAGCCAGAACGCCAGGGTCTCGCGGTGCTCGTGGGACAGGTCGGTCAGCCGTACGGAGATCTGCGGGACGCTGTGCAGGGAGCCGATGAGCTGCCGGGCCACCGCGTGCGCGGGCGCGTCGCGGTCCCACAGGAGCATGTCGCCGTGGACCGCGCCGCCGACGGCGAGCATCGCGGTGTCGAGCGTGCGTACCCGGTTGCCGGTGGCGTCGCCCGGGCAGTCGAAGGAGCGCAGCATGTTGCCGAAGGGGGCCATGCCGGGGCCGACGTAGGGCTGGCGCAGTTCCAGCAGCAACTCGCCGTCGGGGCGCAGTTCTTCGAGCGCGGTGCGCAGGTCGGTGAGCAGGACGGTCATGGCCTGGCCGACGTCGCTGATGTCAGTGCCTTCGGCGTGGGCGTGCGGGCCGTCGCCGCGGTACGCCATGGCCTCGTCCAGAAAGTCGATCTTGAGCCCGTCGAGGCCGTGGTCGGCGACCAGCCGGGTGCACAGGCGGATGACGTGGTCACGGACCTCGGGGCGGCGCGGGTCGAGGACGTGGGCGCCCGGGACGCCGGCGGGTGCGGGTGCGTAGGGGGCGAGCCGCTCGGCGCAGTCCGCGCCGGGGCCGAGCAGCAGCGGTGCGACCCACGCCAGATAGCGCATGCCCTGCGCGCGTACGGCGGACACGTGCTCGGTGAAGTCGGGGAACTTCACCGGATCCGGGCGCCAGTCGCCGCACCCGGCGTAGCCACGGCCGTTGCCGTACTCCTGCCAGCCGTCGTCGAGGATGAGCACCTCGCAGCCGAGTGTGGCGGCGACATCGGCCTCGGCCTCGACCGATGCGGCGTCCACGCGCTGGTTGAAGGCGTACCAGGTGGAGTAGACGGGCGCCCGGGCGCTGTCGGGGACCGGCATGGGGGCGCACTGCGGCTGAGCGCCGAACCACTCCCGCAGCCCGCGCAGGGCCGTGGCGACCGTGGGCGCCGAGCGGGCCAGCAGGATGCGGCGCGGGCCGCCGTCGGGCGCGGGGGCCAGGTGCAGGTGCACCACGTGGGTGTCGTTCTCCTCCGAGACCCCGAAGACGACGTCGGTCTCTGGGACCGGGTCGGCGACGGCGAAGGTGAGGCGTGTACGGCCGTCGTGGTCGTAGAGACAACCCGCGGCGGTGCCGTCGACGAGGCTGACGCGCGAGCGGCCCGCCCAGTCGGCGACGAGGGTGCGCTCCCAGCCCGCGCCCGGGTGCCAGTAGCCGGCCGCGTCGCCCAGCGGCACGCTCATCCGCACCTCCGTCGGAGCCGGAACGCCGTCCGTCCGGATCTCCAACAGCGCCTGCCCGTCGTCGAGTTCGGTCATCGTCCAGTGCGCGCCGACGCCCGTCGCGTGGGCGAGGACCGCGATACGGACGCCGTCGAGGAGTGGCTCGTAGCGCGCCGGGGGGAGTTCGGCCGTGGTGACCGGCTGGGTGGTCACGCCGGAGGTGACACGCTGGGTGGTGCTCAGGGTCATTGCGGGGATCATTCCTTCACGGCACCGGCGAGGAGCCCGGAGACGAAGTGGCGCTGGAGTGCGAGGAAGACGAGGGCCATCGGGATCGCGGCGAGGGCCGTGCCTGTGAGCAGGGCGCCGTAGTCGGTCTGGTCCAGGCCCTGGAGCGACGCGAGCGCGACGGGGATGGTGAACTCACTGGCGTCGCGCAGCACGACCAGCGGCCAGATGAAGTCGTTCCACTGGAAGAGGAACAGGAAGATGGCGAGGGCGGCGAGCGCCGGTTTCATCGGCGGCAGGACGATCTTGAGGAACAGCCTGAACTCCCCGCAGCCGTCCATCCGCGCGGAGTCGATGAGTTCGTCGGGCAGCGCGGCCATCGACTGCCGCATCAGGAAGATCCCGAACGGCAGGGCGAGGTTGGGCATGATGACGGCCTGATAAGTGCCCAGCCACTCCAGGTCGACCATCATCTTGAACAGCGGGATCAGCGTGACTTGCGTGGGGATGACGAGCCCGAGCATCAGCAGCCCGAACAGCGCGCCGCTGCCGCGGAATTGGAACTTGGCGAAGCCGTATCCGGCCAGCGTGCAGATCGCTCCCGCCGCGATCGTGTAAATGACCGTGATCAGCAGCGAGTTGACGATGACCTGGCTGAACTGCGCCGACGACTCCAGGGTGGAGAGGTTGTCCATCAGGTGCCCGCCGGGCAGCAGCGGCGGCGGGCTGTCGAAGATCTCCTTGGAACTGTGGGTGGCGGCGATGATCAGCCAGTAGAACGGCAGCAGGACGGCCGCCACGGCGATGCCCAGCGAGGAGGTCAGCAGGAGGGAGCGCGAACGGGGTGTGCGGCCGGACCGCGGCCGGGTGGCGGTGAGGGTCACGACTTCTCTCCCAGCAGGCGGAACTGCACGATGCCCAGGATGCCGATCAGGACGGTGAGGATGTACGCGACGGCCGAGGCGTAGCCGAAGTCGAAGTACTTGAAGGCGTTCTGGTAGAGGTACACGCCGATGGTGAGGGTGGCGTTGTCGGGCCCGCCGCCGGTCAGCACGTACGGCTCGTCGAAGAGTTGGAGGGTGCCGATGGTGGAGAGCACCGTCGTCAGCAGGAGCGCGGGCCGCAGCCCCGGCAGCGTGACATGGCGGAACGACTGCCAGGCGGAGGCGCCGTCGACGGCCGCCGCGTCGTACAACTCGGTGGGCAGCGACTGCAGTCGGGCGAGGAAGATCACCGCGTTGTAGCCGGTGTAGTGCCAGGTCAGTGCGAGGCCGAGGGAGATCCTGGCCCACAGCGGGTCGGTCAGCCAGGGCACCTCTCCGATGCCCACCAGGCCGAGCAGCCAGTTGACCAGTCCGTACTGGGTGTTGAGCAGGACGGCGAAGATGATGCCGTACGCGACGAGCCCGGTCACCGTCGGCAGGAAGAAGCCGAGCCGGAAGAAGGCGCGGCCGCGCAGGAGCGTGGAGTTGAGGGCGACCGCGATACCGACGGCCAGCGCCAGCATGACGGGCACCTGGACGACCAGGATGATCGCGGTGTTCTTCAGCGCGGTCCACAGCAGCGGATCGTCCAGTGCCCGCGTGTAGTTGCCCGCGCCCACGAACTCCTGGGTACCATTCACGTTCTCGTACAGGCTCATCAGGAACGACGAGCCGATCGGATACAGCTTGAAGACGGCGAAGAGGACGAGCGCGGGGAGGATGAAGAGGTACGGGACGGCTCGTCGGCGCAGGATCCGGGCGGTGGGGCGGGGCGCGGTTGCCGGGCGGGCGGCGCCCACGGTTTTCAGGACGCCGTCGGTGGTGGTCGTGGTCATGAGGCGAGCTTCCGTCCGGTCTGGCGGGCGAGCTGGTCGGCGGCGTTGCGCAGGGCCCGGGCCGGGTCGGCGCCCTTGAGGAGTACTTGGGTCTGCGCGTCGGCGACGGTCTTGAGCGCGCGGGCGTAGTCGGCGGAGTAGTTGACGGCGGGCGAGCGCGCCTTGAGGGCGCCCAGGAAGATCTCGCCCTTGTGCTGGCCGCTGAAGAACTTCGACGGCTCGTGGAAGACGGGTGCCTCGTACGCCTTGAGCAGGGCGGGGGCGATGCCGTTGCTGCGGTAGATGGCTTCCTGCGAGGCCGGCCTGGTCAGGACGTACTCGACGAACGCCCAGGCGGCGGCCTGGTGCATGCTGGAGCCCGCGACGGCGAGATGGGTGGAGTTGACGGTTGCGGCCGTGGTGCCGCCGGGCTTGACGGCCGGTGGGAGGCGGACCTTCCACTTGCCGGATTCCTTGGGGACCAGGCCCTCGATGATGCTGCCGAACCAGGTGGGCCAGGGCAGTACGGCCGCGGTGCCGGCCTTGATGGAGTTCTCCAGCGCGGTCCAGCCGCCCGCCAGATCGCTGACCAGTCCTGCGTCGTTCATCTCCTTGATGAGGGTCATCGCGGTGACGGCCTCGGGGGTACTGAGGGTGATCCGGCCCTCGGCGTCGAAGTAGAAGGTGCCCTGGAGCTGGAGCAGCATCTGGAAGAAGTTGGCGGCGTCCGGCTGGGAGGCGGGCTTGTCGATGCCCAGCAGGTGCACTCCGGTCTTCTTCTTGATCTTCTTCCCGGCGTTGATGGCGTCGTCCCACGTCGCCAGCGCCTCGCCGTCGACACCGGCGGCCTCGAAGATGTCGGCCCGGTAGTAGAACCCGGCCGAATTGGCCTCCCAGGGAAGGGCGTTGACCTTGCCCTTGCGGGTGACGGTCTGCCACATGCCGTCGGCGAAGGCGTCGCGGTAGCGGTCGGCGCCGAGCGGACCGAGGTCGGCGAGCCCGTCGGGGAACTTCTCGGTGTAGGCCGGGAGATAGTCGACGCCGATGTGCAGGACGTCCGCGAGACCCTGGCCGCCGGCCGCCATGGCCGTGGTGATCTTGTCCCAGATCGCCGGATTGCCGATGTCCTGAACGGTGACGTCGATCCCGGGATACTCCGCCTTGAAGGCGGGGACCAGCGCTTTAATCGCGGCGGCGGGACCCTGCCAGCTCCAGACGGTGACCGCCGCCTTGTCCGGGTCGCCGAGGCTCCCCGCCTTGGTCGCGCCGGTCACCGAACAGGCGCCGAGCAACGAGGTCCCGGCCCCGGTGGCGAGCAGCGAACCGCCCAGCGCGAGCAGGCGGCGCCGTTCCAGACCGAGTCGCGGAGGGTCGTCCGGCGGTGGCTGGTTGAGGGGCGAGGCGTCCATGGCTGCTCCGGGGTCCGGCGAGTGCGCGGCTCTTGTAGCGCGGCTGGAAGCTAGCAAGTGGCCGACTTGACTTGCAAGAGTTGAGTGAAAACTTTCTGCCATGTGATCTGCTAATCATGGCACTGGATCTGCATTTCTTGCGCGTTTCCTGTGCATGACCATTGAATCTCCCGTTCCGCTCCTGCTAGCTTGCCGCCACCGCTTGGCTGCCCGCCCGCCGTCACCGAAGACCGGGAGATCCGATGAAGCCTTCAAGGCTTGTGCTGCTCACCGCTGTTGCCCTGCTTACGCCGATGGCCCCCGCGCTGTCGGCGACGGCGGCGACGGGAGCCGACGGCGCCACCGCGTCGGACACCGCATCCGCCTCCCCGCCCCAACTCGCCCTGAACGACCCGGGCTTCGAGAACGGCGGCACGGGCTGGACCTTCGGCGCGGGCACGGGGGTCGGCACCGGCAACCATCACGGCGGCACCCACTTCCTCTACCTCGACGCCGGGGCCGGCAAGAGCGCGCGGCAGACCCTCGTCGCGCCCCGGAACGGCAGCTACGACTTCTCCGCATGGATCGGGAGCGCGGGCACCGGCGGCACTTACACGGTCCGCGTCAACGGCAGGACCGTCGAGACGATCACCCTGCCGGAGCGCCGCGCGTACTCCCGCTACACCATCAGCCGCGTCGAGTTGAAGGCCGGCGACCGGCTGGAGATCGCCTTCGGCTCCGGCACCGCCTGGGTCAACGCCGACGACCTGATGATCTCCCCCGCCGCGCCCGCCGACCCCAAGGTCACCTCGTCCGATCCCGAGGTCGTCGAGATGTTCGGCTGGGCCAAGAAGAAGGCCAACAGCTGGGTACAGCTGCCCGGTACGGTTGGCCCGATCAACGTCGACGAGTACCAGACCGGCGGCACCGGCACCGCGCCCTACGCGGCCTCCTACTGGGCCGGATACGCCAACCGCAGCGCCTACTACTCCCGCGACATGACCCACCAACTCGCCGGCGCCCACATCCTCGGCCTCGACGCCGAGAACAAGACGATGCTCCGCTCGTACGCGTCGTCGGCCACCGCCGAGCACAAGTACTTCCCGGTGTGGGCCCTGAACTTCGATGCCAAGACCTACCTGAGCATCGACTACAAGAGCCCGGACAACTTCGTGCGCGAGGTGCCGGCCGTCTTCGAACTCGTCGAGAAGGCAGGACAGGCGTACCTCTGGACCGGAGACAAGAGCTACGTCGACGACCCGGCACTGTGGGACTTCTACCGGCACTCCACCGAGGAGTTCATCGACCTGCACAACAGCGCCGTACCCAACGGCAAGGTCGAGGTAGCCGAGGGCACGGGCAACGGCATCTTCGCCGGCGCCGCCAGCTACAACGAGCAGGACGGCGACGGTCTCGCCGAGGCCGGTGACGGCATCGCCGCGCAGTACCAGGCGTACCTGGCGATGGCCACCCTCGCGCGCGGCAAGGGCGACACCGCGCTGGCCAGGACATACGACCGGCGCGCCGCCGACCTGAAGGAGTATTACAACGACGACTGGAGCGGCGGCGGAAGCGGCGCCGACATGGTCCGCGCGTACACCACGTCCGGCACCCCGGTCACCGGCTGGGGCAAGGAGAACAGCGTGTTCGTGCCGATGAAGCAGCTTCTCGATCCGGGCCCGCGCAACGACACCTACCTCGACTACATCCAGGCGCAGGAGTTGGGTCCTGAGGGATCGCCCAACATCGAGTCGACGACGTACCTGCCCGACATGTTCTTCAAGAACAACCGCAACGACACCGCCTGGACGTGGATGAAGAAGATCTACGACCAGCGGGAGCTCCAGCACGTCAACGCCAGCCAGGGCCCCAACGGTGATTACCCCGAGGTGTCGTTCTCCCTGGTCAGCCAGACCGTCGAAGGCCTGATGGGTATCGCACCGGACGCGGCGAACCACAAGGTGACCACGCAGTCGCGACTGCCGTCCGGCATGAAGTGGCTCCAGACCGCGGACGTGCCCATCGGCAAGAGCACGATCACCGTGCGGCACGACGGTGCGACGAAGTCCACGCTGACGAACAACGCGCGCAGCGGCGCCTACAGCTGGGAAGCCCGCTTCCAGGGCGTCCACAAGAAGATCACGGTCAACGGTGTCCCGCAGCGCGTGCGAACCAAGAAGGTCGATGGCGTGACGTACACCTACGCGACGCCGACCGTACGGGCAGGGGCGACGGCGGTGGTGCGGGTGACCGGCTGACGTGGTCCTCGCGGAGAGGTTCGCGGGTCGCAGTCGGCGCGCCTACGCCCGCACGGCCGGCTGACACCGGCCGTGCGGGCGCAAGGAATCACTTGGTGCGGTAGGCGTCAACGATCGTCTGAACGAAGGTGTTGCCCTTGTGGTCCGTCAGCCGGGCCCGGAAGGAGACCGAGCCTCCCGCGGCCGGGTTGCTCACCGTCACCGTGCCCTGTCGTACGACGAGCGGGCGCCAGCTCTCGCCGCTGTCGTAGGAGACGGACACCTGCAGCGCAGCCAGGCCGCGTCCGGCGGCCGAGCCCTGCACGGTGACCGCCACCGACTGCCTGGCACCGGCGGTGCCCGTGGAGTCGAGACCGAGGACCGGGGTGTAGCGAACCACGCTGGTCGGCAGCGCGACAGCTTTCGCTGTGTGGCCCGAGGTGAACTCGGCCTGCCAGGTGACCGTCGAACTGACCGACGCGACACCGGACTTGGCCCGCTCGACGGTGGTCACCACGCGGTACCGCGCCTTGTCCGCGGTCAGTTGGAAGCTGGCCGCGTCCAGTACGCCGGCCGCCGTCGCGTACTTCTTGCCGTTGCGATAGACCGTGGTCGATGCCGTGTCGTACGCGCTTCCTCCGTCGTGGCCCTCGCCGTCGGCGAAGGGCACGATGCTGCCGGTGAGGGTGTCGCCGTCCCGGATCAGTCCCAGGCCCTCGCCGAGAACCGGGCCGAAGACGCCGGTGTTGACGGTGGCGGTGTGACTGCTGCCGCTGGGGTACGTCTTGTCAGGAAGCCGGTACGCCGCCTGAACGGTGCCGTTGGTGGGTGAGACCTGCTGGAAGTACTCGCTCCAGCGGTAGTCGCCCTGCAGGTACACCGTCCTGGTGCCCGGCAGTTCCGAGTAGAACCCCACTGCGCCGAGCGGGAGATCGGGCGCGACAGTCCAGTTCACCCCCAGGGCACCAACTGTCGACGCTCCTTGCCGCAGCGTCAGCTTGGCCAGATCGTCCCAGGTCACATGCTGCGTGTGGCCGGTGTAGAAGGCATCCTCAAGGGTGTCCGCGATGTGGTATTCGGTGTCGCCGTTGTACCAGTGCGACCCGAAGTGAGAGGTCACCTCGCCCGGCGGCAGCGGGTCGCCGATCTGGGCGGTGCGGGTACCGGCCGGGTTCCCCGTCAGCCCGACCGTGGTGCTCGTCCCGGTTCCTTCGTCCTTGACGGTGGTGGACATGAACGAGGTGAAGCTCTCGGCCTTGGAGTCCGGCAGCGACACGTCGACCGGCTGCGTCTGCCGGGCGTCGATCTCGATGGTCATGTCGTGATCGACCGTCAGCTTCGGCGCGACGAGGTAGTCCAGGCCGAAACCGCCGGTGCCGCCCCTGGCGAAGGTCTTGCCCACGACCGTGTAGTCGCCGGCGGGCACACGTACCGTCCCCGTGCCGTTGCTTCCCTGGACCAGATCGAAGGTGTCCGTTCCGATACCGACAAGGTAGGCGGCCCAGTCGAAGAAGCCGGGCGTCGAGCCGTCCCTGCCGGTGGCCTTGAATGTGACATCGTGCGTCTGCGCCGCGCGGTCCAGACCGCCGATGCTCCGCACGGTCTGGCCGCTGCCGGTGGCGGTCACCGTGACGCTGTACGCGCCGTCGGCGTCTCCTCCGATCCGGGTGTCCGCGACCACGCTCACGCCGGCCGTGCCGCCTGCGGGCACGGTGACCTGGGGGGCGCCGAGGGTGAAGAACCCCTCGGGTGCGGCGGTGCCGGTCGGGCTCGTGCCGGTGGCGGCCAGGTCCAGGGTCACCGCCTGCTCGCCGTCATTGCGGTAGGTGATCGTCCTGGTCAGCGGCTCGTCGTCGGTGTGCGGCCATGCCACGGCACCGAAGTTGAGCGAGGTGGGTTCCGCCACGACGGTCTGCCCGGTCGCGCGGACCAGGTCGACCCGGCCGGTGCCCTGCTCGTACACGCTGTAGTCGCCCGGGGCGGTCGAGCCGACCAGTGCCGACTTGATCTGCTGCCCACTCCAGTCCGGGTGCTGCTGGGCAACAAGGGCCGCCGCGCCTGTGACGTGCGGGGTGGCCATCGAGGTGCCGCTGATCGTCACGTACTCCGGGGTGGGATGCGGAGCGTCGGGCAGGGTACCGGCGGCCGAGGCGGCGGTGATGTTCACGCCGGGAGCGGTGACGTCGGGCTTGACGCCCCCGTCCTCGAAGCGCGGGCCTCGGGAGGAGAAGGACGCGAGGACGTTCTGCTTGTCGACGGCGCCGACGGTCAGCGCGGACTCGGCGACGCCTGGAGTCCCGATGGTGCTCGCCGAAGGACCGGAGTTGCCCGCGGCGATCACGAACAACGCCCGGTCGGACAGCGCGTCGACGGTCTCTTCGAGCGGGTCGGTCCCCAGGCTGTCGGCGGCGCCCAGCGAGAGGTTCACGACGTCGGCGCCCTGCTCGACGGCCCACTCCATGCCGGCAACGATGTCGGAGGTGAGGCCGGATCCGGCGGAGTTGAGCACCTTTCCGTTGAGCAGCTCCGCGCCCGGCGCCACTCCCCGGTACTTGCCGTCCGAGGCCGCGCCGGTCCCGGCCGCGGTCGAGGCGACGTGTGTGCCGTGCCCGTTGTGGTCCTGGAAGTCCGCGTCGGTGCTGAAGTTCTGCTGGGCGATGACCTTGCCGGCCACGTCGGGGTGACTGGTGTCGATACCCGTGTCGAGGATGGCGATCTTCACGCCGGTACCGTCGTAACCCGCCTTCCACACCTCCGGCGCGCCGATCTGCGGGACACTCACGTCCAGCGAGGCCTTCACCACCTTGTCGAGGCTGATGGAGTCCACTCCCGGCGCCAGTTCACTCACCCCGTCCGAGGTGTCGGTGAGCGACGACCACGCGTCGGCGGTCTCCTGCGGGCTCAGGACGAGTGCCTCGCCGTCCACCGCGTCGAGCTCCCGGACGGCCGTACTGGTCTGCGCGTGCAGGCTCGTTCGTGCGGCGGGGTTCTCCCTGCTGTACTCGACGATCACGGGCGATCCGCCACCCGCCATGTCGGCGTACTCGGAGCGGCCCAACTCGGCCGCGTCGAACAGCTCACGGTCCAGTTTCCCCGAGGCGATCAGCGGTTCGGCATCGGAGGGGATCACATAGGTGTGTCCGCCGCTCTCGATGATCTGGACGGGAACAGCGGCCCGCCCCTCGGCCGGGGTGACTCCTGCGACCGTTCCGTCCTGGCCGAGCAGTACGTGGTCACCGGTGATCAGAGTGACCGTCCGGGACGCGGTCGTGGCTTTGGCGACCGCGGTGCTCCCGCCGTCCGCGGAGGCCGGTGGGGCGATGGTGAACCCCGTCGTCATGGCCGCCGCAAGGGTCAACGCCCCGGCTATGGCGGTCACGGAAGGTCTTTTGCGTCTCGCTCGCAGCACTGTTGTCCCTGTCCTTGATGGGGGTCAGCAGAGAACCGATGAATGCTCAGACTTACAAGCTTCAGCATTCTGTCAGGGGCTCATCAATGAGGCCACTGTCCCCTGCGGTGCTGGGGTGATGGGCGGTTTCAACTCCCTTTCACAGCAAACACATTGAGAACCATCGACCGCGACGCGGCAAGGAAGGCAGCAGGGCAGGGGAGTTGTCACACCATGTGCGACAACTCCCCTGCCCTGGCGGGATACTCGGGCTCCGGATAATTCATCCGATCTCTCCTGGCCGTTGCGCTACAGCCCGAGAGGTCGGTTCCCTACGACGCGAGGTGTCCAGGAGCCGGGGTGACAGAGAGCAGGGCGCGGCCGGAGACGACGTACTCCGCACCGGCCTGGAGACAGGCGCCGAGGTTGCGGGCGTCGACACCGCCGTCGACACCGGCCGGGAGTGAGGGTCGGGCCTGTCCCGCCTTGGTCGCCAGCGCCGGGTCAGCTGCGCCGGTGCTGCCGGGTTCGATCAGCATGACCAGGAGTCCGTCAAGCAGGTCGAAGCACGGCCGGACCGCGCTGAGTTCCGTTGCCGGTGCCACCGCGAGCCAGGCGGCGGCACCCGAGGCACGGATCCGTTCGGCGGTGTCGGCCACGGCCGTGTAGTCCGCACAGGACTCGAAGGGGAAGGTGACGCGGTCGACCTCCTGGGCACAGATCTCGTCGATCAGACCGTCGAGTTCCGGTGCGATGACGTGGATGTCGAGCGGTCCGATCCGGCGCTCGGCGAGCGTGCGCACAAGGGAGAGGTCGACGCCTCGATGCGTGCGGTCGTCGATGATGACATCGGCGTGAATCCACAGTCCTGCGCGTCCCAGGCGTTCGGCGGCGGCAAGCCGGTCCGCCTCGGCGACGGCGTAGATGCTGCCCGCGAGGGTTGCCCCGGGATGGCGGGCGATCTCGACAAGGATCTCCGGGTTCAGCCCCTGGTCCCGCGGCGTCACGTTGTCCTCCCGACGGGCCCGGCGCTGTCGGTGTCGAGCGCGTCCCAGCCGGCCAGTACCGTGTAGGCCGCTTCGCGCGCGCTTCGTGAGCCGGGGCGGGGAGCGGCGACGGGCCGGGTCACCGGCGCCCACTCGCGCAGGACATCACGTACCGCGCGGCCCGACGCGATGGCCGCCGCCTGCACACTGGCGCCGCGCGCCGACGCCTCGGGGGCGTCGGCGACGAGTACCTCACGGCCGGTGAGGTCGGCCAGGAGTTGGGTGTAGGCGGCGGAGCGCGCACCGCCGCCGGTGGCGATGAGACGTCCGCCGGTGGCGACCCCGGCGGCGTTGAGGTGCCGCTCGCCGGAGACCAGGCCGAGGATGACGCCCTCGAAGGCGGCCCGCGCGATGTCCTCGCGGCTCGTCGCGGAGGTCAGTCCGGCGAGGACGCCCTGGGCGCCGGGGCGGTTGGGCTTGCGTTCGCCGTCGAGGTAGGCGACGAGGACCGGTCCTGCGGTACTGAAGGCGGTGAGTGCCAGTTCGGCGAGACCCTGATGGTCGACCCCGAGGATGCGGGCGAAGGTGTCGGTGACGCGTGTGGCGTTCAGTGTCGAGACGAGGGGGAGATAGCCGTCGGTCATGTCGGCGACGCCGTCGACCATGCCGTCGAGGTCGAACACCGGGGTCTCGCTGGTGGTGAAGACAACGCCCGAGGTGCCGAAGGTGTACACCACGTCGCCGGGAACGATCCCCAGGCCGAGGGCCGCCGCGTGCTGGTCCCCGCCGCCGGGGCCCACCAAGGTGCGTGCCGGCAGGTCGAGTTCCGCGCGGGCCGCGTCTGTGACCGTTCCGACGGCCGTCGAGGCGTCCCTGACCTCGGGCAGGGCGTCCGCCCAGTCGCGTTCGGCGTCGATGTGGGCCAGGAGTTCGGGGAGGTATCGGGATTGCGCGGCGCTGTAGTAGCCGGTCCCCGATGCCTCGGAGCGGTCGGTGGCGTAGGTGCCCGAGAGTTTCCAGGTCAACCAGTCGTGCGGCAACAGGACGCGGCGCAGCTTTTGGTAGTTGGCGGGTTCGTTCTCGGCGAGCCAGGCGATCTTGCTGAGGGTGAAGGCGGCGGTCGGCAGGGAGCCGACGGCGCGGATCCATTCCGGCGCTCCGATCAGCCGCTTGAGTCGTTCGAGCTGTGGTGCGGAGGTGGTGTCGTTCCACAGCTTCGCCGGCCGTACGACCTGATCGGCGGCGTCCAGGGCGACCAGGCCGTGGCACTGGGCGTCGACCGCGATCGCGGCGATGTCTCCCGTGGACACACCGGCGTCGGTCCTGGCGGCGGCGAGCGCGGCTTTGAGCGCTGTCCACCAGGCGGCGGGGTCCTGTTCGCTGCTCGGCGGGAACGCGGGTGGGTGCGGTGCGCTTCCCGAGCCGAGCAGCTTGCCGTCGTACAGGTCGCGGATCTCGACCTTGCAGGACTGGGTCGAGGAGTCAACTCCAGCGACGACGGGCATGGTGGTTCTCCTAGGCGAGGTGCGATCGCGGCCGACGGTCGGAGCGGCGATCTTGGTCTTTCCACGTCAGTCAACGGGAGTTGTGCTCGGGAGTTACCCCCTTCACCGCTCCCTCCGGTGCGCCTGCGGGCTGGTGGCTGCTGGGCCAGGCGAGTTGGCGGAGGTCTCCCGGTGTGACCGTGTCCCGGGGGTACTTGATGCCGTCGCAGGAGCCGTCCTTGAAGACGCACACCGCGTCCGCGAGCCCGATCAGCTCCTCCTCCTCGGTGGACACCACGATCACGGCCACATCCCCGTCGGCGGCCATCGCACGGATCAGAGCATGGATCTCGGCCTTCGCACCGACGTCGACACCCTTGGTCGGTTCATCGAGCAGAAGCAGTCTGGGCTGTTGCAGGGCGGCCCGGGCGAACAGCACCTTCTGCTGGTTTCCGCCGGACAGGCGCGTGATCGGCTGCTCGGTGTCCCCGCGGACAGCGACCTTCTTGAGAGAATCGCGCGTCGCTCGGTCGATCCGCCTACGCTGGAGCCGCCCGCCCCGGCTGAACCTGTGCAGCACGGGCAGCGCGATGTTCTCCTTCGCACTCATCCCGGGAATGAACCCGTCGGCCTTGCGCTCCTCCGACAGGAAGGCGATCCCGGACCTGATTGCTTTGGCCGGGGTCCTCGGCCGGTACGGAGTGCCCGTCAGGGTCAAGGAACCGGCCGGCGGTCGCTCGACTCCGTACAGAGTGCGCAGGAAACGCGACCGCCCCGAGCCCACCAGTCCGTACAGGCCCAGTACCTCACCGGCCCTGACCTGGAGTGTCACGTCCTTGAGCCGGTCCGTGGACAGGTGTACGGCATCCAGCACGACCTTGGATCCCTGCCGCTCACCGTCTGTCAGGTCCGCGGTCGGACCGGCCTGCGACCCGTTCGCCGACGTCGTATACGCGGACGTCAGGGAGGACGCGGACTCGCCGACGATGGCGTGGACCACATCGTCATGACTCACCGTCTGTGCCGAACCGCTCAGCACCACGCGGCCGTTGGCCAGGGCGATGACATGGTCGGCGACCGAGAAGACCTCGTCGAGCTTGTGGTCCACCAGCAGAACTCCCATGTTCCGCTCACGCGAGATGCGCTTGACGGTGGCCAGCAGATGATCGATCTGCTGCGCCTCCAGGGCGGTCGTCGGTTCGTCGAGGAGGAGGTACCGCGCGTTGCGGTTGAGCGCGGCGACCACCTCGACCATCTGGCGCTGGGCGACGGACAGTTCGCCCGCGCGGTCGGTGGGAGAGGCCGTGACGCCGTACTCCCGGCACAGTTCGGCGGTACGCCGGTTCATCTCCGTCTGCGCGAGACGGCCGCGCCTGCTGGTCTCGTGGCCGAGGAAGACGTTCTGCGCGACGGTGAGCTGGTCCACCAGCCGAAGTTCCTGGTAGACGCAGGCCACACCGGCGGCCAGTGAGTCCGCGGGGGTGGAGAAGTGCTGGGGCACGCCGTCGATGAGTACGGAGCCCTCGTCCGGGCTCTCGGCGCCCGCGAGCATTTTCAGCAGGGTGGACTTGCCCGCGCCGTTGTGCCCGACGAGGGCCAGCACCTGACCGGGGATGAGCGTGACCGTCACCCCGTCGAGAGCGCGCGTCTGTCCGTAGCGCTTACTGATCGCGTTGACAGCCAAGTACTCCACAGCTGTTTCAGTCACGCTCGTACACCTCTCTCCGTTCCTGCTGTCGCGTACGTCCGGGTCAGCCGACTTCGCCCGGTCCCGGGGTGCCGCTCGTGAAGATCTTCAGCGGCTGGAGGATCTCAGCCGGCACCTTGTCCCCGCCGACGTACTTCTTGACGTTGTCCACGACGATCCGCGCGTAGTCGGCCGGTTCCTGGGCGGCGCACGCCTTGTAGGTGGAGTTCAGAGCCGTGTCGGCGGCGCAGAATCCGTAGAGCGCGACCTTGCCGGTCTTGCCGAGCTGGCTGATCGCCTGCAGTGCGCCGGTCGTACCGGGGCCGGTGTCGGCGAAGATCACGTTGATGTCGGGGTTGCCCTGGAGCATGTCGGTGGTGACCTGCAGACTGACGTTGGGGTCGACCTTGCTGTTGACGGTCGGACCGACCTTCGCGTTGGCGTTGGGCTTGAGCGCGGTCTTGAAGCCGGCGTCGCGCTGGTTGGTGGGGATCTGGTCGGGGTCTCCGACGATGCCGGCGTTGATCGTGGCGGTCGTGCCCATGTCCTTGATGAGCTGTTCGCCCATCGCCTTGCCGCCCTCGGTCTGGTCGGCGCCGACGTACTGGACGATGCTGGCGTTCTGGGTCTTGAGGTCGTCGGGCGAGATGATGACGTTGACCGAGAACACCGGGATCTTCGCCTGGTTCAGCGCCGCGACACTGGCCGCGCCCGGCCCGGAGTTCACCGCGTTGAGGGCGACCGCGCAGACCCCCTGCTGGATGAAGCTGTTGATCTGCGAGAGCTGGGTCGAGTCGCTGTCGTTGGCGATGGCGACCTTGACGTCGAACCCGTCCTTGGCGCCGGCGTCGAGGAAGCTCTGGCGCATGGAGACGTAGTAGGGGTTCACCGTGTTGGGCAGGGAGACTCCCAACACGGGCTTACCCGACGTGCAGCTGCTGGGCACGGCGCTGTCGGCGCCCGTCGCCGTCGTGCCGCTGGTGGCCTGGTTGCTGCAGGCAGCCGCCAGGAGTGCGATGGAGAAGGCGGCCGCCGCCGCGGTCAGCCCTCTGGTTCGGTTCGACATGCTCTCTCTCCTTGCTTGGAACGTTCGGCGCGGCTCGCCTGACGTGGGTGGAGATCTGTGTCGGCCGGCAGTCATGGAGCAGGAGCGCGGGCCGGGGCCGGAACGAACTGGGGTCGGCGGGGCGCTAGACCGCCGTGGGCTCCTTCTCCTTCTGCGGCTCTTTCCGGGACGTACTGGTGAGTGCGCTCAGGAGGGACTTGCCGCTCAGGCCTCGCCGGTAGGTGTCGAACGAGACGCCCAGCAGGATGATCAAGCCGATCACCAGCGACTGCCAGTAGCTGCTGACGTTCAGCACGTTCATGCCGTTGCTGACCGAGGCGATCAGGACGGCGCCGATCATGGCGCCGGCGACCGTGCCGATTCCACCGAACAGGCTCACTCCGCCGACCACCGCCGCCGCGATGGAGAAGAAGAGTTCGTTGCCCAGTCCGGTGGCAGGGAACCCGACCATCAGGCGCGAGGTGGCGATGAGCCCCGCGATTCCCCCGCACACGCCGCTGACGGCGTAGGCCAGGATGGTGACCACCCGGATGTCCACGCCGGCCAGCCGGGCCGCCGACTTGTTGCCGCCGGAGGCGTAGACGTGCACGCCCAGCCGCGTCCGGGTCAGGAACCAGCCCGCTGCGACAGCAGCGACCAGCAGCATGATCACGGGCAGCGGGACGCCCGCGACGCGGCCCTGGCCGATCCAGGAGAAGCCGGCCTGGCGCACCGAGATGGAGTTGGCGCCGGTGATGATGAGGGGGACGGCGGTCGCGACGCCCTGGGTGGAGAACGTGACGATGAAGGGTGGCACCTTCACGTAGTGGATGATCAGGCCGTTGATCACCCCGAGGACGAGCCCCGCTCCCACGGCCAGCAGGGAGGCCACCGGCCAGGGAAGGTGCTGCATGAGGACCGCGGCCAGCACGCCCGTCATGGCCACGTTGGCCCCGGTCGACAGGTCGATGCCACCGGTCAGCAGCACGAACGTCTGGCCGAGAGCGAGAAACGCGATCACCGCGCCGTTGAGGAGCAGCGTCAGACCGTTGTGCACGGTGCCGAACGACGGCGACAGGATGCTCAGGACAACGAGCACGACCAACAGGACCAGGAAGATTCCCGTCTCGTCGGGAAGGCGGAACTTTCTCATGGGAGTCTCCATGGTTCGTGGTTCATCGGCTCGGTCGAGAGCTCGGCTCCCGGTGCGGACGGCATGGGTCACTCCCTGCCATTCAGCGCGGAGGCGTCCAGCGGTGCCAGTTCTTCGGGGGTGTCGGTGATCTGTCCCACGGTGCCCGCGGGGTGCGCGGACAGCACCTGGGACCAGGAGTAGCCGCTCAGCCGCATCAGGGTGACCGCCAAGGCGTCACCCCAGGCCGAGACGGCGAGGGTGCTGCCCATCGCGATCACTCCCCCCGGGTCCGCCTGGCTTGCCGGGGCTATCTGCACACTCACGTCCGCGAGCCGGCCGAGCGCCGAATCCGCACGCGAGGTCAGCGACAGCACGCGAGCGCCGCGCTCCTGTGCCCCGCGGGCGAAGTCGTTGAGTTCGGCCGAACCGCCGCCCTTCGAGATGGCGATCACCACGTCCGCCTCCGACACCGCGCCCAGAGATCCGTGCAGTGCGTCCATGGGGTGGAGAAAGACAGCCGGGGTGCCGCAGACGGACAGGAGGTGCGCCATTCGGCGTGCCACCGTTCCCGATGTCCCCGAGCCGGCCACGACCACCTTGCCCTGGCATCCGAGCAGCAGCGAGACAGCCGACAGGAAGGACCCGTCGAGTTGCTCGGCGATGCCTGCGGTGGCTGCGCCTTCACGGCGGATCACCTCCCGGGCACCCTCAAGGATCTGGTCCTCAGCAAGGGAACTCACGACGACATACCTCCGGGGATGGTGCGGGATCGGGCACACGGCGCGAGTGCTCGGTCGGGGAACTTCATCGGCCCGCTCCTTCCGCACGCAGCACTTACATGTTCACGCCGTAAATGCCGCGTAACGACTGTGTGGCGCGGGGTGGGAATATCAGACATCCGGCCCGCCCATGCGTCAAGTAAGCTGCCCATATGGGCGGGCGCCGACTGGGTGGGCGCCGTTGAATCGTTCGCGAAGGAGAATCTGATGGGTCCAGCCGAACTCCAGCGAGCCACCACGGTCGCCCGCAGATATTTCGTGGAGGGCAAGGCGAAGACCGAGATCGCCGACGAGCTCGGCATCTCGCGCTACAAGGTGGCCCGCATTCTCGACGAATGCCGCGAGCAGGGCATCGTGCGGATCGAGATCGGCGTGCCCACCTCCGTGGACAGTGAGCTGTCGGAACAGCTGCGCGCCGCGTTCGGGCTCCAGCACGCGCTGGTCGTCAAGGTGACCGCACCGGATGTCATCACCCTGCGCCGCGAACTGGGCACCGCCGCCGCCGAACTGCTCACCGAGATCGTGACCGAGGACGACGTCCTCGGGGTGAGCTGGGGGCGAACGCTCGACGCGATGGCGCGCGCGCTCAACGCCCTGGCGCCGTGCAGCATCGTGCAGATGACGGGCGTGACCGGTGCGGTCGGCGCCAACAGCGCTGATCTGGTACGCCAGTTGGCAGCCGTGTCACACGGGCCCGCCTATCCGATCTACGCGCCGCTCGTGGTCTCCGACGAAAGAATGGCCAACGCGCTCTATTCGCAGCCGGGCATCGCCGCCGCCACCTCGCGGTTCCCCTCCATCACCAAGGCCGCCGTGGCGATCGGCAGTTGGGACCCCGAAGGCTCGCAGTTCCACGCGGCACTGCCCCCCGCGATGCTCGCCTCACTGCGCCACGAGGACATCGCGGCGGAGGTCTGTTCGATGCTGCTCACGGAGGACGGCACCCCGCTGGACGGAGACGTGAGCAGACTGACGATCAGCATCGGTGCCGATCAACTGCGGCGGATCCCGGAGGTCATCGCGGTGGCCGGAGGAGCGTCCAAGGCACGGGCCATCCACAGTGTGCTCCGTGGCGGACTGGTTCATTCCGTGGTGACCGACGAAAGGGCGGCACGACTGGTTCTTGATGCGCATGCGCAAATCGAGCAATGAAGGCCGGTCGTTCACAAGGCGCGGGGCGGGAAGCAGCCTGAGCCGCTTCCCGCCCCGCGCGCCAGGTGGTGGGGTCACCTGGTCATCAGTAGGAGAACTGCTGGATCTGGTTGCCGTCCGGACCGTAGGTCCAAGCGGTGCGGGTGGTCGGATCGAGCTGGATCGAGGGGTCCTGTACGCCGTGCAGGAGGAGGCCGCCCCGGCCTGTGACGCTCAAGCCGTTCAGGGTGCGGATCACCGTTCCTGTGGTGAGGTCGACGATGGCTATCTGGCTGGTCGCGTTGTTGTCGGACACGACGCCCTGCTGGGAACCGAAGTACACGGTGCCCTCCGGGGCCGCGAACGACACCAGGGCGATGTGGTGGACGCCGTCCACGGCGAGCGAGGTGGGCGTGCCCTTGCGCAGGGCGAACCCGGTACCGGTGGTCTGGGTGGCCTCGTCGTACGGCGTGAGAGTGGCGGTGGGCGCGATCTTGGTGCTGAGCGCGGTGGCGGACGCGCTGTAGAGGGTGCCCGCGCCGTCCGAGGCGATGCCGTGGCCACAGGCCGAGACGGACCCCGCCGTGGTCACGGTCTTGGTGTCGAGGTCCACCCGGGCCGGGGCGACACCGCCGAGGCAGATGATGTTCGTGGCGATCTTGCCGAGGAACACCTCACCGGTGGACTGGTCGATGTCCAGCAGGCTGTACGTCCCGGTCGGGATCTTGCCGTTGTCGTCGGCGTGGATCATGTCACCGGTGGTGCCGTTGGCCAGATCGACGGGGAGCACCGAGTCGGTGTTGCCCACCTTGGCGCGCAGCAGTACGGCGGCCCGGTCGCGTTCGGCGTCGACCCGTCCTGCGACCACCCAGTAGTCCGCGGCCCGCAGTGTCGAGCTGCCGACCAGGGTGCCGGTCGCGGTGTTCCAGGTCTCCAGCCGGACATCGCCGCCGGCCTCGCTCACGTGCCCGAGGAGCACCCGGTGCGCATCCGGGGCGACGCCGATCACCTGGTAGTCCGAACCGCTGGCGGAGTCCGAGGTCAGTACGGCTCCGTAGGCGCCGGTCGAGGTGGAGTAGTGCCGTACTTCGGTGCCGCCGGCGGTGGTGCGCAGGGCTGCGATGGAGTCCTTGCCCGCGGCGGTGAAGCTCAGCACCGTGCTGCCGTCGGGGGCCAGGCCGTCGTCAACAGCCAGGTTGGAGACGGATGACGCCTGCCCGATGACCTGCTGGTGGCCGTCGAGGGCGAGCACACGCACGCTGTAGGCCGCGGAGGTGGTCAGGCCCAGGGACAACGCGTCGAGACGGACGGTCCCGGAGGTGGCGGACAGCTTCTTACTGGCGGTGGAGGGAGTGTCCACTCCGTCGTTGTCCAGCGCCGAGCCGTTGGCGTTGCTGAAGGTGTTCAGCGAACCGAACAGCGTCGGGGCCGGGGCGGAGAACTCGACGATCGCGGACTTGGCGCCGGGGACGCCGCGTACGTCGTAGCGAAGGCGGAAGTCGGGGGCGGTGCGGGTGACTTCGGCGGTGTGCCCGTACGTCGTGCCTGTCCCGGTCGCGGCGATGGTCGGGGCGTCCGGCCGGGTGGCCGCGCTGCCGCCGGCGATCCGGATCGGGGCGAACTCGCCGTACTTGGTGAGGCTGGGGTTGCCGCCGAAGCCGGAGAGGGCGATGCCGATGCCGTAGATCCCGCCGCCGCCCTTGAAGGCGTCCGCGGGGATGGTGACGGTGCCCGTGGTCGCGGTCAGGGTCTGGTGCCAGGCGGCGGAGAAGACCGGGCCGAGGACCGGGTTCCAGTGGCCGACGGTGGACACGACCAGCTCGGGGGCGGTCGCCGTGGTGACGCCGGTGAGGTCGTAGGAGACGGTGACCGCTTTCCCGGCCTGGGCGGTGGCGGGGGCGAGCGGCGCGGTGGACTGGACGTAGCGGCCGTCACTCGGGCCGATGGCCAGGGTGCGGTGCACGGTGGCCTGCGTCCTGCCGCCGATCAGCACCTTGAAGGTGAGCTCGACGTCGCGGTCGGTGGTGGAGACGACCGGAAGCCCAGCCGCCGACAGCAACTGACGGGGCGTCACCCGGATCGCGGGGGTGTCGGAGGAGAAGGTGACCGGATGGTCGCCGGCGACGGTGAGCGTGTAGCGGGGCTTGGCGCCCTGCGGCAGGCCGGTGACGTCGGCGCCGAAGGTCACCGGGCCGACCAGTCCCTCGCCGTTGCCGCCGGAGGCCATGTCACCGAGGTCGATACGGTTCTGGTCGGTGGTCTCAAGGAAGGTGCCGCCGAGCGCGCCCACGGTGACCCGGTGGGCGACGGAGAACCGTACGACCGAAGGCCCGTCGCTCTTCAGCTTGCCGCCCAGCGCCTTCTCGGTCGCGGCGGTCACGTCGATCTGCGGTCCGACGTGCAGGGTCCGGTCGATCTGCGGCGGGCTCTCGACCGCGCGACCGGTCTTCTCCAGCAGGTCCCTCACCTGCTTGGGGCTCAGGTCGCGTCCGGCAAGCCGGCCGGCCTGGAGCACGACCGCGGCGGCCGCCGCTATCTCGGGCGCGGACGCCGACGTACCGCCGTTGAACACCGCGGTGACGGCCTGTGCGCTGCCGCCTCCCTTGTGCTGGAAGGCGATGATGTTGTCGCTGGGGGCGGACAGGTCCACCCGGCTGCCGAATCCGGAGGCGAAGGTGCCGAAGCCGCTGATCCGGGTCTCCGCGAAGGTGCCGGTGGCGGCGTAGGGGCTGCTGGAGTTCGCCGGTACGGCGAGTGTGTCGTCCAGGGTGGTGCCGCCCGCGGCGATGGCGCCGGTGTCGGGGACCTTGGACGGGGTGGTGGTCAGCGCGACGTCGTCGATGGTGGTGGCGGAGGCGGCGTTCGGGGCCGTGTCGGTGGGGGTGCTGCCGCCGTCGGGGCCGACCGCGGCGGGGGTGTAGAGCCGGGTGCCGTCGTTCGAGGAGATCGACACCACGATGCCGTCCTTCTGGACGATCGAGGCGACCACGGACCGGACGAAGGGGTCGTCCTCCAGATAGCGGCCCGGGAATCCGACCGAGTCCGTCCCGAAGCCGAGGCTCGCGGTGATGACGTCGGGGCGGGGCGACTGGTGGGCGGCGGCCAGCAGCGCGCCGGCTATCTGCTCGATCGTCGGCTCCTGGGGGACGACCAGCCGGTAGTCGGCCCCCGGGGCTATGCCCAGGAGGTCGGTGTAGCCGCTGCCGATGGCGTCCTCGCGCTGCTGGTCATGAGGAAGCGGGGCCATGACGCCGAAGTCGAGGAGCACTTCGCCGAGCGAGGGGTCCTGGTTCTTGGTCGAGCCGGACGGGTCGAGGGTGCCGTCGTTGCCGGCCACGTAGGTGGGGATCAGCGGCATCGAGGGCAGGTCGAGGTACCGTTTGCCGTGCTTCAGCACGGTGGTCGGGCCGTTGCCCTTGACGTAGTTGTCCCCGGCGTCCGCCATCGACTGGTCGGTGAGGTCGCCGATGGACACGTTGGTGATGGTCTGGCCGGTGCCGGGCAGTTGGCCGTAGCCGTCCTGGAGAGTGGAGAACGCGCCCATCGCGTTGACTCCCCCGGCGTTGAGGAACGCCTGGGCGGAAGACGACACGGCGTAGTTCGACGGCACGTCAGCGGGGTCGGCCCCGGCATCGGGCTTCGTCGTGGGGGCGTTCGCGGTGCCCACGGAGGTGGGGACCGGCTGGGCTCCGGCATTCATGGTGTTCACGTAGCGGTTGGGCTCGGCGTACGCGACTCCGGAAGCGCCCTGAAGGGCACTGGCGACGGCGGTGGAGTCCTGCTCCTTGACCTTGACCACGTAGGTACGCGACAAATCGGGCGCCTCTGCTCCCAGTTGACCGCGTGCCGACTCGGTCAGGGAACCGGTGTCGGCCGTGGACAGCGAAGGGAACAGCGGTTGCAGGGAGGTGGCGCCCACCGCGTGCAGCTTGGTGTCCAGCGCTTTGTCGCTGGTCTGCGGCGCACGGGCGTCGAGTTGGCGCTGGGCCTTGCCGGAAAGGGCGGGCCCGGTGACGGAGGTGTCCGGGTCCAGGGTGACCAGCACCTGGCCCGGCACCACTCCCTGGCGTTGCGAAGGCGGCTCGGCGGCACCCTTCACGGTGCCGTCCAACGGCGTTTTCCCGGTGGGCGGTTGCTCGGAACCGGAGGGCGCGGGGGAAGCAGCGGGTGCGGGGGAAGCTCCGCCCGGCGACGGGTCCGCGGACGCGGTGCCGGTGACCATGGCGGTGGCCAGTGCCGCCAGGGCGAGAGCCGCGGTGGTGTGCCGTCTGTATCGGGCATGCGCTTGGAGCACGGGCAGGCCTTTCCGGTTCAGCACGGCAGGCTGCCTGGCGGGACGCACTGCCGCTTACGGGGGTAGGCGACGCGCCGCCTTCTTACTGATGGAAGATGTCAACCGAGTCGGAAGTGACGCAAGGCAATCTTGGTGGCCGAAGTACGCCGGGTGGCGGACAGTCGCCACATGTACGGCGGAGGGTTCATGGGACTTAACGTGCTGGGACTTACGGAGGAAATAGAGCACGTCTACACCGCCCTGGTGGAGCATCCACGCTGCACCGCCTCCGAGTTGGCGAAGAGCTGCGGACTGTCCCCGGCCGGCGCCGGGCGGCTGCTGTCGGCGCTGGTCAAAGAAGGCCTGGCGACCCGGACCACCGGACGGCCGCCCCGCTTCTCCGCCACCGCCCCCGACGTCGCGGTCACCGCTCTGATCGATGAGCAGCAGCACCGCCTCGACGAAGCGCGTTCACTGGTGCACCAGTTGATGGAGACCTACCGGGAGGCGGCCCGGATCGCGCATCCCGAGATGGCCGTGGAACTGCTGACCGAGCGCGACGACATCAGCTCGGCGGTGAGCCGGCTGACGGCCGACGCCCGACAACAACTGCGCGCGTTCGACCGGCCGCCCTACGTCGACCGCCCGGGGAGCGGCCTGGACCGGCAGATCGAGCGGCAACGGCACGGTGTGGCCCACCGGGTGATCTACGACCGGGAGGCGGTGGCCTGGCCCGGCAGGATGCACAACGACATCGCACCCAGTATCAGAGCCGGCGAGAAAGCCCGGGTACGGCCCGAGTTGCCGCTGAAGCTGGTGATCAGCGACAGCCAGGCGGCCATCATCCCCTTCAGCCTCGCGGCCGGCGGTCAGTCGGCGGCCTACCTCATCCACCAGTCCCCCATGCTCGTCGCGCTGGAGTCCCTCTTCGAAGCCGAATGGGAGCGCGCCGTCGCCCTGCCGGATGCCGGAGAGCCTCCTGCCGACAACCCCACTCGGCAGCCCGGAGCCGTTCCTGTCCAGCCGGATCCGGACACCCGCTCCCTGTTGGCCCTGCTCGCCTCCGGCCTCACCGACGCGGCCATCGCCCGCTCACAGGGCTGGAGTGAGCGGACCACCCAGCGGCGAATCCACCGGCTGATGAGCGAACTGGGCGCCTCAACACGCTTCCAGGCCAGCCTCACAGCGGCCCGCCGCGGCTGGCTGTGACCCGCCTGGGTCTGTCCCGACTCCCCTGAGCGCGGGCTGCCATCAGACGTCAGTATGGATTTGCAGGAATACGTCACTCCGTTTTATCGTTGCACTTAACAACAAGTTGTATATAACAACTACTGGGATCTGGTCCGGCAGAGAGCTCCTGGCAGCTGAGAAGAGAGAGAAGGGCGACCCTGATGCACGCGGACGACGTCGTGCGGTCTCTGACCACTCCCCTGAACGCCCCTGCCTTCCCGGCAGGCCCCTACCGGTTCACCAACCGCGAGTACCTCAACATCACTTACCGCACCGACCCGCAGGCACTCGCCGCCGTCGTACCGGAACCGCTGCGTGTTCCCGAGCCCTTGGTGCGCTTCGAGGTGATGCGCATGCCCGACGTGACGGGCCTTGGCGACTACACCGAGTCCGGCCAGGTCGTGGCCGTCGAGCACGAAGGCGAGCGCGGCGAGTACAGCCTGGCCATGTACGTCGACAGCTTCCCGGCCATCGCCAGCGGCCGCGAGATCAGCGCCTTCCCCAAGAAACTGGGTGCGCCCCGGCTGTACGTCGACTCCGACACCCTGGTCGGCACCCTCGACTACGGAAGCCTGCGCGTCGCCACCGCCACCATGGGCTACAAGCACCGCCTTATGGACCCAGCCCAGGCCCGCGACGAAGTCACCTTGCCGACGTTCATGCTCAAGAAACTGCCGGGCTACGACGGCACGCCCCGCATCTGCGAACTGGTCCGCGCCCAGATCTCCGACGTGACCATCAAGGGCGCCTGGGCAGGGCCCGCGCGCCTGCAACTGTTCGCCCACGCGCTCGCGCCGCTGTCCGACCTGCCCGTACTCGAAGTCGTCTCCGCGAGCCACATCCTCGCCGACCTCACCCTGGGCCGCGCGGAACTCGTACACGACTACCTCGCCTGAGCCGTCGAACCCTCGCGTGCCGGGTCGGCCGCACTCACAAGAGCCCCTTCCTCGGAGAGGACCCCGCCATGACTGAACCCACCGACGCCGCCGGAATCCGCCGCGTCACGGTCGTGGGCGGAGGCGTGATCGGCGCCTCCTGGGCCGCACTGTTTCTCGCCCACGGCCTGGAGGTCACCCTCAGCGACCCACAGCCCGGCATCGACACCCAGGTACGCGAACTGATCGACGGCACCGTGCCCGTACTCCAGGGCCTGGGCATGAAGACAGCGGACCTCACCAAGCGCCTCAGCTTCGACCCCGACCTGGCCTCCGCCGTGCGCGAGGCCGATCTCGTACAGGAGAACGGCCCCGAACGGCTGAACGTCAAGCAGCAGATGTGGCGGACGATCGAGGAGAACGCCCCGGCCAACGCCCTGTTCGCCACCTCCACCTCCGGCATTCCCGCTACCGATATCGCCACCGTGCTGCGCCGACCGGAACGTCTGGTGGTGGGCCACCCCTTCAACCCGCCGCATCTCGTACCGCTCGTAGAAATCGTGCCCGGTGAGCGCACCAGCGAGGAGACGGTCGAGCGCGCCCGTGCCTTCTACACGGCGCTGGGCAAAAGCCCGCAGGTGCTCCGCAAGGAGGTTCCCGGCTTCGTGGCCAACCGCCTGCAATCGGCACTCTTCCGGGAATGCGTCCACCTGGTCGCCGACGGAGTCGTCACCGAACAGGAACTGGACGCCATCGTCACCTCCTCCATCGGCCTGCGCTGGGCGGTCGCGGGACCGTTCCAGACGTTCCACCTCGGCGGAGGACAAGGAGGCCTGGAGCACTTCGTCACGCACCTGGGCCCCGGCATGGAGAACCGCTGGGACCAGATGGCACGTGAACACGTCGCCTTCGACGACGCCACCGTGGGCACCCTGAGCGAACAGGCGCGGAACTTCGGTGCCGGGATCGACGAGCTGGCCGCCGAACGCGACCGCAAGCAGGTCGTCCTGATGCGGGCCCTCGCCGAGACCCCCGACGCGCATCAGGCGTAGGACCGCGATCGAGCGCAGCCCCTCGCGGCTCGGCCTCATCTCGCGTTCGCGGCTTGGTTTTATCCCCCGTTCCCCCTTTGTCGAGAGCCCCCACCATGAACTCGCTCACCGAAAAGATCTCCCAGGCCGTAGCCCATCCCCTCACCGGCGACGACGACTTCGACATCCACCACGCTCTGCACGACGTTCTGGCCGACATCGGCATGCGCCCCGAGGACAGCGGTGGCCCGATCACCTTCCTGGGAGCCGACCCGATCGTCCCCTCCACCCTCCGGCTGGGAGCCGTACCGGCGCTGGGCATGACCGCCAAGTCCGTGGCCCTCGCGTCGTTGTGGCGGCACCGCGGGGGTGAAGGGCAGGACATCACCATGGACCTGCGCAAGGCCCCGCATCGCCTGTGCCCCTTCTACGACAAGAAGTGGGAGAAGCTCAACGGCTTCAGCCCCGGCCGGCCTCATGACCCCGACAACCCTTTCAGCCTGCGGTTCTACGAGACCCGCGACAACCGCTGGGTCATGCCGCTCAACCTGTATCCGAAGATCAAGGACGCCACGCTCCGGCTGCTGGGGACCTATCCCGACGAAGCCGCCGTCGCGGAGACCATCCGTACGTGGGACGCGGCCGACCTGGAACAGGCCGGCGCGGACGCCGGTGTCGTGATGCCGATGCTGCGCACGACCGAGGAGTTCCTCGTCGAACCGCAGTACCGGGATCACCTCGCCCACGAGCCATTGATCAAGATCGAGAAGATCGGCGACAGCGAGCCCGAACCCCTGCCGCCGGGAGTTTCCCAGCCCCTTGACGGCCTGCGTGCGCTGGGAATGGGACACGTCATCGCGGGCGCGGGCATCGGCCGCGACCTCGCCCAGCACGGCGCGGACGTCCTGAACCTGTGGCGTCCCACCGAGTGGGAGAACGACGTGACGTACTACAGCGCGAACGTCGGAGCACGGTCGGCCACCGTCGACCCGTACTCCCCCGAAGGCCAGAGCCGCGTCCGCGATCTCCTGCGCGACGCCGACATCTTCTTCGCCAACCGCCGGCCCGGCTTCCTCGAGAAGATCGGTCTGTCTCCCGAGGAAGCCGCAGCGGTGCGTCCCGGCCTCGTCTACGCCACCGTCAGCCTGCACGGTGACAGCGGGCCTTGGGCCGACCGCGTCGGCTTCGACCAGACCGCCGGCTGCGTCAGCGGAGTCATGCTCCGGGAGGGAACTGCCGGGCGCCCGGCCCTGCCGCCCATCGGCGTCGTCAACGACTACGTCCTGTCCTGGCTGGCCACCACCGGAATCATCCGCGCTCTTGTCCTCCGGGCAACTCAGGGCGGCAGCTACCGGGTCAGCCTCAGCCTCAGCCGGGTCTCCGCCTGGATCCTCAGCCTCGGTGTCCTCGACCGTGACTACGCCCACGCAGTCGCCGGCACCGGCGGCCCCGACTCCCCCCACGCCTACCTCGCCCCCGACCAGTTCACCGCCCAGACCCCCTGCGGCCACTACACCGGCGTCACCGACCAGGTCGTCATGTCCGCCACCCCGGGCCGCTTCCGGACGGTCCTCGTCCCCCGGGGCAGCGGCGCCCCCACCTGGCTGCCACAGACCTGACCCGGCCCCTTCTCCCTGGAACACGACGGGCGCCCCACCACGGCCCTCAACGTGTCGACATACTGCATGCACCGCAACATGGGAAGGACCTACCGTGATCAGCATCCCCGTGCACACGCTCAACGACGGTTCCACGATCCCCGCTCTCGGCCTCGGCACCTATCCGATGGACGACGCGCAGGCGGAGCAATGCGTCGCGAACGCGCTGAACATCGGCTACCGCCTCGTCGACACGGCCACCAACTATCGCAACGAGACGGGAACCGGGCGCGGCGTCGCCCGCAGCGACGTCCCTCGCGAGGAGATCGTCGTCACGACGAAGCTGCCGGGCCGGCATCACGGGTACGAGGAGACCCTCGCGTCCTTCGAGGAGTCCCGCAGCCGTCTCGGTCTGGCGTACGTGGACCTCTATCTGATCCACTGGCCGCTCCCCCGCGTCGGCAAATACGTGGAGTCGTGGAAGGCGATGATCAAACTCCGCGCGGAGGGCCTCGTCCGCTCCATCGGCGTCTCGAACTTCACCCCGGAGCACATCACCCGGCTGGAGGAGGAGACCGGCGTCCTGCCCTCCGTGAACCAGGTCGAGTTGCATCCCTTCTTCCCGCAGGAGCAGTTGCGGGCCTTCCACTCCGACAAGGGCATCCTCACCGAGAGCTGGACCCCCTTGGCCCACGGCACCGACCTGCTGGACTCCCCCGCCGTCGTGAAGATCGCCGAGGCCCACGGCGTGACGCCGGGACAGGTCGTGCTGCGGTGGCACACACAGCTCGGCGCGATCCCCATTCCCAAGTCCGCGGACCCCGGTCGCCAGCGCGAGAACCTCGACATCTTCGGCTTCGAGCTGACGCCCGCCGAGTTGGCTGCCGTCTCCGACCAACCCTCACGGCGCATCGGCGGAGACCCCGAGGTACACGAAGAGTTCTGATCCCGGGCCGACCGGGAGGTGAGCGGCTACCCCGTGACCTGGCGAATGTGCGGCACCACACGGGTCAGCCGCAGCACGCCCCACAGAATCGCCGCGGTCCCGATCGCCTCGGGGAGCAGCCACCACCCGGTACGGACCGTCTCCCCGAACAGGGTGACGCCCAGCAGCAGGCTGACCATCGCGTCACCGATGGTCAGAGCGGGCTGCGAGGCCGCCAAGGCACCGGCCTGCAACGCGTTCTCCAGCAGCAGGATGGCGCTGACGCCGGTCACCGCGAACCCGTAGGTCTGCCACGCGCCGAGGAACGCGGCGAAACCATTGTCGGCGAGGGTGCCCGTAGCCGACTTCAGCAGCGCGGCGGTCAGGGCGTTGCCGACGGCGGACGCCGATCCCAGCACGGCGGCCCGGAACAGCGGCGGGTGCCCCGGACGGGCCACGGCGACCAGTGCGCCCATCGCCCCCAGGCACAGCACCAGCACCGGAATCCACCTCACCATGGCGGCCTGGTCGCCGGCCCCCGAGGGAGCGGCCGAGCCGAGGACCAGGGCGAGGCCGGCAACCACACCGGCGACGGCCCACCAGCCCGCACGGGGCAGGCGCCTGTGCAGCAGCGGAATGGCGATCAGCAGGGCCAGCGGCAGTTCCAGAATGAACAAGGGCTGCACCAGCGCCAGCGGCCCGTTCACCAGAGCCAGGGCCTGGAAAACCGCGGCCGCGACAACCCCGGCCATTCCGATCAGCCACGCCGGACGCCGAGCCAGATCGAACAACAGGCGCAGTCCACCGCCGCGCGCCACGGTGGACGCCGCCTTCCGCTGGAAAGCGGTACCGGCCGCATTACTGGCGGCCCCCATGACAGCGAACAGAACGGCCAGCACGATCACTCTTCCACCATGCCCGTAGAAGAGACATGAGGCCTTCCGGGACGCGCCGACCAGCGCTCGGCACGCGCCTCACGCCGGGTCCGGTTCTGCCTCAGCGGAGCCGGGGAATCATCAGGAAGCACTCAGGACGTGTAGTGGAAGCGCACCCTGCTCCCGAGCCACGCGGTCCGTGTGGTCTCCAGCAGTCGGCCGTCTTCCAGGCGGGCCACCGACCACACGACGAACAGCGGCGCGTCGAGGGTCGTGTTCAGCAGACGGGCCTCATGGGAATTGGCCGCGCCGACCTCGAGATAGTGGTTGGCGTCGGCGGGAACGAGCTCGAAGATCTCGCGAAGGGTCCGGGACAGGGAGCCGTCGACGAGAAGCCGATCGGACAGCCCGGGCGCCATGGGCTCGGGGACCCACGAGTCCGTGAGCCCGATGGCGCGGTCGTTGACCACGTGCAGCCGCTTGAGGTGCAGCCGCTTGGCGGAGGCTTCCTCCGGGGTGATGAGCTTGACCAGCTCGTGCGGCTCGGGTTCGGCGGGCTCGTCACGCAGTTGGACGGACTTCGCGGTCTGGCCCGCGGCGTGAAAGCGGTCCCGCCACGGCGTGGTGAGCGCGAAGTCGTGCTGGACAGGTTCCGGGATGTCGGCGACGAAGGTCCCGGCGCCCTGTCTGCGCTCGACGTAGCCGTCCGCCGCCAGAGCACCGAGCGCCTGTCGGATGGTGATGCGGCTGACGCCGTAGAGTTCGGAGAGTTCGCGCTCGGTCGGCAGCCGGTAGCCCGTCTGAAGTTCCTGGTCGATCTGCCGACGCAGATCACGCTGCACCTGAGCCCAGGCGGGCATGGGCGACCTGCGATCCACCGGGTGCACGGACATGCGCCCCCGGTCGGTCGTCGCACCATCGACGACGGACACCTACGGACTCCCCTCGGCCTTCGCGCGCCGCAGACCACGCCGCACAATTGGTCTCAATATTAACACCTATCGTGCGAGCCCAGTGGAGACAGCAGGTCGCGCGAAGGCGTACCGCGCGTGCGTCAGGAGTCGAGTTTGATGTGCTTCGCGTCCATGTTCACCGCTCCGCCGCGGAAGGGCGGACGACCCCATCGCAGCGCCGCACCATGGGCGACCCAGGCCCCGGCCACCGCCGTGGCGATGTCACGCAGAACGGCGGCGTCCGGCACATCGGGGTCCGTCAGCTCGCCGGCGTCGACCTGAACGACGGTCTGGCCGGTGGTACGCAGGGCCTCGGCCAGGCGGTCGAATCGCGGTCGGCCGTGCGGGCCGATCAGTTGGAGAGTGAGGTGCTGCTCGGGGCCGATGAAGTAGTCGACGTGCCCGCTCTCTTCCAGGGGCACGCTGCGTACCGCCAGTCCGCAGGCCTCGATCAGCTTCAGGACCCAGAAGTCGGCTCCGCTGCAAAGTTCCGGAAGTGACAGGACCGACATGGCGGTCGGCGCGGACTCGGGCAGCGCGCGCACCTGTGCCTCGACCGCCACGCGGATGCCGTCCAGGCTTTTCGCGAGGGCCAGGTTGAACGGCGAGGTGTCGACTCCGCAGACGGCGGCCACCCCTTGGGCGAGCATGACGTGTCCGGCGCAGGGGACTACTTCCTCCACCCTGAGCGCGGGCACCAACTGGACCTCGTCGGCGCTGTCCGCCAGCGGCGAGGACGCCTGCGAGGTGATGGCGACCGTCTTCAGCCCGGCGGTCCGGGCCATGCGCAAGGCCTGGACGGTGGCGCCGGAGGTTCCGGAGTGCGAGATGCCCACGAGGGTGTCGCAGGCGGCGGGCAGGCTCTCGCTCCAGGTGACATCGCCGGCCGACAGGGCGCGGTGGCCGAATCCGGTGGCGATCAGGCCGGAGGCCAGGGAGTCCCCCGAGCCGACGAAGACCGCGCGTCCCAGGTCCGGGACACTGCCGACGGTCACCGGGGACACGTCCAGCAGAGCGTCGCGCAGCGCGGCACTTTCGGTGGCGGGTACGGGTGTGGCGGGCATGGTTCTAGTGCTCCTTGCGGGTGGTGATGCCGGGGAAGGGTCGTGTGACGGGGGTCGCCGCTGCGAGGGTCTCGTGGCCCCAGCCGGCGAGGGCGGTGCGGGCGATGCTGGTGCCGAACAGGGCGGCGTCGACGGGGTCGGCGCCGGCGGCGAGGGCGGCCACGACGGCGCCCGCGCAGGCGTCACCTGCGCCGGTGGTCTCCACGACGGTGACCGCCTGGTCGCGTACGGACCAGACGCCGTCGGCGGTGACGACGTAACTGCCCTCGGCGTCGAGGCGGGCGATCACCGGCAGGCTCAGTTCGGCCGCCAGTGACCTGGCGGCGCGGCGTGGGTCGGAGTCCAGCAGGCTCAACTGGACGCGACTGGGCAGCAGTACGGTCATCGCGGAGACAACCCGACGCAGGTGGTCCAGTCCCTGTTCGGCGACCAGGGTCTGGTGCGGGTCGAGCCCGACCCGGGTCTTGGGGTCCGCCTCGGGCCGCTCGGTGGGGGACGAAGCGACCAGCCCGTCGAGGCCGTCCTGGAAACCGGCTGCCGGAGCTGGAAGCGAGTCCAGCGACCCCGGCCCGACCGGATCGGGTCCTTCGAGTTCAGTACGCGCTGTCGTGTCCTGAGTGACGATGCGCCGTCCGCGCGCGGAGTTCAGGATCCACAACCTCGGCACGGTCGACACCTGTCGGCAATGCCGCCGGTCGACGCCCAAGTCGTCGAAGAGCCGCGCGAACTCGGGGGCGTCCTCGGGCAGCGGACAGCTCACGCGGACATCGGTGCCGTAGACGAGCCGCGCGCCCAGTGCGGCGAACAGGGCGGGCCCGCCGGGGCACGAGAAGCGTGCCCCGGCAGGCTCGGTGACCAGATGGTCGACCGAGAGTCCCCCGTGGATGCCGACCAACGTCACTGCGAGAACCGGGAGAAGGCGTACTGGACGGTGCGGTCGCGCGGCCCGTCCAGCTCCAGGAGGTAGATGCCCTGGCTGTGTCCGATCCCCAACTGCCCCTCGACGACGGGCAGAGTCAGTGACTGGGCACCGAAGACGCACCGCACGTGCGCGGCCGCGTCCTGCGGTCCGTCGTGCAGGTGGACGAAGGGGCGACCCACGGGTATCTGCCCCTCGATGTACAGCCGGATGTCGTGCAACGTGGTGCCGTCGACACCGGAGTTGAGGATCAGCGTGCAGGTGGTGTGCGGGATGTAGACCGTGAGCGTCCCGTCGCCCAGCTGCGGCGGGACGGCGTCCCTGAGCCGCGGAGTGAGATCGGTGTAGCCGACGGGTGCGGCGTACCCGTCGGCGGGCTTGGTGTTCACGCTGAAGCGCTGCCACTTGCCGATCGTGGGGGGAGTGCTCATCGTTGTGCCTTTCGTTTTCGTTCCATGGGTCCTTCACCGCGCTGTACCGCTCAGGGCGCGGGAAGACGTGAGATGCGTACGCCGTCGGCCGCGACGGCGCCGCGCTCCACGATGAATCCGGTGCCGCCGCCGAGGGTGTCGGCGGTGGCGCCGGTGAGCTGGGTGCTGCCGTCGACGGACAGCTCGAGGTCCCTGCCTCGACAGCGCAGTTCGACCGCGTAGGGGCGGTCGCGTTCGTACGAGAACGGGGTCTCGGCCAGAATGCGGCGTTCGCCGTCGCGCTGGTGCAGCAGGCGCAGGCGGTCCCCACCACTGAAGACTCCGGCGTAGAAGCGGCGGTGGCCCCTGCTGCGGACCACCAGGCCTGCACTCTCGTGCAGGGAGAAGGCGAGCCGGCTGGCGACGGCGTAGTCGGTCCAGTCCCGGGTGCCGGTGGTGACAACGCCGAGGGTGTCCGGGTGGGACACGGAGTAGGTGACGGCGAAGTCGGCCTCGAAGTTCTTGGCCGAGCTCACCCAGGGCGCGAGTGCCTGGGGTTTGGTGTCCCAGATCGAGGAGAGCAGGACGCCGCTCTGCTCGAAGTGCTGCGGTGCGCCGCGCCAGTCGAGTTCGTGCAGGAACGCCTCGGTCCCGGTTCCGGTGAAGGCGAATCCGACCCGGAAGGGGACCCCGCCATCAGCGGGAGGGACCTGCCAGTTGACCGTACGAGGGGCAGGGCCCAGCAGGTGTGCCTCGCCGAGGAGGGTCCTGATCTGATCCCCGTCGGCGTACAGGCAATAGGGGCGGACGCTGGTGCCCTCGCGCGCGGCGGACAGGCGGGCGGTCAGCGTCTGGCCGGGGTAGAGCGTGGGGCTGGCGAGAGTGGAGAAGTTGCCGCTGGTCTCGGCGGGGTCGAGGAACGTGGGTGTGGACACGTGTCTTGTCACCGCCTCGGGGGAACCGCCGAGGTCGACGCGCAGACCGTTCCCTGTCCCGTGGACGTCGCCACCCGGGTGGTAGGGGCAGGCGGTGAAGCCCTGGACCGAGCCGCGGTAGGCGAAGGTGAACCGGGGCCGCGGCGGCAGGAGTTCACCTCCGGCGAGGGTGGTTGCGGAGGCCAGGATCCGGTCGGCCTCCCGGGTGGCGTCGCTGACGCACTCCCCTCCGTCGGAGGTGACGACAAGCAGCCGATCCGCCGCGGGAGTCCTCAGGTCGGGGCCCTCGCTCAGTGCGTCGAGACCGAGGCGTACGCCGTTGAGGCAGCCCACGGTCCCGGCGTTGCTGTCGGTGTCGAAGCCGACGGACGAGGCGATCATCACCGAGGCGGGGAAACTGTCGCCGGCGCCGAGCAGCGCGCCGAGTGACATCGCCAGGTTGGACAGCGCATGGCAGGGGCCGAGGTAGCGGGCGTACCCGTAGTGCCGGTCCACCCAGTCGCGGATGTCGCGCCAGTCTTGTCCGGCGGAGCAGTTGGCGCGGACGTCGTCCAGCAGGCGGCGTACCGCCGGAGAGCGTACGTACGCGGTGCCTGCGTCGAGGAGGCGGTCGAGGTCGGGCTCGTCGAAGGCCAGCGCGCGCATGGCGGCGAGCAGTCCGGCCGACTCCAGCGCGTCGCCGTCGTGGCTGACCGACGCGGCGGCCCTGGTCAGCGCGACGGCGCGGTCGGGGTCGCCGGGGAGCATCAGACCGAAGGCGTCGCTGAAGATCTGGGCGCCGATCTGCTCGGCGAGGGTGCGGCCGTTGACGGCGATGGATCCGCTGCGCGGGGCCGGTATGCCACGGCGCAGGTTGAGGTACGCGGTGTGCTCGGTGGACCGTCCCATGCCGCCCCACCACAGGATCGTGCGGTCCTCGATGACGTAGTTGAGCCAGGTGTCTCCGACATCGGACGCCTCGACCGTCCGGCCCGGGTTGTCGAGGACGACGCGGGCGAAGGCGAGGGTGCCGGAGATGTCGTCGTCGGCGACGATCAGCGGAACGCCCAGGTCGTCGTTGACGTACCGGCCGACCTCGCCGAACCGGTCGGCGATGTCCTCGTAGGCCCAGCCCTCGACTGGGCGGCCGAGATAGACACCGATGATCTTGCCGAGGACTCCGGCGTACACCTGCTCGGCGTACCGCTGATGCTCAACACGCTTCTGTCGTACGGGATATGTCGTCATGTCAGCCCTTGACCGCGCCGCCGGCCATGCCGTCCACGACGTAACGCTGCAGGGCGATGAAGACGCCGAGGACGGGGAGGATGAGGATCAGGGCACCCGCCATCATGGCCCCGAGCTGGGTGGAGAAGGTGCCGTTCATCGACAGGAAGCCGAGGGTGACGGTCTGGTCGGAGGGGTCGTGCAGGAAGGTCGAGGAGATGAGGAAGTCGTTCCAGGCGTTCAGGCCGACGATGATCCCCACGGTGATCAGACCGGGCCGTACGACGGGCAACAGGACGCGGTGGATCAACTGGAAGACGTTGACGCCGTCGACCAGTGCCGCCTCTTCGAGTTCCTTGGGGACGTTGAGGAAGAAGGTGCGCATCAGGAAGGTCGCGAACGGCATGTTGATCGCCGCGAGGATCACGCCGACGGCGAAAACGTTGTCGAGCAGCCCCAGGGCGGCGACACCGGCGTACAGCGGAAAGATGAACAGCTGGATCGGCACCGTCATGGCCATGGTCAGGTAGACCATGATGGCGGGCCACATGCGGATCTTCTGTCCGGCCAGGACGTAACCGGCCAGGGACGAACAGAGCAGTACGACGACGACCGTGGTCCCGGTGAGCAGGACGCTGTTGATGAATCCGGTGCCGAACGCGCCGTACTGCCAGGCGGTTTCGAAGTTGGACAGGGTGAACGACTTCGGGAGCGCGAAGGGGCTGCCGGTGACGCCCGCGTTGGTCTTGAAGCTGTTGAGCAGGACCAACAGGAGCGGGAAGAGGGCCGTGGCGGCGAACACCAGGAGCACGGTGTGAGCCAGGACGCCCTTGAGTCGGTTCCTCATGACGACAGTTGCCTCCGGCTCATCCAGGTGTAGACACACGAGGCGATCAGTCCGAAGAAGCTCATGATGAGCCCGACGGCGGCCGCCTTGCCGAACTCGAACGCCGAGAACGCGAAGGCGTATGCGTAGGTGCCGAGCACCTCGCTGCCGTGTGCGGGGCCGCCCTGCGTGAGCAGGTAGACGTAGTCGAAGGCGAGGAAGGAGAAGATGACCGTCATCACGCCCATGAGCAGCAACGTGGGGCGGATGCTGGGGAGATAGACATGCCGGAAGACCTGCCAGGAGCCCGCGCCGTCGACGATGGCCGCCTCCACCTGCTCGACCGGTGTCTGCCGCATGGCGCCGAAGTAGACGACGGTGAGGAAGCCCCAGTAGTGCCACATGTCGACCGCCGCGGCAGCGTAGATCGCCCCGTGCAGGCTCGACAGCGGTGACTCGATGTGCAGGACACCGGTGACTCCGCCGTTGGGGTTGTAGATGATGCTCAGCCACACCATCGCGTTGACCACCGGCGCCAGGACGTACGGCATGAGGTAGACGACCTGGTAGAAGGTGCGCGTGCGGCGTCTGCGGAGCAGGAGCCACGCGGTCAGCAGGCCGAAGACCGCGGGGAGGGTGAGGAAGAGGGCGAGCCATTTGATGTTGTTGCTCAGCGCGGTCGTGAAGACGGGGTCGGAGAAGATGTCGGTGAAGTTGCGCAGGCCGACGTAGTTCGCGTGGAAGCCGACGCCGGTCCAGTCCGTGAAGGCTGCCATCGCGGTCAGCACGCCGGGTACGACGACGACCAGGACCGACAGGAGCAGAGCCGGTGCGACCAGCAGGTGGTTGACCAGCGACCGGCGGCGTTGGTAGGAGCGGCGGGCCCGGTGGTCCGGTGCGGGGGCCTGGCCTTCCCGGTGGGGCGCCAGAGTTGCCGTAGCTGTCATGCTCGCATTCCTCCGAGCGTCGGATGCCGCGCCGTGGGCCCGCGGCATCCGACGGTTCTGAGTCGGTGGGGACGGACCGTTACCCGGCGGGTTCGGGCACCGGTGGCACCAGACCCTTGGCCTTCTCGTCGTCGAAGGTCGACTGAACCTTCTTCAGGAAATCGGTCGTACTCTCCGTGCCGAGCCAGACCCCGTCGATGTCGGTGAAGGCGGTGGCGGTGGCCGGCGGGAAGAAGGTGCCCGCGAAGAAGCCGTAGTCGCCCGTGTTGACCATGTCGACCGTGTCCTTGACCGACTGGACGAACTCCTTCGACAGACCGGTGTACGAGTCGGGGTCGAGGTCCCAGTTCTTCAGCGGGACGCCCCAGTACCCGGGCCAGGTCTTGTTCATCTCCTGCGCGAACTTGTCGCTCATCATGTAGTCGATCACCTCGGCCGCCCCGTCCTTGTTCGAGGAGTGGGCGTTGATGGACAGCGAGGCCGTGGTGCCGAGGGTCCCGCTGGGCGAGGGCAGGCCTGCGGTGACGTTCGGGAAGGGGGCGAAGCCGAGGTCCGAGGTGTTCCCGGCGGCGTCGTTGAAGTAGTCGCTGGCGAACTGGAAGGCCAGCGTGGGGCCGAAGAAGAAGGGTGACTTGCCCTGAGCCAGCAGCTGCATGGACTCCGTGAAGTTCAGATTCGCGTAGTCCTTACCGCCGAGGTAGCCCTTCTTGTAGAAGTCGGCGGAGTCGTCGACCGCCTTGACGATCTTCGGGTCGGTCCATTTGATCTTGCCCTGCAGCGCGTCGTAGACGGCCTTGCCGCCCGCCACATGGGTCAGGAACATCGAGATGTAGTTCTGGTTGACCGGCTTCCAGCCCTTGTTCCCGGTGACCGAGGGGTACATGCCCGCCTTGGCGGCCTTGTCCATGTCCGCGGTCAGCTCTGCGAAGGTGGTCGGGACCCCGACGCCCAGTTGATCCAGGACCTTCTTGTTGTAGAAGATGCCCAGGTTCTCCAGCGAGTTGGGCAGCGAGTAGAGCTTGCCGTTCACGGTTCCCGAGTCGTACATCGGCGTCAGGATCCGGTCCTTCCACCCGTACTTCTCCGCGTACGGGGTCATGTCGGCCAGCTTGCCCTGGACCGCGTAGGCCGCGGCGAACGACGGCCCTGATCCGTAGACGATGTCGGGGCCCTTGTTGGCGGAGAGCGCCACTTGGACGTTCTTGTCCACGGCGTTGTTGAAGGTGACTTCGAGGTTGTACTTGCTCTGCGACTTGTCGAACCCGTCGACGAGCACCGACTTCATGGTCTTCTGCTGCTCCGGCGACGCGCCCCAGAACCAAAGCTGGAGGGTCTGACGACCTCCGGCGGCTGAGGAACCGCCGCCGGAACACGCGGAGAGCACGACGGCCATCGCCGCCAGGCCCGCGCCGAGCACCCGGATTCCTGATCTGCTCATGTACCAAGCTCCTTCGCTACCGCACGCCGGCCCTTCCGGGTCCGCCAGGAGCACCACTAACCTCGTTGTTATTGGTACTGATCTCAGTACCATAGGACCACTGTTGTGTGGTGTCAACGAGTTTCGGACACGGCTTCGAAGGACGCCGGCACCCAGGGGCCACCGCCCGAAGCCGCCTTGGCCGCGTCGAGACGGGCGAGCTGGACCACTCCGCGCAACGCGACGTCGACGGCCGCCACATGACCGGCTCCGGCGACGAAAGGCCTGTTGGCGATGACATTGTCGGCGACGGAGCAGACCGAGCCGCCCCGCTTGCCGAACAGCCCGGCGAGCGTCACCACGGCGGCGGACTCCCGGTCCCCGTTGAGCACGCCCGCCCGGGCCCAGGTTTCGAGGATGTCGAGATGCCATGGCTGGAAATAGCCACCCACGCCAGGGCGGCCCACCCCGCAGAAATCGGAGTCACTCGACCTGGTGATGCCCTGATGGAAGGAGCAGCCGAGTTCGACGGCGGCCCGCGACATCGCCAGGACCACTTCATGGTGGGCGACCGCCGGATAGGACGCCGGAATGTAGGCGCGGGTCATCCCCTCGTCCCGCACGACCCCGGTGGTGACGACCACGTCTCCGGGCAACGCCCGGGGGTGGATGCCACCGGAGCCGCCGACCCGTACGAAGGTGTCCGCCTCGGTGAACTCCAGCAGCTCATGCATGATCAGCTCGGCCTCGGGGGAGCCGCTCCCGCCCGAGACGACGGTCACGGGCACGCCCTCGCAGCGCCCCGAGTAGGTCGTGAACATCCCCGAGTCGCCGATCCGCTCGGGCTCGTCGAGCCGCCGCGCGATCTGCTCGGCCGGATCCTCGTCGTACGCGCAGAGCGGATCGCGCACGGTCACCAGGACATAGCGGGCCACCCGGCTCGGATCGATCCCGGACAGCGCCGGCTTGCCGTCCCGGAGCAGCCCACGGCGGGGCAGGTGGCCGGCGAGGCCGTAGTCGTCGTAGATCCGGGCGGGGTTCCAACCCGGTCCCGGCATGTCGCTCGGGCCTGCGTCAGCGCCTGCCCCTGCTCCAGCGGCGACGCCCGCTTCAGCGTCTGTACCTGTTCCAGCGGCGACGCCCGCTTCAGCGTCTGTACCTGTTCCAGCGGCCATGTCTGCTCCTTCGTCACGTGGTGGTCGCGGACACCGTCACTTCGCGGACGGCGCGCCGGGTCTCGTCGCGCTCTCGGGGACCGACGGCCGGAGCGCCGTACTGCGCGATGGTGCGCGAGGCGGCGGCCGCGGCGGCCCGCGCCGAGGCGGGGATGTCGCCGGTCGAGGCGTAGGCGGCAAGGAAGGCTCCCGAGTAGGCGTTGCCGCCGCCGGTCGGGTCGACCACCGGGCCGGGCGCCGCCGCCACGTGCCAGGTCCTGCGTCCGTGCCGGACCAGCGACCCGGCGGCGCCGCACCGCAGGATCACCACGAGGCCGTTCCCAGGCAGTCGGGTCAACGCGTCGAGTGGGTCCGGCCGGCCGGTCAGGGCCGCGGCCTCGGCGGCGTTGAGCGACAGTACGTCGACGATCGCGGCCAGCTCAGCCACCCGGGCACGGCCGGCCGGGGTGCAGGCGTCGGCGGCGATCTCCCAGAGGACCGGGCCGCGCCACTGCGGCCGCAGCGCGGCGACCTCGTTCCAGTACCGCTCGTCGGTGCCGTGGAAGAGATAGGCGCCCGCCAACCGGTCCTGCCCGACCGGCCACCGGCTGGGGAAGGGGGTGTGCGCGGCGAAGTGGGCGTCCCCGAGCACGGACTCCTCCACGCGCTCCCCGTCGTCCCGATAGCGCACGCGGGTGACCGGGCTGCGCTCGCCGACCTCGAAGAGTCCCACAGGGTCGATCTCGCGCCTGCGGAACCACGCGCTCAGCCGCTGTCGATCCGACGCGCCGACGCCCGACACGATGGCCGTGCTCCAGGGCGCGGACACCAGGCTCGCCCCGACGGCCGCGTACGCTCCGGCTCCGCCGACCTCACGGGCCGACAGCGTGCCGTCAGCCGTGTAGACCTCGTCGGTCACCGCATGGGAGAACACCGCAACGAGCCGCTGGGACACTCTCGTTCCTCCGAGTTCCTGTGCGTTACCCCGAGTTTCGACATCCCCCATTGAATCTGCTTGTTGTTATACCTACCATACCTTTCAGTGTCCCGGCTCTCGGCGGAGTACTCCCCCGGACGCCCGGAGCCGGGACGCCGAATGCGAGAAAGGCACGTGTGAAAAACCTTCTGATCGACACCGACCCGGGCATGGACGACGCCCTCGCGATCATCCTCGCGCTGAAGTCGCACGAGCTGCGAACCCTCGCTGTCACCGCTGCGACGGGCAACCTGACCTCGGACAAGACCGCGGCGAACGCGCTGCGCGTCCTCGACCTGCTCGGCCGCGATGACATCCCGGTCGGCCAGGGGCCCCTGCTGCCACTGGACGGCGACTACCCGGTCGACCCCTTCTCGCACGGCAGCGACGGCCTCGCCGAATCCCGCTTCCCCACGTCGGCGCGCACCGTCGACCCGCGGTCGGCCCCGCAGCTGATCGTGGACACCGTCAACGCCCACGCCGGTGACATCAGCATCGCGGCACTCGCGCCGCTGACCAACATCGCCCTCGCCCTGGAGATCGACCCCCTGCTGCCCGAGAAGGTGAGCGAACTCGTCATCATCGGCGGCTCCTACGGACTCACCCCCTACGCCTGGTCCCAGGCCACCGGCGACAACGCGGTCAGCGAATGGAACATATTCGTCGACCCCGAAGCAGCCCACCGGGTCTTCCGGGCCGGGTTCGATCTCGTGGCCGTCGGACTCGACATCGCCACCCATCCCCGCATCAACTTCCGCGACAGCGACCTCGACCGGCTGCGCCGCGCGCGGACCCCGGAAGCCGCCCTCGCCGCCCGGGTGGTGGACTACGTCAAGGGGCGCGGCTACCAGTCGTACTGCTCCCTCATCGACAGCGTGGCCGTCGCCGCTCTCATCGACCCCACGCTCATCGAGTGTGTCGAGGTCCGCTGCGACGTGGAACGACGCGGGGAACTGACCCGTGGCATGACAGTCGTCGAGCGACGTGCGCACCACGGACGGGAGGACCTGCCCGTCATCCGGACCGTTTCCGAACTCGACTTCGACCGCTTCCTCGACCTGGTGACCACTGTGCTCAGCGACGATCAAGTCGCCTGACCAGGAAGCCACAAGGTTCAAGCTGCCGTGTCATCGGGGTCGGTCGTTCCCCACGATGCCTGCCTCGTAGGCGATGATGACGGCGTGGACACGGTCGCGAGCGCCGATCTTCGCGAGGACCTTGCCGACATGGGTCTTGATGGTGGAGGCCGACAACACCAACAGCTCCGCGATCTCGGTGTTGGTCAGCCCACGGGCCATGGCCAGCAGGACTTCCCGCTCACGTCCGGTGAGAGCGGCCAGCCGGGAATCGGCTTCCGCGCCACCGGCGTCGGCCGGTTCCGGTGACTTCTTCACGAAGGCGTCCAGCAGCCGTCGGGTCAGAGCCGGGGCCGCGACCGCGTCTCCGGCGGCGACCGCACGGATGCCGGCCAGCAGTTCGTCCGGCAGCGCGTCCTTGAGCAGGAAGCCGCTCGCCCCCGCGCGCAGCGCGCCATAGGCGTACTCGTCCAGATCGAATGTGGTGAGCACCAGCACCCGCGAGCGGCTCCCGGAAGCCACGATGCGGCGGGTGGCCTCGATGCCGTCCACACCGGGCATACGGATGTCCATGAGAACCACGTCCGGGCGCAGCGAGGCTGTCTGCCGGACGGCCTCGGCACCGTGTCCGGCCTCCCCGACCACGCTGGTGTCGGGATGGGCATCGAGCAGCATGCGAAAGCCGAGGCGTTGCAACGGCTGGTCGTCGACGATGAGCACCGTGGTCATGGCCGGTTCTCTCCAACGGCTGGGGGCGGGAGCAGGGGGAGGACGGCGTGCACGACCCAGCCACCACTGTCCGTCGGCCCGGCCTCGGCGCTGCCCCCCGCGAGGGCCGCGCGTTCGGAAATGCCGACGAGACCCTGCCCCATTTGACCTGTGTGACCTGTGTGACCTGTGGGTTCGGGCTTCGGTGAACCTTGGGGCGGTCCGCTGTCACGGACGCTCACGTCGACCGCTCGGTCGGTGACACGCAGTACGACCTGGACGGAGGTCTCAGGTCCTGCGTGCTTGAGGCTGTTGGTCAGCGCTTCCTGGACGATGCGGTAGACCGCTAGTTGTACGCCCGGGGTCATGGCGTCGTGCCGGCCCGCGGTGCGGTAGGAGATCCGTGGGCCGGCGGCCTGGGTACGCTCCAGCAGGCCGCCGAGGTCGGCGGTTCCCGGCTGTGGACTCAGGGCAACGGTGTCTTCCTGTTGATCGGGGCGTTCACGCAGGGCGCCGAGGGTGCGGCGCAGTTCACTCAGCGCCTGCCGGCCCGTGCCTGCGATGATCCGCAGGATCTGGGCGCTGCGGTCGGCATCCGGGGCGGCCGCAGCGCCGTCGGCGAGACCGATGATGACGGCGAGGTTGTGGCCGACGATGTCGTGCATCTCCCGGGAGACCCGGGTGCGCTCGGCGAAGACGGCGAGCTGCTCACGCTGCGCGCGTTCCACTTCCAGCTGTGTCGCCCGGTCGGCCAGCGCGCTGAGCTGGGCCTCGCGCACCCGGACGACCAACGCCACAGCGATCGCGGCAGTGGCCGAGGAGCACAGGAAGAAGAGGATGGTCAGGGACTGCTGATCGAACGGCTGGAAGCAGAAAGCGGCCACGGTGAGTGCCACCACCGTGCCGAGCGCCGCCCACGGAAGTCTCTTGATCCAGTCGTAGCGGGCCATCGAGTACAGGGCGATCATGAGGCTGCCGACGCCGCTGCGGAACTCGCCACCCTGGGACCACTGGAGCAGGCAGCTGAGCAGCACTGCCGCCAGGACGACGGACGGGGCCCGGCGCCGCCAGATCAGGGGAAGCGTTTGCCCGGCCATCGAAACCAGGAGCAGCACGGAGATGTCCGGACGGGCGTCCGGGTCATGCCTGCCATCGGGTACGAGCAGATCGACCAGGCTGTTCGCGAGCACCAGCAGGGCAAGGAGCGAGTCCAGCAGCACCGGGTGCTTACGGCCCAGCCTGCGCACCGCACTGGCCAGGCCAACGACCCGGCGCACCAGCCGGTTGCTCCACAGCACGTCCAGTTCCGGCGGGAACAGCTCGCCCCGCGGGAGGTTGCCGGATCGCACGGCGCTTCCACCTTCCCCTTCGGGTCCGCTCCACCCTGGTCGCAAGCCCCCGCGATCACTGTAGAGCGATCGCGGGGGCATGGACCGTCTACGCCTTTGCGCCCGTCGCGCGTCAGAGCGATTCAGCCGCCAGGCGACACCGCCCGTCACACGTCGGAGCGCTTCAACCGCCAGGCGGCACCGGCGACAGCCAGGGCGACCCAGCCGACGAGGACCGCCAGACCCGCTCCTGGGCTGAGGGTATTGCTCGCCTGATGGAGGGCGAACATCGAGCCTCCGGCGTTGCTGGGCAGGTAGGGGCTGATGTCGTCCTGCAGTGAGGTGGACAGCAGTCCGCTGAAGACCGGCAGCAGCATGAGGACGACGACCAGCAGTCCGATGCCACCGGCGACCGAGCGGAGCAGCGCACCCAGCGCCACACCCAGGACGCCCGCGAGCGCGAGGTACGCCCCGGCCCCGAGGAGACTGCGCACCACGCCCGAGTCCGAGATACCGAGCTCGATGTCGGAGCCGCTCAGCACACCTTGCGTCGCGAAGAAGGACACGAACACGGCGACCGTGGTGATAAGGAAGGCGATGCCGCCAAAAGCGACGATCTTGGACCACAATACGGGCAGGCGGGTCGGGACGGCCGCGAGGGTGGAGCGGATCATGCCGGTCGAGTACTCCCCGGCCATGACCAGGACGCCGAGCACGCCGAGGGCGAGTTGAGCGAAGTTGATCCCGCCGAGCGCGACGGCGATCCCGTCCTGCACATCCGACCCCGGCCCCCGGCCGTTGCCGCCCGACGAGTAGGCGGAGGCGAAGATCAGCCCGAACCCGACAAGGATCACCAGCGACAGGCCCAGAGTGATCCAAGTAGAGCGCAGCGACCAGAGCTTGGCCCATTCCGAGCGCAGCACGTGCACGCCGGTGACCCTGTACTCGGGACGGGTCCGGGCGGCGGTGGGTTCGGCGGTCAGGGTGCTCATACGGTGCTCCCGACGGGGGTGCTGGAAGTGGTCCCGTGATACTCGACGGCGTCACCGGTCATGGCCATGAACGCCTCTTCCAGGGAGACGGCCCGCGGGGTGAGCTCGTAGAGGGGAATGGAGTGCTCGAAGGCCGTCGCGCCGATCTGACGTGCGTCCAGGCCCGTGACGTGAAGCTCCTCGGAGCCCGTGGCACCGGTGATCTCCACGTCCGGTCCGAGCAATACCTCCCGCAGCCGGGCCGGATCCCCCGTCAGGACCTTCACGCTGTGGCCTCCGGCCTCCTGGATGAACCGTTCGACCGTGGTGTCGGCAAGGAGCCTGCCGCGCCCGACGACGACCAGGTTGGTGGCGGTCAACGCCATCTCACTCATCAGGTGCGAGGAGACGAAGACGGTACGTCCCTCCTCGGCGAGTCCGGTGAGAAGGCGACGGATCCACAACACGCCCTCCGGGTCGAGTCCGTTGACCGGCTCGTCCAGCATCACGGTCTGCGGATCACCGAGCAGTGCGGCGGCGATGCCCAGGCGCTGGCCCATACCCAGGGAGAACGCTCCCGCGCGCTTGCCGGCGACCTGGGTGAGACCGGTCATCTCGATGACTTCCTGCACCCGGCGGCGTGGGATGCCGTGGGTGAGTGCGAGGGCGTTCAGGTGGTTGAAGGCGGAGCGGCCGGGGTGGATCGACTTGGCTTCCAGCAGCGTACCCACCTCCTGCAGCGGCGCTCGATGCTCCTTGTAGCGGCGGCCGTTGACCGTCACCGAGCCACTGGTGGGCGCGTCCAGGCCGACGATCACACGCATCGTGGTGGACTTGCCGGCGCCGTTGGGGCCGAGGAATCCCGTGACCACACCCGGCTTCACGGTGAAGTCGAGTCCGTCGACGGCAATCTTCTCGCCGTACCTCTTGACCAGCCGGTTTATCTCGATCATGTTCCGTCCCTGCGTGAGCGTGGCGAGGCCGGTCCGTGCGCGGTGCCGCCGGGGGCCATGCTCCAACGATAGGAACGGGGAGGGTCGAAAACCCGGTACCGCGGGCTGGTTCCGGAGCGCGGACGGTACCGGGGTACCGCGCTCCTGTGATCCTCAAGGATGACTCCAATCCGGTCTTCCCCATCACCGAAGCCGCGGGGCGAGGGGCGGGACCTGAACTCGCCTCCTGTGGACGGACTGTGCGAGAAACCTTGACAAGGGATCGGAGCGGACGGAGTCTTTGGCAACGTTGTCATCACATCGGGCACAGAGGTCACTTGCTCCCCTCCGGGACCGTCAGGAATGGACCACCGCACATGTCGACTGAGCCGCCCCGTCCCTCCCGCCGCGCGGTCCTGGCCACCGGTTCAACTCTGCTCGCAGGCTTCGGCCTTGGAGTCACGCTCCCTCAAAACGGCTACGCGGCGACGCCTTTGAGGCCCACCGGAGCCCGGGGTGAACTCGCCGCCTATCGCCCGATCTCCGTGTCGTCCACCGACTACGCGCCCACGCCCGGCGAGTTCGTCGTGGACAAGCTCAACTCCGTGGGCGTGAAGGGCACCGGCTGGCGTGCCGCCGACGGTGACCCGCAGTGGATCTCGGTGGACCTGCAGGCGGACTGCGCGGTCGACTCCGTACGCCTCACCTTCGAGGCGACAGCCGACGACCCGGTCTTCGTACCCTCCACCGGCGGCAATCCCCGCGACCGCACGACCGGTCAGGAGATCCTCTCCAGTTGCGCGGTGGAGTTCGTCGTCGAGACCTCGCGGGACCACCACGCGTGGACCACGATCCACCGGACCACGTCCGGCAAGGGCGGAGTCGTGGAGATCACGCCGGCCAGGCCGGTCACCGCTCGCTGGGTGCGGATGACCGTGACCAAGCGCTCCAACGCCAACCCGCTGGGGCTCAACGGCTTCGAGGTCTACGGCTCGGAGCAGGGACACCGCCCGCAGGCGACCGGCTGGACCGACTGGGGCACCCACGACCACCGGGCTCCCGCGCTCAAGGCGGCCGCCGACGGCACGGTCCCGCTGGAGTCCGGTTGGACGCTCACCATGGACGACTGGGCCGGCGGGGAGGGCGCGGAGCTGTCCCGGCCGGACGTGGACACGAGCCGCTGGCTGCCCGCGACCGTCCCGGGGACGGTACTGGCCTCGCTGGTGGACCAAGGTCATCTCCCGGATCCGGTGGCGGGCTTCAACAACCTGCACATTCCGGAGGCCCTGTCACGGCACTCGTGGTGGTACCGGCGAGGCTTCGAGCTGCCGCGCGGCCTGCGCACCGGCTCAGGACGGCACATCTGGCTGGAGTTCGACGGCATCAACCACACCGCGGAGGTCTGGCTCAACGGACAGAAGGTGGGCGGTCTGACGTATCCCTTCGCCCGGTCCACCCACGACGTGACGAAGGTGCTCGGCGGGAACGGCGAACAGGCCCTGGCCGTCAGGATCACCCCCATGCCGTTCCCCGGCAGCCCGGGTGACAAGGGCCCGGCCGGACTCGCCTTCGTGGACGCAGGCGCCACCATGATGAACCAGAACTCACCGACGTACCTTGCTGCTTCGGGCTGGGACTGGATGCCGGCGGTGCGCGACCGGGTCTCCGGCATCTGGAACCACGTACGGCTGCGCTCGACCGGCCACGCGGTCATCGGCGACCCACACGTGGACACAAAACTCCCCGACCTGCCGGACACCTCCAGCGCGGAGGTGACGATCGTGGTCCCGGTGCGCAACGTGGACTCCGCGAGCAGACGGGTCACCGTCACGGCCGCCTTCGACGACGTACGGGTGTCTCAGACGGTGACGGTGGCCGGCGGCGAGAGCGTCGACGTGACCTTCGCGCCCTCCACGTACGCCTCGTTGCGGCTGCCCGATCCCAAGTTGTGGTGGCCCAACGGCTATGGCAGCCCCGACCTGCACGATCTGACGCTCACCGCCTCGGTCGACGGCCAGGAGAGCGACCGGCGCACCACGCGGTTCGGGATACGGCAGTTCGGCTATGAGTACGCGGTGCCGCTGCCGTTCAGCGGGAGCAGCAACCGCTACACCCAGCCGGTGCCTCTCGGGGCGCGAGAAGCGCGGTACGTGCGGATCAAGTGCCTGACTCGGGCCACGAGTTGGGGCTTCTCGCTGTGGGCCCTCTCGGTGTTCGACAGCACCTCGGCCGGTACCGACCTGGCCCTGCACAAGCCGGCCACCGCCGCCACCGAGGACTCAGGCAACGCGGCATCCAACGCGACCGACGGCGACCCGCGCTCCCGCTGGTCCTCGGCCTTCGAGGACGACCAGTGGATCCAGGTGGACCTCGGATCCGTCGTCGCCTTCGACCGGGTCGACCTGGCCTGGGAGCAGGCGTACGCCAAAACGTTCGTCGTACAGGTCTCGACCGACGGCTCGGCGTGGACCGACGCGGGGTCGGTGGACAACGGCGCGGTTCCCCTGCCGTTCAACAGCGGCGCCGCGAGCCTGCAGACGGTGGACTTCACCGCCCGCACCTCACGGTACGTACGGATCAACTGCGGTGCCCGAGCAACCAGTTGGGGCAACTCGTTGTGGACCCTTTCGGTGGTCGACAGTGCTTCCCCCGGTAACGACCTGGCTCTGCACAGGACAGCCACCGCCTCCACGGAGGACTCCGGCAACACCGCGTCCAACGCGACCGACGGCGATCCGGGCTCCCGTTGGGCCTCGGAGTACCAGGACGACCAGTGGATCCGGGTGGACCTGGGCTCGGCCGTCTCCTTCGACCGGGTCGTCATCGTGTGGGAGCAGGCGTACCCGAAGACGTATGTGATCCAGGTGTCCGACGACGGTGACACATGGACGGACGTCAAGTCCGTGGACAACACCCCGGACCCGCTGAAGATCAGCGTGAACGGTGTCCGGGTCTTCTGCCGCGGGGGCAACTGGGGCTGGGACGAGCTGCTGCGCCGGATGCCGGCGGCCCGGATGGACGCGGCCGTGCGCATGCACCGGGACATGAACTTCACGATGATCCGCAACTGGGTCGCGTCCAGCAACCGGGAGGAGTTCTTCGCCAGTTGCGACGAGCACGGCCTGCTGGTGTGGAACGACTTCCCCAACGCCTGGGCAATGGATCCGCCGGACCACACGGCCTACAACGACCTGGCGCGGGACACCGTACGGCGCTATCGGATCCATCCCAGCGTCGTCGTCTGGTGCGGTGCCAACGAGGGCAACCCGCCCGAGGCCATCGACACCGGCATGCGCGAGGCGGTCAGGGCCGAGGCGCCCGACATCCTCTACCAGAACAACTCGGCAGGCAGCATCGTCACCGGGGGCGGCCCCTACGGCTGGGTGGAGCCCGACCGCTACTTCTCCCCCGCCACCTACGGGAGCGGCAACTTCGGCTTCCACACCGAGATCGGCATGCCTGTGGTGTCCACCGCCGAGAGCGTGCGCAACCTCGTCGGCGACGAGCCTGAATGGCCGATCGGCGGCGCGTGGCTCTACCACGACTGGAGCACCCGGGGTAACCAGGCCCCGCAGAACTACCAAGCGGCCATCGAGGCCCGACTCGACACCGCCAAGGGGCTCGACGACTTCGCGCGCAAGGCGCAGTTCGTCAACTACGAGAACGCCCGCGCCATGTTCGAGGCGTGGAACCAGCACCTGTGGAAGGACGCCAGCGGCCTCATGCTGTGGATGTCCCACCCGGCCTGGCACAGCACGGTGTGGCAGACGTACGACTACGACTTCGACGTCAACGGCATGTACTACGGCTCCCGCACGGCATGTGAACCCGTCCACGTCCAGGCCGACCCCGTGAACTGGCAGGTCATCGCGGTCAATCACACCCCGCGCGCGCTCAACGACGTGACGGTCACGGCGCGCGCCTACGACCTGGGCGGGCGGCAGCTCGGCTCGACACGGCGCGCCACAGTGGATGTCGCCTCGTCCGCGACGGCCGAGGCGTTCACCGCCGCGTTCGCGAGCTCCCTGCCGGACTTCCACCTTCTGCGCCTCGGCCTTGAGGACGGCCGAGGTCGGCTCCTGTCGCAGAACACCTACTGGCGCTACCGCCAGGCGTCCGACATGCAGGCGCTCAACAAGGCCAAGGCGGTGAAGGTGTCCGCCGACATCGGACAGGTGACGCGCGTGGGATCACGGCGCGCGGCGAAAGCCAGGATCCACAACCGCGGCTCGGCCGTCGCGGCGATGGTGAGGCTGTCGCTGCTGGACAGCAGGACCGGCGCTCGCGCGCTGCCGACGCTGTACAGCGACAACTACGTGTGGCTGCTGCCCGACGAGTCGCGGGAGATCACCCTCTCCTGGCCCGCCGACACGCTCCCCTCGGGCCGGCCCGCGCTGCGGGTCGAGGGGTACAACGTGCCGCGGACGGAGGCCCGTTCATAGTCCGGCCGCGACCTTGGGACAGCGGGGCAAGCGGGGCCCGAAGGCGCAGGCTCAGGGCCCCTGCACCCGTACCGCCGACCCTCGCTCACTCATCCGCGGCGCGCAGAGAATCCGCTTCTTCCGGACTCGCTTCCCCTCGATCGCCGCGACGATCAGCCGGGCCGCCTCGTCGGCGATCCCGGCCAGTCCCCAGTCCACCGTGGTCAGTGGTGGGGTGAGAACCCGCGACACCGGGTGATCGTCGAAGCCGACCACGGAGACGTCCCGGCCGACTTCGAGTGAGGCCTCGGCCGCCGCCGCGTACACGCCGTACGCCAGGGAGTCGGAGAAGCAGAAGACCGCCGTCGCGGGCCGCGGGCCCTCCAGGAGGCGCCGCGCGACCGCCGTCGCCTCGCCCAACTCCTGCGGACAGGGCACCAGTTCGGCAAGCAGCCCGAGCCGCTCGGCGGCTTCGCGCGCATACACGTCGGCGGGCCGGTCCGGCGTGCTCGGCCGGGTCGGGGTCAGAACGGTCACCCGCCGGTGGCCGAGATCGTGCAGATACTCCAGTACGGCGTCGATGCCGGCCCGGTTGTCGAAGATGACCTCTCCGGCCGTACGGGCCGCGCTGAGCGAGTCCCCGACGGCCACCACCGGCAGCGCCTCGGCGATCGCCGCCCATCCCTCGGCCGCTGGGTTCACCGGCGACACCAGCAGCGCGTCGACGCGCTGGTCGCGCAGTTGCTTGGCGAGCACCAGCTCGCGGTCGGGATCGCCGCCTGCGTCCAGAATCAGCGCGTAGCGGTCGCCGGCGAGGAGTTCCCGGCCGATTGCCGCCATCAGCTGTTGCTGCCACAGGTCCTGGAGGTCGCCCGCGATGACGCCGACCATGCTGGTGCGGCCGCTGGCCAGCGCGCGGGCGATGGGGTCGGCCTCGTAGCCGAGCTCGGCGGCAACCTTGCGCACCCGCTCCTCTGTCTCCTTCGAGACGTGCTTGCCGCGCAGGGCATAGGAGACGGCTGCGGTGGAGAGACCCGTGGCCTCGGCCACCTCCCGGAGGGTGGTGCGCTTATTGGGCCTGGCCATACCGGAAGCCTACCGGGACCCGTCAGTCCTGCGGCGCACCCTTGACACATCACCTTGTTAAGCGCTTAAGTTAAGCGCATAAGTGAAGCGGTTAACCTCCTGCTCGAACCGACTCTCCACGGTGACTCTCCCAAGGACTGCCGCGTGCCCACCGATGTCCACCAGCACTTCTGGCCGCCCGAGTTCATCGAGGTGCTGCGCGCCCGTACCGCGCCGCCTCACCTCGACGGCTGGATCCTGCACCTGGCAGGTGAACCGCCCTACAAGGTCGACCCGGCCGACCACGACATCGCGGCGCGCACCGCACTCGCTCGGACCGACGGCCTCGACCTGGCCCTGGTCTCACTGTCGAGCCCGCTCGGCATCGAATACCTGCCGCCCACCGAGGCCACGCAACTGCTCACCGCGTTCCACGACGGCGCACTGGCCCTGCCTGACCCTTTCGGCGTCTGCGCCTCGCCCTGCCTGTCATCGCCGATCCCCGGGGCGGTCGAAGCAGTCGAACAGGAGCTCCGCCGTGGCTGCCGAGGCCTCCAACTCCCCGCCACCGCCCTGCTGAACGCGTCCGGCTGGGACCGCTGCGCACCCCTCCTCGACGTCCTCACCCATCACGACAAGCCGCTCTTCATCCATCCGGGCGCCACCCCGCCCACCCCCGACGTCCCGTCCTGGTGGCCTGCCCTGGTCCCCTACGTCGAGCAGATGCACGCGTCCTGGTTCGCCTTCCGCGCCTTCGGCCGCGCCCGGCACCCGCGCTTGCGTGTCTGCTTCGCCGCTCTCGCGGGCCTGGCCCCGCTGCATGGCGAGCGACTCGCGGCCCGCGGCGGCGGGCGCGGCGAGATCGATTTCGACGCCTTCTACGACACCTCGTCCTACGGAACACGCGCCGTGGACGCGCTTGTCCGGGCCGTCGGCATCGACGTGATCGTCAGCGGCAGCGACCGCCCCTACGCGCGCCTCACCATCCCCGACCTCGGCGCGGACGCCGCCGTCCACGCCCTACGCACCATCAACCCCGCCCGGTTGCTGAAGGGAGCCACCCCATGACGTATCAGGCCCTGCCGGACCGCACCCTCGACAAGCGCGAACTTCAGTCACTCGTCGACGAACTCGCCGACCGTCCCGACCTCTGGCGCGAACAGGTCGCGTTCTCGGACAAGGAGCGGCACTACGCGTCGTTGTATCGCGACGAGTACGTCGACGTCTGGCTGCTGTGCTGGACCCGGCAGAACGACACCGGCTGGCACGACCACGACATCTCCTCCGGAGCGGTCGCCGTCGTCCAGGGTGCGCTGAACGAGTCCAACCCACGTATAGGGGGCAGCCATCTGTCCGTCACGGTCGGCGCGGGCGACTCCTTCTGCTTCGGGCCCGAGCACATCCACCGCCTCACCGGCGCCACCGACGACGCGGTCTCCGTCCACGCGTACTCGCCACCGCTGTGGCGCCTTGGCCAGTACGACATCACCGACGACGGCCTGATGCGCCGTATCTCCGTCTCGTACGCGGACGAACTGCGGCCCCTGGACACCCCGGCGGCCTGATGTGCCGAGAGCAAGCCCGGTGGACCCGCTTGCTGGAGCAAGGCCGGACAACACTGATCGCCGCCCGGCCGGGCCGATGCACCCGGTCAGCCCGCGCTCGGACTACGCGCCCCGACGGACCCGAGCGGCCTTTCGCGCCTCGGCTGTCTGGCGGGCCTCGGCGGCCCTGCGGGACTCGCCACTGACGCGACCCGCCCTGCCCGGGAGGGTGCCCATGCCACGGAAGGGGGCTCCGCCGCGCTTGGGCCGCTCCGTGACCGTCCCGCTGCTGCCACTGCCGCTGCCGCTGCCACCGATGGGAACACCGGAGGGTGCCTGGGCACCGGTGATGCGGCTCAGCTCGGCTTCGCCTGAGCGGATCTGGGTGATCTGCGGCCTGATACCGGCGTCGGACATCACGCGGGTCATGTCACGTCGTTGGTTGGGCGTCACCAGGGTGACGACACTGCCGGACTCGCCGGCGCGCGCCGTACGGCCGCCGCGGTGCAGGTAGTCCTTGTGGTCGCTGGGCGGGTCGACGTTGACGACGAGATCGAGGTCGTCGACATGGATACCGCGAGCGGCGACGTTGGTGGCCACCAGCACCGTGACGTGGCCGGTCTTGAACTGTGCGAGTGTGCGGGTGCGTTGGGGCTGCGACTTACCACCGTGCAGTGCCGAGGCCTTTACGCCGCTGTGCAGCAGGTGCTTGGTGAACTGGTCGACGGCGTGCTTGGTGTCCAGGAACATGAGCACGCGGCCGTCGCGGGCGGCGATCTCGGTGGCGGTGGCGAACTTGTCGGCGCCGTGCACGTACAGGACGTGATGTTCCATCGTGGTGACCGCGCCCTCCGACGGGTCGACCGAGTGGACCACCGGGTCATGCAGGTACTTACGGACCAGAAGGTCGATGTTGCGGTCCAGCGTGGCCGAGAACAGCATGCGCTGGCCGCCGGGGCGTACCTGGTCGAGCAGTTCGGTGACCTGAGGCATGAAGCCCATGTCGGCCATCTGGTCGGCTTCGTCCAGGACGGTGATGCTCACCCGGTCCAGGCGGCAGTCCCTGCGCTCGATGAGATCCATGAGGCGGCCCGGAGTCGCGACGACGACCTCCGCCCCTGTACGCAGTGCCCCCGCCTGCCTGCCGATCGACATTCCGCCGACCACGGTGGCCATCCGCAGCTTCAGCAGCCGGGCGTACGGGGTGAGCGCATCGGTGACCTGCTGGGCGAGTTCGCGGGTGGGGACCAGGATCAGGGCCAGCGGCTTCTTGGCCTCGGCACGCTGTCCGGCCGTACGCACCAGGAGCCCAAGGCCGAAGGCGAGCGTCTTGCCCGATCCGGTACGCCCACGGCCCAGGACGTCGCGGCCTGCGAGGGAGTTCGGCAGGGTGGCGGCCTGGATCGGGAACGGTTCGTGCACTCCGAGGTCGGTGAGTGCCTTCAACAACTCGGCGGGCAGGTCCAGTTCGCTGAAAGCCGCAACCGCGGGGAGCCCCGGGGTGATGGTCACCGGCAGCGCGAACTCTCCCTGCGGCGCGGACGGACGGCGTCCGTTGCCACCTGAGCGGGCACCGGGGCGATCCTGGCCCTGCGGTCGGAGGCGGGCCCCTCGGTCGGAACCGGCGAAGCCGTCCTTACGGGTCTTGGAGTAACGGTCGTTCGTGCGAGCTGAGCGGTTCATGGAGAACCTTCCTCGATATGGCACGCATCGAGGAATTCCCGGCACTCATAGCCGAATGAATTGCAAGCACGAGCCGAATGTAAGACCAAAAAAATAGCCGGTCGCACCGGCACGGTAAGTAGCAGCCGCCGGAATCGGAGTTTCCCGAATCCACTGATCTCGACTTACCGGATCGCAGGGCCGCGAGCAAGCCAACACCGCATGTCCGGCAAACCCTGCAAAAAGCAACAAGCTGGGACCCCACCGCAAGGGTGGGGGTCCCAGCTGCCTCAGACGCTTCAGCGTCAGGCGGGAGTGATGTTCTCCGCCTGGGGGCCCTTCTGGCCCTGCGTGATGTCGAAGTTCACCTTCTGGCCTTCCTGGAGCTCGCGGAAGCCCTGGGCGGCGATGTTCGAGTAGTGGGCGAAGACGTCCGGGCCTCCGCCGTCCTGCTCAATGAAACCGAAACCCTTTTCCGCGTTGAACCACTTAACCGTACCGGTAGCCATGTCAAATCTCCTTCGAGGCCATGCCCAGGGGTTCGCACTGTGTGAACCCCCGCGTCGCCGAGATGAACCCCGTCCGATAAAAAGCACCGGAAATACAAAAATGCCCGACGAAATTAATTCGTCTAAGGCACTTGAAGTCAACGGGAACCACAACTGCAACTGGATCAAGCCTAGCACGATGCACCGGCCCGGGCACGGCACGCACTACTTTCCTGCCACGCCGCCAGGCCCGCGCGCTCCGCGGATTCCTGAACCTCCAGGTACGGAAATCGGCTCCGGCGGATCACGGCGCCCGGCCGTGACGCGGCGACGAGCGGCCTACGCGCCGCGTCCCTGCCCGGCCGGAGTCAGTGCTGTCGTGCGCGATGGAGGTCGCGGATCAGGGCGATCTCAGCTCCGTGGTGCAGCAGTTCCTGGTTGACCCACCAGACGATGTCGATGAACGGTTCGTCCGCGTCGCTGCCGTGTGGATACGTGCAGTGCCCCACGGTGTCGAGTGCGGCGTCGTCGGCGGTCAGCAGCGCCGTCCGCCAGGCGGTGGCGCCGGCGTCGAATGCTGCGACCGCGTCCACGACGTCCCCGTCGACGAGGTAGTCGTCCCGGGTCAGCACGTGGTCGCCGTTCGTGTGGTCGGCGCGCAGGGTCAGCATTTCGCTGAGGTGGCTCAGACGCCAGGCGATCGTGGTGAAGGGCGGCGGCCAGGGGTGCGGATAGGGTGCCGCGTCGCGTCCCCAGGCGCCGCTGCCTGCGAGGAGCGCCGCACGCGGCCCGGGTCCGTCGATATGCCGCCGCACCGACCAGCAACTCGGCACCGGCTCCCAGAAGAACTCCTCGCCGGTGAGGGGACCGACCTTGGTGTCCGTCCCATCACCACTGTCCATGACGGGTCCTGTCATACGGCCGAGGAGCCGCTCCTGAGCGAAGTCGAACTGTTCCAGCAACGGGGCCAGCCGGGGCGGGATCACGGTCACTGGACACTCCTTCGCGCGTCGGCGGCTGCCGGATCAGTGTCCCTGCCGACGGTGTAGGTGTCCTTGATCTTCACTTCGGAGACGCCGCGGCCCTCAGGGAAGACACTGCGCCAGTCTCCGCTCACATGCAGCTCGTCGGTGCCCATCGCGCGGACCACCATGAGCCCCTCGTCGTACGCCTTGTAGGCCTTCATCCAGAGGTTGGCGAAGGCCTGGGAGCGGATCAGGTGCATCCAGTCCGGGCGGTACAACTCCCGGTTGTAGTTCGACTCCCCCATCGTGGAGACGAACTTCGAGTACATCGCCTTCACGTACTCGACCGTCACCTCGTCCTCTTTCACGATCGCCCCGTCCCGAATTCCGACAGCCCGCGGATGCATAAGAGCACCAGCCACCCACCTCATCCCCCAAGGGGTCCATTCGCTCACTAAATCGGTGCAATCGGTCAGCTGCGGGGCTCGGAGCTCCAGGACTCCGGCCCGACGCCTCGCCAGTCGATGAGCGGCGACGCCGCGGCGGCCGCCGGGTCCATGTCCAGGCCCGCACGGCGCAGGAACTCGGAGAGGTCTTCAAGGCTGTACGCCACCCCTAGGCTCTCGCCGTTCACGCGAACTCGGCGACCGCCCTTCGGCGAGGGCGGAGCCACGGTCACAGGCAATGGTGCGGACATCGGCGCAGCCTCGTTCGTACGGTTTGGTCACGGTTCCGGATGATCGCGTCGGGCTCTGATCCGGGTGCTGGTTGCGGTCGGCACGCTCCCTCACTGCGGCGCGCGGCATCGAGCCTCCTTGGTGCGCCATGCCGTAATTCAATCATGTGTTCGATTTCTAGCGCACGTCAGCTGCGTCCGCCGTCGGGGGCGGGGGTGGGGAGTCGCAACACGGCGCCCTCATGCACCCCTGATACCTCTGTTTGTGGAGCCGTGATCGGTCGGACCGATCACCCTCTCCACCAGCGCCGACGCCTCAGGACTACGCCGAACGTGGACGGGCCACGGGAAAGGGTCATCGTCGGCATCGGATGAGCCGATACCAACCGTGAACTCGCAACACGACTGCAGAAGGAAAGGGAGGCGACGATGTCTCGCACCGAGGATTGCCGCATGGCGGATCGGCCGGCCGACTACCAGCGTCTGGGGCTCGCCAAGGACGAGATCGCGCCCTGGGAGGACGGCTTCCGCTCGCGCCCCGGGGGCCCAGGCACCTTCGAGTGGTGGTACTTCGACTGTGTCCTCGACGACGGATCCACCCTGGTGATCAACTTCATGATCAAGGACTTCCGGGTCGGCAAGGGCGTCAACCAGCCGCCCGCACCGGTGGTCACCATCGAGCTAGACCGGCCGGACGGCACCCACATCGAACGGACCTCGCCGGAGCATCCGGACGACCACGACTTCGCCACCGACCGGTGCGACGTCCGTATCGGCGACAACCGCATCACCGGCGACCTGCACACCTACCGCATCCACGCGGACATCGACGGCGTCGTCGCCGACATCACCCTCACCGGACAGGTCCCCTCCTGGCGGCCGGAGACCGGGCACATCACGTTCGGCGAGGAAAAGCAGAAATACTTCGCCTGGCTGCCCTCCGTCCCTCAGGGCCGGGTCGAGGCCACCCTCACCATCGACGGCACGACCGAGACCCGGACGGGCACCGGCTATCACGACCACAACTGGGGCGACGCCGAGATGGCCCGCCTCATGCACCACTGGTACTGGGCGCGCGCCGAGGCAGGCGACTACGCCGTGATCGCCTCCTACATCACCGCCGAGAAAAAGTACGGCTCCGCGGAAGTCCCCATCTTCATGCTCGCCAAGAACGGCAAGATCCTCGCCGACCAGGCCAACCTGGTCCGCTTCACCAAGTCAGACGAACACCCCGACCCCATCACCGGGAAGCCGGTCGCCAACACCATCGTGTTCGACTACGAGGCCACCCCCGAGAGCGGCGAAGGTTTCCGGGTCACCTTCCACCGCGAGAACACCATCGTTCAGAACCGCATGATCGAAACCCTCAAGGGGCCGAAGCGGCTCCTCGCCCGGCTCGCCGGATTCAACGGCGCCTACATGCGCTTCACCGGCCAAGTAACCGTCGAGCACTTCACAAACGGCGAGGCAGTAGACAGCGTAAGCGCACCGGCTCTGTGGGAACTCATGTACTTCGGAAAGCACTGAGGCGGGGTACTGCTGTCGGGTGCCGGGCTGGTTGGCGCGTTCCTCGTCGGTGTCCGGCCGCGCGCGCCGGACACCGCGGCCGAGCGATGCCCGGCGTACGGCTGGAGACGCGGCCGGCAGCAGACCGGCGGGGTCGACCCGTCCTCGGCCTGGAGTGTGACCCCTCTCCGGTGATGACGGTGATGACTACATGGCGCCTCCCGGCCTACCCCCTGACGACCGGGCGGTAGGTGCACACGTTCACGCCCGTGCCGCTGGTGACGGTCGAGACCAGTTCGAGCGTGCGCAGCACACCGTCGCCGGGGAAGATCGACTTACCTCCGCCGAGGATCACCGGCATGATCATGAGCCGGAGTTCGTCGACCAAGCCCTCGCGCAGGAGGGTGCGTACGAGTGTGGGACTCCCCATGACCAACAGGTCGCCGCTGTCCGTCTCGCGCAGCTTGCGGATGTGGGCGACGGCTTCATCGCCGGGGACGCGCCTGGTGTTGGTCCACGTCAGATCGTCATCACCCAGCGTTCGGGAAACCACGTACTTCGGGATGCCGTTCATCCGGTCGGCGAACGGATCGCCGCCACGTTCGGGCCACGCCGCGGCCATCGACTGCCACGTGCGGCGTCCGAACAACAGCGCGTCGGCCTTGTTCAGTGCGTCGGCGAAGGCGCCGCCCACCACCTCCGGATCGAAGAACGGGTGAGTCCAACCGCCGTGAGCGAAGCCACCCTCGATGTCCTCATCGGGTCCACCCGGTGCCTGTACTACGCCGTCCAGGCTCATGAATTCGCTGATCACTATGCGCACGGGACTCGCTCCTCTTCCTCACGCCAGGGGTTACGGCAGTGGAGACTGCCGCGCCGTTGGAAAGTCATCGCGCCCTTCCGCATCACCTGTCGCCTCCGCACGAGGGCTCTCCGAACGGGGGCGGTAGTACGACGCGACGGTCGGCTGGCCGGTGTAGTTGGGGCCGGCGTGGGGGTCGGCGCCGAGGTAGGTGAAGGGCAAGGCGATGCGGCGGCCGCCCCGCAGGCTGAGGCGGTGGTGACGGGCCGAGTAATGGAAACCGGCAGCACGCAGCGCGGCCAGGACCGGCCGGGAAGCGTCACCGCCGTCGGGCCGCCGCAGCGTCGAAGGGTCGAGGTGGGCGACCAGCAGGCCGGTGCCGGTGAGCCAGGAGGCGGCCCGTTCCAGGAGGGCGAGCCGGTCGCCGATGTAGTGCAGTCCGTGGACGCAGGTGACCAGGTCGTAGCGGCGCCCTGGGGACCAACGGCCGAGGTCCGCGGTGATGAGTTCGAGGCCGTCGGGCAGCGCTGTCCGCAGCCGCGGGCCCACCAGGTCCACGCCGGTCAACGCGGCTTGCGGGAGTCGCTGGGCTGCTTCGCGGAGGGCCAACCCTTCTCCGCTGCACAGGTCCAGCCAGGACGGCACGGAGCCATGGTCGCTGTCGCTGCCGTTCAGGAACTCTGTGGGGGCGAAGCCGAGTTCGCGGGTGTAGCTGTTGACGCCTGTCAGAACCCGTCCGCGGTTCATGGTGCTGTTGGCCACGACGGAATGGTCGGTCAGCTCGTCGTCCTTGATCAACCGGGGCGGCGGCTGGGCTGTTGTCCGCGAAGTGCCGTCGATCATCGCACCATTGTGCGGTACGGCCGACCGTTGCGGGCGGGCCCGGGGGAACGGGAAGTAGTCGGACCCCCGCCACCGTGCCGATCGGCCCGAGCCGGGACGGCCATCGCGTCGGCCGTATCGACACGGTGGAGGGGATCCGCTCGTCGGGCGCTATCGCGCGGGCTTCTGCTTCATCGCCACGGAGGCGATCACGATGACGAGTGCGATCACGACCACTGGCAGCACCGGCGCGTAGGTGTGCGCGTGGCTGAGCATCCAGTCTCCGACGAAGGCGCCGGCCACCATGCCCACCAGGACCCCGGTCAGGCGGCGCGCCGCGGCGGGCTTGAGAGTCCAGGTCGAGATACCGGAGATCCAGCTGATGAAGGTGGCCGTAGCCGCCGTGGTGGAGATGCCCGGCACATGGAGCGACCGAACGGCATTCATCTGCAGGCCCATCGCAAAGGCGTTGAGGGCGACCAGAATGTTGGACACAAGGCTCGACGGAGACGTCGCCATCCACACGACGAGGAAACCGACCTGCGCCACCGTCGCGACGCAGAGCGCGATGGAGACACGACGCGGCCATGCTTCGAAGACCTCGGAGTCCTCCATCTCTTGGTCGCCGTTGAACGCGGTCAGGATCCGAGTTGCCAGCGCGGCCCCCACGGCGAACGCGGCAAGTGAAATCACCACGCGAACGGGATCCGGGCCGGCAGGCGGCCTCGTGCCGGCTACTCCAAGGCCGAGAAACACCAGGTTTCCGGTCTGGAACGCCGTGAAGACCTTCCCGAAGGAGAGAAAGCAGATCGCTTCGAAGACGCCTGACGAGAACGCCAGAGCGACAAGCAGCCGGTCTCGAATCGCCAATAGTTCTGGCGCCGCGTAAGCGGCGGCCAGGTCCACACGCCGGTCATCCACGGGCTCGGCTCCCCTGTCGCCGCGGACCGGCAAAGTCGGGGGGACGGGTTGAATGTCCCGAGAACGTTCGAGTCGGGCCCGCCGGCCGTGGGTGTTTTGAAGGCTGCTCCATTGCATGCCTTTCCCTCCAAGCGCCCAGAGTCAGGAACTCGCCCCGACTAGTTGCTAGGTACACATTTATCTCCTGCGTTCAGGATGTGACCACATCTGGGGTAAAGCCACATATTTGGGCGAAACCATACCCAGATTTCAGGAAAAATCTAGGAAGGCCATCCGGATCGATAAAACAGCCAGTGCGGGCGACTTCTTGAGTCAGGGCGCCTCGGGCCCCGGCCGGCACCTGGTCAGGCGAGTTCGGCCAGCCGTTCCCGAGCCCTGCGCGGTTCGATCCGTCCTGCCGAGCGTTGTCCAACTCCCCTGTCGCCATTGACGGATCATGGCGACGCTCGTTAACGTTTCAAGCGGCATTGAGTGTTAGCGTCAAGCCCTGGCTCGCTGACCGGCAACCCTCCACCGCGGTGGGGTGCTCCAGGTGAAAGCCCGGCAGGGTCACCGACCCCGCAAGCGCGTGGCCCGTTGATCGGGCCTGAGATGGGGAGGACCAGCGTGCGGCACAGCAGTGATCTGAGTGCCTCGATCGCGGCCGCTGCGGTGTTCTCCGGTTTGTCGCGCCGTCGCCACATCGACCTGCAGCTCTTCACCAGCTGTCTGTGTCACGGCTGATTGCGTCCTTGCCTCCCGCCGTCCTGAGTGACGTTCGCCGACGGCTTTGACACCCGCAGGCAACTCCCCGCGGGCTCCCACAGCGCTGTCGGAGCCCGCGGCGCTGTCACGCCTTCGTCGGCACCCTTCCCCTTTGGCACCTTCCGAGCATTTCCGCCACGCATCGCCCTGGTCCGCACAGGCACGTGCGCGGTGACTTTGGAGTAGGAGAACCCATTCCGTGATATCGCGTCCGGATTCCCGACCTACCCGGTGGGCGGCACTCGCCGCACTTGTGACAAGCAGCCTCCTGCTGAGCGCCTGCACGTCGAGCAGCAGCGACAGCTCGACCAGCGACAGCGGCCCGGCCAAGTCCGGTGGCACCCTGACCTTCGCGGTGGGTTCCGACGTGGGCTGCGTGGATCCGCAGCAAGTGAGCAGCAACGAGACCATTTACTCCCTGCGCCAGATCGTGGACTCCCTGACCGACCAGGATCCCAAGACCGGCAAGATCGTGCCGTGGCTGGCGAAGAGCTGGGACATCAGCTCCGACGCGACCACGTTCACCTTCCACCTGCGATCGGGTGTCACCTTCAGCGACGGGACACCGCTGACCGCGCAGGTGGTCAAGGACAACTTCGACGCGGTGCCGAAGCTCGGCGCCCTGGGGACGCTGGCCCAGGGGTACTTGAGCGGCGTGGACAGCACCACCGCGGTCGATCCGCTCACGGTGCGGGTCAAGTTCCAGCAGCCGAACGCGCAGTTCCTCCAGGCCACGTCGACGCACTCACTGGGTATCGAGTCGTCGGCTAGCGCGAAGCGGAGCCCGCAGGAGAAGTGCAGCAAGGGTGTGGTCGGGTCCGGGCCGTTCACGCTGCAGAGCTACGTGCAGAACCAGGCGATCACCTTGACCAAGCGCAGCAAGTACGCCTGGGGTTCGTCGCTGTGGACCAAACAGGGCGAGGCGTACCTGGACAAGCTGGTGTTCAAGGTGGTGCCCGAATCGGGCGTGCGCACCGGCAGCCTGCAGTCCGGTCAGGTGGACGCGATCAGCAGCGTCGGCAAGGCCGACGAGGCGGCACTCACGGGCGGCCAGGTGAACCTGCAACGGCGGGCCAATCCCGGTGCGGTGTTCAACCTGGCGCTGAACAACTCACGCCCGCTGCTGAAGGACGCGAAGGTGCGTCAGGCACTCCTGTTCGCCATCGACCGGCAGCAGATCGTCGACACCGTGTACCCGACCGGCACCAGGCCGGCGACCAGCATCCTGGCGTACACCACACCGGACTACGCGGACCAGGGCTCCGACCTGGCCTTCGACGCGGCGAAGGCGAAGTCCCTGCTGGACTCGGCCGGTTGGAAGGTCGACAGTGACGGCATCAGGTCGAAGAACGGCACCAAGCTCAGCCTGACCGTCAGGTGGTTCGCGAACGCGGCCACCAACCAGCCGGCGCTGGAGCTGATCCAGCAGCAGTTCAAGGCCGTCGGAGTCGACGTGGTGCTCAAGGAGACGCAGACCTCCCAGTTGGCCACGGTGCTGCAGTCCGGCGACTTCGACGCGTCGTGGGGCAACCTGACCCGCGCCGACCCGGACATCCTGCGCACCCAGTACTCCACCAAGCTGGCCAACCTCTACCACCTGCCGACGGGCCCGCTGGACACGGTGCTGACCCAGCAGGCGGCAACGGCCGACGCGGCCAAGCGGAAGGAACTGGTCGGCCAGGCACAGCAGTTGATCGTGCAGAACGCCTACGTCATTCCCGTGGTGGAGCTGCAGACCCAGCTGGGGGTGGCGAAGAAGGTGCACAACCTCAACTTCGATGCCTCCAGCCGGATCCAGCTGCACGACACCTGGATCGGCTAGCCACCGGTGGATGCGCGACGGAGCGTCCGATCGGGTCGTCGGCAGCAGGAGGTGAGCAGGGAATGCGTCGCTATGTGATCAAGCGTCTCGCACAGGCACTCGGGGTGCTCTGGGCGGCCTACACGGTGTCGTTCTTCATACTGAACTATCTGCCCGGTGATCCGGTCTCGGCGATGGCCGGCGCCGGAGCGGACTCGGGCCAGATCGATCCGGCGCAGATCGCCGCACTGCGGCATGAGTACGGCTTCGACAAACCGGTGCTGGTGCAGTACGCCGACCATCTCGGCAACGCGGTGCGCGGTGATTTCGGAAACGCGGTCTCCACCGGTCGGCCGGTGACCTCGACGCTGGCCGACGCGCTGCCGCAGACGCTGCAGTTGACCGGAGCGGCCCTGCTGCTCGCGGTGGTCTTCGGTGGCGGTCTGGCGGCGCTGGCGACCTACACCACGCAGCGGTGGTTGCGGCAGCTGTTGCTGTCGCTGCCACCACTGGGGGTGTCGGTACCGACGTTCTGGGTCGGGCTGGTGCTCGTCGAGCTGTTCTCCTTCCGGGCGCGATGGTTCCCCGCGTTCGGCAACGACGGGCTGCCTGGCCTGGTACTGCCGGCGGTGACGCTCGCGATCCCGACCGGCGCCCTGGTCTCGCAGGTGCTGGCCAAGAGCCTGCTCACGGCGCTGGATCAGGCCTATGTGGAGACCGCGCGGGCCAAGGGCGCGAGCCGACTGCGCATTCACCTGCGGCACGCGCTGCGCAACGCGTCGCTGCCGGCGTTGACGATCGTCGGGCTGTTGGCCGGGCAACTCATCGCAGGCTCGGTGGTCGTCGAGACGGTGTTCTCCCGCGACGGCCTTGGCCGGGTTACGGCCGCGGCGGTCACGGCCCAGGACATCCCGCTGGTCCAGGGGGTGGTGGTGTTCGGAGCCCTGATCTTCGTGGTGGCCAACCTCCTCGTCGATCTCGTCTATCCGCTGCTGGACCCGCGGATCGTGGTGGCCTCGAACAGGAAGGTGCGGCCCGCATGAGCGAGACCCTTGTCGAGGATGCCACCGCCGGTGCCGCGCTCGGCCTGGCACTACCGGTCGAGCCGGACATCGACCCCGGCCCGGCGCGCGGGTTCGAACCCAGGCGCGTGGCCCGGTTCCTCCTTCTGCGACCCGGCCTGCTGGTATCGGTCCTCGCGGTGGTACTCGTAGTACTGGCCGCGTTCTGGCCGGGGCTGTTCACCTCGCAGGACCCACTGCAGGGGGTGCCGTCGCAGAACTTCCAGGGCCCGAGCGGCGCGCACTGGTTCGGCACCGACGAACTGGGACGTGACCTGTTCTCCCGGGTGGTGCACGGTGCGCAGCTGTCGTTGAAGGCGACGCTGATCGCAGTGGGCGTCGCCTTCCTGGTCGGCGGCCTGCTGGGCCTGGTCGCCGGGTTCGTGGGCCGTTGGGTCGAGGACGTGGTGATGCGCTTCGTCGACGTATTGCTGTCGATCCCGGCGCTGTTCCTGTCACTGGCCCTGGTCACCGCCCTCGGTTATGGAACGGTGAAGGTCGCGGTCGCGGTCGGGATCGCCAGCGTCGCCGGCTTCGCACGAGTGATGCGTGCGGAAGTGCTGCGGGTGCGGCAGGCGGTCTTCGTCGAGGCGTCCCGCTCCTGCGGGGCCCGCTGGTACTCGGTCCTTGGCCGGCATGTGCTGCCCAACGCGATGGGCCCGGTGATCGTGCTGGCCACTCTGGAGTTCGGCACCGCCGTCCTGGCCGTCTCGTCACTGAGCTTCCTCGGTTACGGAGCGCCGCCACCGGCGCCGGAATGGGGCACGTTGATCTCCGACGGACGCAACTACCTGGGCAACGCATGGTGGCTCACCGCGCTGCCCGGGCTGGTGATCGCCGCGACGGTGCTGGCCACCAACCGCATCGCACGCGCGCTGGACGGCGAATGGTCCCGGCAGCGATGACCGGCCCGCTGACGAACGAACCCGAGACGGATGAAGCCGTGACGAACCATGCCGCCACGAACGAGGTCGTGACCACCGAAGCGACCGCCACCGACCCGAGCGGTGGAAGGGAACCGCTGCTGGAGGTGCGGGACCTGTCGGTGTCGTACCGCACCCGCGGCGGCACCGTACAGGCCGTGCAGGGCGTGGATCTCGACGTGTGGCCGGGCGAAGTCACCGCAGTGGTCGGCGAGTCCGGATCCGGCAAGAGCACGACCGCGCATGCGATCATCCGGCTCCTCGCGGCGAACGGCGGCATCGACGCCGGTACCGTCCGCTTCGGCCGGCACGACCTCACCTCGCTGTCGGAACGGGAGCTGCGCACGGTGCGCGGCGCGGGGATCGGGCTCGTGCCGCAGGACCCGTCGGTGTCACTCAACCCGGTCAAACGCATCGGTGAGCAGGTCGCCGAAGTGCTGCGCATCCACCAGCTGGCGACGCGACGCTCCGCGCCGTTGGACGCGATCGCCGTCCTGGACCTGGCCGGGCTGCCCGACGCGGCCACCCGCGCCCGGCAGTACCCGCACGAACTGTCCGGCGGGATGCGGCAACGGGCCCTGATCGCCATCGCCATCGCCGCCAAACCAAAGTTGATCATCGCCGACGAGCCGACCAGCGCGCTGGACGTCACCGTGCAACGGGTCATCCTCGACCACCTGCAGCACCTCACCGAAGCGACCGGCACCGGGGTACTGCTGGTGACCCATGACCTCGGCGTCGCCGCCGACCGTGCCCGGCGGATCGTGGTCATGTCGCAGGGACGGGTCGTCGAGACCGGTCCGACCCGCGACATCCTCGAGAACCCGCAGCACGACTACACCCGTCGACTGCTGGCCAGCGCTCCGAGCCTCACCACCGCACGCCCCCGAGCCACGGTCGCGGGCCCACCCCCCACAGCCGAGAAGGAAGCGCCGCTGGTCGAGATACGCAACGTGGTCAAAGAGTTCCAGCTGCCCCACGCCGCGGGCTCGGCCCGCACACTGCGCGCGGTCGACGACGTCAGCTTCACCCTCCACCGCGGGCGGACACTGGCACTGGTCGGCGAATCCGGCTCCGGGAAGTCCACCACCGCCCGACTGGTGCTCCGCCTGGCCGACCCGACCGCCGGGCGCATCCTGTTCGACGGCGCCGATGTCACCACCGCCCGCGGAGCACAGGCCAGGCAGCTACGCCGCCGGGCGCAGCTCATCTACCAGAACCCGTACGCCTCGTTGGACCCGAGGTTCTCCATCGGCGAGGTGATCACCGAGCCACTGCGCGCGTTCAAGGTCGGTGACCGCGCCTCCCGGCTGGCCCGGGCCAGAGATCTCCTCGACCGGGTGGCGCTGCCCGCCTCGGTCCTTGGCCGCCGCCCGGCGGAGCTGTCCGGCGGGCAGCGGCAGCGCGTCGCGATCGCCCGCGCCCTCGCACTGTCGCCGGACCTGGTGGTCTGCGACGAACCGGTGTCCGCACTCGACGTCTCCGTCCAGGCCCAGGTCCTCGACCTGCTCGCCGAACTGCAGGCCGACACCGGAGTGGCGTACCTGTTCATCTCGCACGACCTGGCCGTCGTACGCCAGATCGCGCATCAGGTCGCCGTCATGCGCGCCGGCCGCATAGTCGAGGCAGGTACCAGCGAGGAACTGTTCACCCGCCCCGGCCACGACTACACCCGGGAACTGCTCGCGGCGATCCCCGGCGGTCGGCATGCCTCGGCCGGCGCTGCCGGAAAGCCCTCGGACGGGAGCGAGTCCGCTGACCTGGTCGCCCCGGAGGTGAGCCGGTGACACCTCCGGACAGCAGAGTAATGAGGACCGAACACCACACGAGGACGAAGACCGCATGAGCACCCCCACCATCAGCTCGTTGGCCTTTCTCACCCCGGGCAACTTCTCCGACGACGACCCCTACACCGGCCTGGAGGAGACGCTCCAACTCTTCGAGTACGGCGAGCGGTTGGGCTTCGACGGCGCCTGGATCCGGCAGCGCCACCTCGAACACGGCGTCGGCTCGGCCGCGGTGTTCCTCGCCGCGGCCGGCCAACGTACCGATCGGGTCGAGCTGGGCACCGCGGTCATCCCGATCGGGTACGAGAGCCCGTTCCGGTTGGCCGAGGACCTGGCGTTGGCCGACGTGCTGTCCCGCGGCCGACTCCAGGTCGGCTTCAGCACCGGCATGCCGCACGCCGAACTGCTCGGCGACCTGGTGTACGACGGTGACTGGCGCGCCTTCGACCTGTCCTACGGCAGGGTCGCCCGCGTCGTCGACAACCTGCGTGGCGAGTATCTCGGGGGCCCGGACACGGTGATCCAGTCGCCGGGCAACACCCAGCGGCCGCGACTGCAACCACACAACCCCGGCCTGGTGGACCGCATTTGGTACGGCGGAGGCAGCCTGCGCTCGGTCCGCTGGGCCGCCGAGAACGGCCTCAACCTGCTGTCCGGCAACATCGTCACCGGCGAGGACACCGACGACTTCACCACAGCCCAGCTGAACCTGTTCACCGAGTACCGGCGTACCCGGTCCACCGCCCGCGTCGCGGTGGGCCGCGTGATCGTGCCGTTCGACAGCGCCGACCAGGCCACCCGCACCCGCTACCGGGAGTACGCGGCGAGCCGCCACGCCCGCACCCTGGCCCCTCGGGGCCCGAAGCGGATCCTGTTCGCCCCCGACGTGGTCGGCACGGCGGAGCAGATCCTGGAACAACTGGCGGCGGACTCGGTGGTCTCGGCGGTGTCGGAGCTGCGTATCGAGCTGCCGTACGAGTTCCGGCGGGAGGAGTACGAGCAGATCCTGCACGACGTACGCCATCTGGTCGCGCCCGAACTGAGTTGGCAGCCCGCGCAGTTGGAGACGGCGCGATGAGTTCCGTACGACCGGACGAGTAACCGGCCCACCCACAAGAAAGGGTGGGCCGGCGTCGCGGACGGAGGAGGCGCGGGTCAGCCGGCCTGGCGTCGGTCGGTCGTGGAGCGGTGGGTGAGGGGTTCCCGCAGGGCCAGGTGCTCGCGCAGAGTCGTACCCGTGTACTCGGTGGGGTAGATACCGCGTTCCTGCAGTGCGGGGACGAGCAGGTCGACGATATCGTCGAGGCCGTCGGGGATCAGGTAGGGCGTGACGTTGAAGCCGTCGACGGCGCCGTGCCGTACCCAGTGGGCGAACTTGTCCGCAAGGCCGGCCGGAGTGCCGACGTGACCGCGCTGGGGACCGAGCGCGATGGCGGTCTCCCGCAGCGACCAGCCGTTCGCGTCGGCCTTCTCCCGCCACTCGGCGACCACCTTGCGAGGGTCGGCGATACGCCGGGCGCCGAAGGAACCGTCGTCCTCGGCGACGACCGGGTCCTCCTTGGGCAGCGGCCCGTCGGCATCACGATCGGAGAGGTCCAGGCCCCACAGGAGTCCGGCGATGCCCAACGCGGTTGCCGGGGTGACCTGTTGGAGGCGGATCCATCGCTTCTTCTCCAAGGCCTCCTCCTCGGTGACACCAACGATGATCTCGGTGCCCGGGAGGATGCGCAGGTCGTCGTCGGGCCGGCCGACGGTCAGCAGGCGGCGCCTGACGTCCTCGGCGAAGGCGAGCGCGTCGTCGAAGTCGTCGCCGTGCCTGGAGAAGATGACGTCGGCGTTGCGGGCGCCGAAGTCCCGGCCTTCGCCGGAGTCGCCGGCCTGGAAGATCACCGGGTGACCCTGGGCGCTGCGCGGCAGCGTGGGCGCGAGGTCGACGTCGAACTGCGGCCCTTGGTGCCGGACTTGGCGAACGGCGCCGGGTGCCGCCCAGGCGGGGGCGCCCGGGGAACCGGAGACGGCCGCGTTCTCCCAGCCGTCCCAGAGCGCGCGAGCGACGGTGAGGAACTCGTCGGCGCGCCGGTAGCGGTCGGCGTGGTCGAGATAGCCGCCGCGGCGGAAGTTGGCGCCGGTCCAGGCGTTGTCGGTCGTCACCACGTTCCAGCCCGCGCGGCCCTCGGAAAGAAGGTCGAGACCGGACAGGCGGCGGGCGAGGTCGGCGGGTTCGTTGAAGGTGATGTTGGAGGTGGAGACCAGGCCGATCCGGTCGGTGACGGCGGCCAGTGCGGCGAGCTGGGTGATGGCGTCCGGCCGCCCCGCGATGTCGAGGTCGTGGATACGGCCGTCGACCTCTCGCAGACGCAGCCCCTCCCCCAGGAAGAACGCGTCGAACAAGCCCCGTTCGGCGGTCTGGGCGACACGCCGGTAGCTGGCCGGGTCGATCTGACTGCCGCTGGCCAGGTCGGACCAGATGGTCCAGTGGTTGACGCCCTGGAAGAAGACGCCGAAGTGGAGCTGGGCGTCCGGACGGGGGACGTCGAGGGGGTCGGTGCGGGTCATCGGGTCTCCTCAAGGGCCTCGAACGCCGCACCGGCGGCGTAGCGGTTGGCGGGACGGTCGAGGCCCAGGTGGGTGCGCAGGGACGCGCCGGGCAGCGGGCGGACAGCGTGCCGCCGCTCGAAGAGGTCGGGCAGCACGAGCCGGGACAGCTCCAGCAGGTCCTCGTCCAGCACCAGCGGATGCAGTCGTACGCCGTCCACAACGCCCCTCAACTGGCCCAGCAGCGCGGCGAGTCCGGCGGCGGAGCCGATGTGGCGCAGCCGTCCGCGGTCGGTCCAGGGCGCATGCCGTTCGAGGTCGGCGACGCGCTCCTCGGCCGTGGCGTCCGCGGTGTCGAGGGCGATCTCGACCTCGGCGAAGGTACGCGGCGTTCCCACGGCGGCCGCGGCCCTGGTGACTTCGGCGACATCGCGGCCCGCGACGAGGGCGACATCGAGTTGCTCGACAGGCACGAGGTCGGGCCGGCCGAACACGACGAGTTGCCCCTGGGGCGGACGCGGCACGATCGCGGGGCCCTTCACGGCGTAGGTCTCACCGGTGAAGTCGACGTAGTGGAGCCGGTCGCGGTCGAGGTAGCGGCTGGTGGCCACGGAGCGGATGACCGCGTCGTCCTCCCAGGAGTCCCACAGGCCGCGCACGGTCTCGACGCCGTCGCGGGGCTCACGGGCGCGGGCGGCGGCGCCGTCGACGAGGGGGCGACCCCAGACGCGGGCCGCGTCTGGACGGGCCTCCTCGCTCACCACCCACCCGGCCCGCCCGACCGAGATGTGGTCCAGGGACGCCAACTGGCTGGAGACGTGGAAGGGTTCGGCATAGGTGACCGGGACGACCGGCGCGATGCCGATGACGCTCGTCGACGCGGCGAGGAACGCGACCCGCTCCACCGCGCCGATGCGGCCGACCACGTCGGGCGCGCTGCCGGGCGGGAGTACGCCGTCCTCCAGGGTGAGCAGGGTGAACCCGGCATTCTCCGCGGCGGCGGCGACGCCGGCCACCCGGCGCGGGCTCAGCAGGTGGTCGGGTGAGTGGGCGGCGCGGCGCCAGGCCGCGGGATGGGCGCCGTCGCCGTCGAGTTCGACGGCGAGCCGCAGGGCGGGGCCGGACATGGGGGTTCCTTCCGAGGGCACAACGAGACGGTCGGCCCGACGGGCCGACGGGGGTCAGGGTCGTGCGGAAGGACAGACGGCGGAGGCGGTGCGGCAGTAGTCGACGTGCCGCCGGATGATCAGCCGCGTACCTTTGCCGGCACCGTGCGGTGCGGCGCCACGTACACGCATCGGGGCCTCCACCCGTCCGGGACCGATCACTTCAACCTACGTCGTAGGCCCTGGAAGGTGTCAAGACCATTAGATGTACGCGCATGCGACAGCGACACGGCCGGCTCACAGGCTCCGGCGGCGCCTGACGACCGGGGCGCCTCAGGCATTCGCAAGCTCTCCGAGCAGTTTCCAGGTACGCCGCCGGTCCGCCTCACTGCCCAGGTCCGTGGCGGTGAACACCACCTCCGTCGCCCCGGCCTCGCGGTACCGGCGCACCTCGGCAGCGACGGTCTCCTCGTCACCGATAACAGCCAGGTCGGCGGCACGGGTGCCGCCGGAGAGCCCGATGACACGTTGGTAGGAAGGGAACTGCTCATAGAACGCGAGCCTCTTGGTCGCGGTCTCCCGTACCGCCTCGACGTCGGCGGTGACCAGGCCGGGCACCACGGCCACGATCCGGGGCGCCGGCCGGCCCGCCGCCTCGGCCGCGGCGGTGACAGCCGGGACGAGGTGCTCGGCGAGGGCGCGCGGGCCGGCCAGGAGCGGGATGATCCCGTCCGCGAGTTCGCCGGAAGCGCGCAGTGCCTGCGGCGCCATGGCGGCGACCAGGAGCGGCACCGGTGGTTCGGCGCCCGGCACCGTCGCCGGCAGGGGTGTGGTGGCGGTGAGCAACTCTCCGTGGAAGTCGGCGGTGCCTGTTTCCACGAGTTGGCGCAGGGCGGTGAGGAACTCGCGGAGCAGGGCGATGGGGCGCTCGTACGGGATGCCGAAGGCCGTCTCGGTCAGGTGCTTGGTGCCGAGCGCGAGCCCGAGGTGGTAGCGGCCGCCGGTGGCGGCCTGGGCCGTCTGGGCCTGGCTGGAGATGAGCAGCGGATGGCGGCCGAAGACGGGGATCGCGGCGGTCCCGACATGCAGCCCGGGCACCTCGCGGCCGACGATCGCGGCGAGCGTGGGCGAGTCGTACGCGAAGGTCTGCCCGAACCACGCGGAGCGCAGTCCGGCCTCGTGAGCCTCCCGAGCGAGGTGCACCGTGGTGTCGATCCGGTCCTGGAGAGGGAGCGTTACTCCGATGGTCATACACAGAGCAACCGGCAGGCGCGTGACGGGCATTCCTGCTCGTGTATGACAACCTCGTGGCGGCCTCGTAACAGCGATGAAGGCCTCGCAGGTGCTGGTGGTCCATCGCTCCGACTTCGCCGCCGTATTCCTCGGCCGAGGGCAGCCCGGAGCGGCGCGGGTGCGCTCTTGACAAGGCGGCCCGGCTGCCACGTACGTTCATCCCGCACCACCAAGAACGGCCGAGTGACCTGGCTCGTCGAAGCCGCGATCACTGCGCGTCGCGATCCGCGGCGCTGCCTGACGCTGACGCAAGGCCGATGGGAGTCACCGTGAGGGCATCGTGCGTCGGGCCGGCCGGAACTGCGTTCCTGCTGCCGGTCCGGACGAAGCGCCGGCACGTGGACCTGTGCCGCACCCACGCCGCGCTCTGTCGCTGACCATTCGCTCCGGCTTTCCCCTGGCGGGCCCACGCGCCGCTGTGTCGCGGGCCCGCCCACATCTGTGGTGCCTGGCCGGACCTGATCCGGCATGCCTGGGTGTTCGTTCGCCCTGAAGAATCCTCCCCCGAGATGTCACCGACGTCGGTGAGAATGGACGAGTTGTGAGCGCGAAGCGGCCCAGGACGCTGAAGACCGTGACCGGTGCCGGCGGCACATCGGAGACCTATGACCTGGCGATCGATCCCACCCGATCCACCCTGGACACCGCTGTGCGGGTGGCGAAGCTCGCCGAGGCCGCGCGGATCGACGCACTGTTCACCGCCGACCTGCTCAGCTTCGGCGCCCAGGGCGCCATCGGGTCGCAGGAACCGCTGGTCTTCGTCTCGGCGCTGAGCCAGGTGACGTCGCAGATCGGCCTGATCGCCACGGTCTCGACCACCTTCCACCACCCGTTCAACCTGGCCCGGTTGTTCGGAACCCTCGATCACGTCAGCAACGGCCGGGCCGCCTGGAACCTGGTGACCTCCTCGATCGGTGAGGAGAACTTCGGACCCGGCGAGCTGCCCAGCCCGGAGGAACGCTACGCGCGCGCCGCGGAGACGCTGGAGGTGGTCAACGCCCTGTGGGACAGCTGGGAACCCGGTGCGCTGACCGTCGGGGCGGACGGCAAAGCGGTGCTGCACCGAAAGCGGGTGCACCCCATCCACCACTCCGGCCGGTTCTTCGACGTGGCAGGTCCGCTGAACATTCCGCCGCTGCCGCAGCGGCGACCGGTGCAGATCCAGGCCGGGCAGTCCGAAGCGGGGACCGCCCTGGGCGCCCGCTACGCCGAGATCGTCTTCACCTCGCTCCCCACCTTCGACATCGCCGTGGAGTTCACCCGGAGGATCCGCGGCCAGGCCGAGCGACACGGACGGGCCGGCGAACTCCCGCTGATCTTCAGCTCGTTCCACGCCACCTACGGCGCCACCGAGGAGGAAGCACAGCGGCTCGTACGCGAGAAGCGCGAGTCGATCGACTTCGAACGCGGGCGCGCCCAGGTGGCCGACATGCTCGGCGGCGGAGTCGACCTGTCGGACGTCCCCCTCGACGCAACGCTGCCGGAGAGCCTGCTGCCCGACATCGCTTCGGTGAACCGCCGTCGCGGCCGAGTCGACATCTTCGCCGGCTACGCGCGACAGGGTTACACACTGCGGGAGCTCGTCATCGCGGCCCAGGACACCGGCCACTGGGCCGTCGCGGGAACACCCGAGCAGCTCGCCGACGCCATTGAGGAACGGTTCCGGGCAGGCGTTCTGGACGTGATCTCGCTCGGTGGCCTCGCGGACCCGCGGCTGCACGACTTCGTCGTCAACGGTCTGCTGCACGAGCTGCGGAAACGGAAGATCGTCGCCGACGACTACACCGGCACCACCCTGCGCGAGAACCTCGGACTCGAACTGCCGCCCCGCGCCGGTGTGCCGGTCCGGGTCGGAACCGAAACGCAGACGCGGTCATAGCCGAGCAGGCCGACGGCACCGCCTTCCCCTGTGAAGGTGATCGCGGACGAAAGATGGATCTCCGTACCGCTGTTCGGGCTGGTAAATTGCGGGGCATCGCCCCTAGCGGACAATGCCTCCGCGCTCGAAAAGGACCGCGCTGCCCATGCCGTACCAGCCGCCCGCCACTGGGGCCATTGCCCCGCCGCGCGTTGTCGGCATGCACTGTGCGGCATTCTTCCGCCTGCGTTTCGCGGCCCGTCGGCACGTCGATCTGCACCGCGTCTCCAGCGCCCTCTGTCAGTCCTGACTGCTCGGCCTCGTCGCGTTCAAGTCGGACCCCAGCGCGGCCCGGGCACTGCGCGGACATCCCGAATTCGGCGGCACAGCCTGACGCAAGGAGCACAGCCTTGGACGTCCACGCATCCCTGGCCGACGTGGTCGGCAACACCCCACTGGTGCGACTCAACCGCGTCACCGACGCGGTGTCCACGCCGGTCTACGTGAAGCTGGAGTACGTCAACCCCGGCGGCAGCGTGAAGGACCGCATCGCGCTGGCCATGGTCGAAGCGGCCGAGGAGGCGGGGCTGCTGTTGCCCGGCGGCACCATTGTCGAGGGCACCTCGGGCAATACGGGAGTCGGCCTGGCCATGGTCGCCGCGCAGCGCGGCTACGGTTGCATTTTCGCGATCCCGGAGAAGAGCAGCGCGGAGAAGATCGCCGTACTGCGTGCCTACGGCGCCGAGGTCATCGTCTGCCCGTCGGACGTGCCGCGCGAGCATCCCGACCATGTGCACTCCGTGGCCGTCCGTATCGCCGAGGAGACGCCGGGGGGCTGGCTGGCCAACCAGTACGACAACCCGGCCAATCCGCAGGCTCACTACCGCACCACCGGACCGGAGATCTGGCGGCAGACCGACGGACGGATCACCCATCTGGTGTGCGGCATCGGCACCGGCGGCACCATCACCGGGACCGGCGAATACCTCAAGAAGGTGAGTGACGACCGGGTGACGGTCGTCGGCGCCGACCCGGAGGCTTCGCTCTACTCCGGCGGCGACGGGAGCCCGTACTACGTGGAGAGCATCGGCCGCTTCCGCCACCCTGAGACTGTCGACGACACCTGGCCGGAGTCCTACCACCCAACGGTCGTCGACCGGTTCGAGCGGATCAGCGACCGCGACTCCCTGCTGACCGCACGGCGTCTGGCCCGCGAGGAGGGACTGCTGGTCGGCGGCTCGGCCGGCACCGCGGTGGCCGCCGCACTGCGGGTGGCGGCCCAACTGAGCCCCGACGACCTCGTCGTCGTCCTGCTGCCCGATTCCGGCCGCAACTATCTGTCCAAGGTCTTCGACGACAACTGGTTGCACCAACTGGGCTTGCTGGACAACGACGATTCCCAGCCGAAAGACCATGACTGAGCTCTCCGTGTTCTCCGTACTCAGCCTGATCAGCTACCCCCGGCTCTCCCGACCCCTTGCTCAAAGGAGGTTCTTGCGCAGCGCTCCCGCCTGGGCGACGAGTACGACATTCTCCGGCCGGCCAAGGCTGCCGATGTCGCGCAAGGGGTCTTGGTCTACCGCCACGAAGTCCGCGGTCTTGCCCGCCTCCAGGGAGCCCAGTCGGTCGCCGACCCCGAGGAGCCGGGCCGCGCTGAGCGTGCCTGAGGTGATGGCGGCCAGCGGGTCCATGCCGAGTTCCACCAGATGCGACAACTCGCCCAGATTTCGGCCGTGTTCGACGACACCGGCGTCCGTGCCGAGGGCGATCGGGACGCCGCGAGTGATGGCGTGCGCGATGTTCTCCTTCGTGACGCCGGCCCAGCGGCTCTTCTTACGGAAGTGGTAGTCGGGCATGGCGGCCTCGTCGAGAGGGGCGAAGACCGTGGCGAGGGTGGGGACGAGGACGGCTCCCCGTTCCAGGGCCAGATCGCACAGTTCGTCGGTCATTCCGTAGCCGTGCTCGATGCTGGTGACACCGGCCTGGAGAGCGTTGCGGATGCCCGCGGTGCCTTGGGCGTGCGCTGCGACCACCTTCCCGCGATGCCGTCGGGCCTCGTCGACGACGGCCTTCAGTTCGTCGGGGGTCAGTCCCTCGTCGTCGGGGTCGTCGTGCGGGCTGCCCATGCCGCCGGTGGCGCAGACCTTGATGACGTCCGCGCCGTCACGCAGCATGCGCCGGGCCGCGATGCGTACCTCGTCGACGGTGTCGGCGATCTCCGCCAGGTGCGGGGCGGCGTTCACCCCTCCGGGCAGCGAACAGTCGGCGTGTCCACCGGTGTGGCCGATGACCTTGACGGCGGTCTGGAGCCGGGGGCCTTCGACGAGGCCCCGTTCGACGGCGGTGCGATAGCCCGCGGGCAGACCGCCGAGGTCTCGCAGCGTCGTGACACCCGCGTCGAGGGTCGTGCGAAGTCGCCGCGCGATCTCGAAGGTCTCCACCGTCGGGTCGGTGGTCAGGCCCGCGGTGAGCCCGCGCCCCGGGGTCATGCACAGGTGCGTATGGCAGTCGAAGAAGCCGGGGAGCAGGGTGCGTCCGCGCAGGTCCACCGTCACCGCCGTCGGTGTCGGGGGCGCGGTGGCCGCCGGTCCCGCGTAGACGATGACACCGGCGTCGTCCACGACGAGGACCGCGTCCGGTATGGGCGCGGCTCCGGTTCCGTCGATCAGGGTCGCGCGCTGGTAGCGGGTGTTCATGGCATCTCCGTAAGGAAGCGGTGTTCGCCGGAGCCGACTTCGGGGCGCTCCGTCATGCCCGGCAGGTCGATCAGCGCGGTGGTGCCGGGCGGGACCGTGACCGTCACGCGCAGGACGCCGTCAATGAGAGACCAGGACACGGCGGCGCGACCGTACGAGGTTTCGTGTGCGGCGGAGGCGTGGGTGAGTCCGCCACCGGGGCGGGGCCGGATCAGCAGGCGCCGGTATCCGGGAGCCGCGGGGGCGAGCCCGGCGACGGTGCGGTGCAGCCAGTCGGCGACCGCGCCGAGGGCGTAGTGGTTGAAGGAGGTCATCTCGCCGGGGTTGACCGTGCCGTCCGGCAGCATGCTGTCCCAGCGTTCCCAGACGGTGGTGGCTCCCATGGTGACCGGGTAGAGCCACGACGGGCAGGTCTTCGTGAGCAGCAGTTGGTACGCCGTGTCGTACTCCCCCGCGTCGCACAGCGCGTCGCAGATCAGCGGCGTGCCGACGAAGCCGGTGCCGATGTGGAAGCCGCCCTCGCGGACGAGTTCGGCGAGGCGGCGCCCGGCTTGAGCCCGATGGGCGTCGGCGAGCAGGCCGAAGCGCAGGGCGAGTGCGTACGCGGTCTGGGCGTCGTTCGTCAGGAGGCCGTCCAGGGTGACGTACTCGTCGCGGAAGGCGCCCCGTACCGCCTCGGCCAGCTTGGTGTAGTGGGCGTGATCGTCGTCCCTGCCGAGGAGTTGGGCGGTGCGGCCGAGCAGGGAGGCCGAGTGTGCGTAGTAGGCGGTGGCGACCAGCTGTTTGTCGGTGCGGGCGTCACCGGGGCGGTCGGGCGGTGCTGTGGGGTCGAGCCAGTCGCCGAGTTGGCGGTCGGTGTTCCACAGGTGCCGGTCGCCGGTCACGGCGGTGATGCCGTCGACCCAGGCCTTCATGCTGTCGTACTGAGCGGTGAGGAGGCCGAGATCGCCGTAGCGCTCGTACATCACCCAGGGCACGACGACCGCCGCGTCGCCCCAGGCGGCGGCGCGCAGTTCGGGGAAGCGGTCGGGGAAGAAGGGCACGTACATCGGGACCCGGCCGTCCGGGTACTGCTGGGCGGCGAGGTCGGTCAGCCAGGAGCGCAGCAGGCCGGAGCAGTCGTAGAGGAAGGTCGCGGTTGGGGCGAAGATCTGTACGTCGCCTGTCCAGCCGAGGCGTTCGTCGCGCTGGGGGCAGTCGGTGGGGATGTCGACGAAGTTGCCGCGCATGCCCCACACGACGTTCTCGTGCAGGCGGTTGAGCAGCGGATCGGAGCAGGTGAACCAGCCGGTGCGGCGCATGTCGGTGTGCAGGACGACGGCGTGGATGTCGCCGTCGCCGATGTCCCCCGGCCAGCCGGTGACTTCGGCGTAGCGGAAGCCGTGGAAGGTGAAGCGCGGCTCCCACTCCTCGCCGCCCGCATCGCCCCGCAGGGTGTACGTGTCCGTGGCGCGGGCCTCGCGCAGCGGGCGCATGGCGAGTTCGCCGTCCTCCAGCACCTCGGCGTGGCGCAGGGTGACGGCGTGTCCGGCCTCGCCGGTGACCCGGATGCGGAGGCGGCCGACGAGGTTCTGGCCGAAGTCGAGGATCGTACGGCCGGACGGTGAGGTGAGGACGTCGACGGGGGCCAGCGTTTCGGTGCGGCGTACGGGCGGGCCGTCCGGGGCGACCAGCGGCGCCAGGTCGTACGGCAGAACCTCGACCGGGCTCCACTCGGCGGGTACCCGGCGCGCGTCGTACTCCTCGCCCTCGTAGATCCCGGAGGTGAGGATCGAGCCGTGCGCGGCCTGCCATCCCGAGTCACTGCCGAAGGTCTCGGTGGTGCCGTCGGCGTAGCGCACCTCGATCTGGACGAGGGCGGCCAGCCGGTCTCCGTAGATGTTGCGGCGTCCGCCGCCGAAGCCGATCCGGCCGCGGAACCAGCCGTCGGCCAGCAGCACGCCAACCGTGTTGCTGCCCGTGTCCAGTGCTTCGGTGATGTCGTACGTCTGGTGGCGCAGGCGCTCGGTGTAGTGGGTCCAGCCGGGGGCCAAAACGTGGTCGCCGACGCGTACACCGTTGATCTCGGCCTCGTACAGGCCGTGGCTGGTGGCGTAGAGGCGGGCGGACGCCACGGGCGCGCGCAGCCGGAAGGTGCCGCGCAGGACGGGTGGCGGGACCTGCCGGTCGATGGCCTCGGGCCAGGCCGGTGACACGAAGCGGGCCTGCCAGTCGGCCGGTTCGAGCAGCCCGGTCTCGACAGTCAGCGGCGCGGACCACGGGCTCGCGCCCGCGCCTTTCGGCCCCCATACCCGTACGGACACGCCGACTTGTTGCCGCGAGCGCAGGGGGTCGCCGGGCCAGGGCACCAGGACGGAGTCCGCGGACAGGCGACGGGCGGTGTACAGCTCCCGCTCACCGTCCGCGAGTCGGATCTCGTACGCCGACTGGGTCCAGCCCGCACGGGTGGTGGCGGTCTGCCAGGTGAGTCGGGGGCGGGGCTCTCCGATCCCGAGCGGCTCCCTGTGGTGCTCGACCCGCAGCGCGGTCACGTGGATGTCCTGGTCAGGCATGTGCTTCCTTCGAGGTGGCCTGGGCCGGCGCGAGCGGGAGAGCGAAGTGGAAGACCGCTCCCTGCGGCTGGTTGCCGGTCGCGTGGATATGGCCGCCGTGGCGGGTGATGATGCGGTGGCTCAGGGCCAGGCCGATGCCGCTGCCGTTCTCCTTCGCGGTGAAGACGCCGTCGAAGATCCGGTCGCCGGGAAGGTCGGCCGGCAGGCCCCGGCCGTGGTCACGGACGGCGAGTTCGGCGTTTCCGTCCGCTGTCCGCCGCGTGGTGAGTTCGACCTTGCGCTCCCCCGGCGGCCAACCTGCCATCTCCTCAATGGCGTTGAAGGCGAGGTTCATGACGACCTGCCCGATGAGAACGTTCTCGCAGCGCACCGGGAGGGGCGCGTCGGCGAGGTCGAACTCGACGCCCACGGCGTGCTGTTGAGCCCTGACGTCGATGAAGTAGGCGCAGTCCTCGACGATCGTGTTGAGGTCGGTGAGCTGCTCGGACTGTTCCAGGCGGCCCACGTACTGCCGCAGGCTGCCCAGGATTCGCCGGGCCCGCTCGATCTGCCGTACGGCGTTGTCCAGTCCCCAGGCGACGGACTCGTCGCCGGCGGCGAGCCGGCCGCGGGCTCCCTCCACGAAGTTGTACGCGGCGGCGAGCGGCTGGCTCACCTCGTGCGCGATCGCCATGGCCATGTCGCCCATGGCGTTGTTGCGGGCGAGGTGGTTGAGGTGCTGGGTGTCCCGGCGGTGCTCCTCCTCGGCGCGCACCCGGTCGGTGATGTCGTAGAAGAGCACGAGCCGGCCGCGCAGATCGCTCTCGATGTCGATGTGCTGGCAGGTGGCCGCGTACCAGCGGGCTTCGCCGCCGGGTGCGCCCAGGCGGTAGCGGCCCTCGCGCTCGGGGACGGCGCCGTCGCGGCAGTAGTCCGCGAAGTCGGCGCCGTGCAGGGCCGGTACGTCGACTGCGAGCAGCTTGGCGGCGGACTCGCTCGCGAAGACCACACCGCCGTCGTCGTCGAGGACGACGATGCCCTCGGCCAGATTGCCGAGGAAGGTGCGCAGTCGTCCCTCGGTGCGGAACAGGTCGCGGCGGACGGCCTTCTCCTCGGCGATGTCGCGGAACTGGACCATCACGACGGGGCGGGACGGCAGGTCCACGCGGATCGCGATGGCCTCGGTCAGGATCTCCTCGCCGCTCTTGGAGCGGTAGCACCACTCGGTGGCGCTGACACCGTCCTCGACCGCCTGCCCGAGCCAGCGGTGACCCAGCTCGCGGCTGTACTGGCGGGCGTTCTTGCTCATGTCGGGGGCCTTGAGCGGCTTCAGTTCGTCGACGGTCCACTCCAGCAGGTCGCAGGCCGCCTGGTTCGCCCAGAGGATGTCGTACGTCCTCGCGTCGTGGAGCAGCACGCAGTACTTCAAGGCCTGTGTCAGGGACCGGAAGTCGGCCGGTTGGAGATCATTCATACGGCCTTGCCCTCGTTCTCATCGGGCGGCCGGGAGCCGCAGTCCCAGCCGGAGTACGTCGCGGACCAGCGTCGCGATGCTCTCCGCGCCGGTCTTCTCCCGGATGCGGGTGCGGTGTACGTCGACGGTCTTCGTGCTGATGCCGAGCCGCCCGGCGATCTGCTTGCTGGGCACGCTGTCCACCACCAGGTGCAGCACCTCCCGTTCGCGGGCGGTCAGGGTGTCCAACCGCCGCAGCAGATCGCGCCGCCTGGCCAATTCATCGAAGCGTTCCCGCGCGGTCCGCTGTGCCGCCTGCACGACGTCGAGCATGTGCTGGGGGTCGTACGGCTTCTCCAGGAAGTCGACGGCGCCGTTCTGTAGGGCCCGGACCGACATGCGGATGTCCCCGTGCGCCGAGACGAAGACGACGGGCAGCGCCGCCCCCGCCTCGTTCAGCAGCTCCTGGACGCCGAATCCGCTGATCTCCGGCATCCGTACGTCGAGGACCAGGCAGGCGGGTCGGTCCCGGTCGTAGGAGCGCAGGAAGGCCCGGGCGTCGGAGAAGCACTGCGAACGGATGCCCACCGACTCCAGGAGCCAGGCCAGCGAGGTGCACAACTCCGCGTCGTCGTCGAGGATATAGACGAGGCACATCTCAATCGCCCCAGGCGGCCTGGGCGATCCAGTACTCGCTGCCGTCAGCGCTGACGCCGTGCTGCCACTCGCTGGTGCGTCGCAGGGCAGGTTCGACGCGCGCGGTCGCCGCGTCGGCGCCGTCGGGACCGTCCTGATCGACCTGCCAGTGGACCCAGTTGACCTCCTGGCCGGCACTGTCGTGCACGAACAGGTCGACGTGGTGCCAGCCGTAGTGGTGGGTGTCGGCGTAGCAGGTCAGGAACATCGTCCGGTCGTGGGTGTCCGTGCTCATCGCTCTCCCGTCAACGGTGCGCTGAACAGCCGCTCAGTATGGAAGGCCGATATACGGGGACGGTCCGGGCCGATCCGGAAGGTCACGTCGAGCTTTGCGACCATCATCTCGGAGAAGCCCGACTCGTAGTGCGAGAGCTGCTGCATCGGCCAACTCCCCTGGGCAGTAAGGCCCTTGACGTCGACCGTGCCGGGAAAGAGCAAATGCACGTTCGTACGGAAGTGAGGTGTGGGCGGCAGGTAGGCCGACAGCATCTCGACGATCGCCTCGCGGCCCTCGGTACGGCCGAACTTCTCGGCGTACTCGCTGCCGCCGCCCTCCCAGACCGCGTCCTCGGTGAAGAGGTCCCCCAACTCGCCTTGCATACGGACCGGAACGTCACAGAGGGCGAGATAGCGGGCAACGGTGTCCACGATCGAGGACCGCGTGTCCACGACCAGTTTCTCGCTCGGCATCTTGCTCATGACGCGTCCCTTTCCCGCGCCAACCGCAGCCGCTCCGCCCGACGTTGCGCCTGCCGCTCGGGATCGGGTACCGGCGCGGCGAGCAACAGCCGTTTCGTATAGGCGTGTTCGGGGTGCTCGGTGACCTGGGCGGCGTCGCCGGTCTCCACGATGTCGCCGCGGTACAGCACGGCCACCCGGTGGCTGATGTGCCGTACGACGGAGAGGTCGTGCGTGACGAACAGATACGCCACCCCCGTGGCCTGCTGGATCTCGATGAACAGGTCGAGCACCCGTGCCTGCGTGGACAGGTCCAGGGCGCTGACCGGTTCGTCGCACACGATCAGCTTGGGGTCCCGGCACAGGGCGCGCGCGATGGCGATCCGCTGCCGCTGGCCGCCGGAGAACTCCCGGGGCAACCGCTGCGCCGCGTCGTGCGGGAGGTACACCTGGTCGAGCAGGGTCTGGACGCGGCGTTCCGCGTCGGTGCGCGAGACGCCGGTCACTAGCATCGGTTCGGTGAGGATGTCCATGACGGTCATGGCCGGGTTCAGCGAGGTGAACGGGTCCTGGAAGACGACCTGGATGTCCTTGCTCAGCGCCCGCCGTTCCCGTTTGCCGAGCCCCGAGACCGGTTTTCCGCCGTAGCGGATCGATCCGCTGGTGACGGGGGCGAGGCCGAGGACCGCCCTGCCCAGGGTCGTCTTGCCGGAGCCGGACTCGCCGACCAGGCCGAGTGTCTCGCCGGGTGCGATCGACAGGGACACTCCGTGCAGGACGCGGAAGGGCTGCGCGCGGCGGCCCTTGCCCGGGTACTCCACGACGACGTCTTCCAGTTCGAGCAGCGGGGGCGGGGCCGCGGGGAGCGCGGTCATGACGTCACCTCATTCAAGGGGGCGCCCAGGGCGGCGCGCGCCGGGCCGCCTTCGAGCGTGGAATCGAGGAGCATCCGCGTGTACGCGTGCTCGGGCGACGCGAAGATCTTCTCGATGGGTGCCGTCTCGACGATGCGTCCGCTCTGCATGACGGCGACCCGGTCGCAGATGTCGGCGACGACGCCGAAGTCGTGGGTCACGAGGATCATGCCCATCTGGCGTTCCTGTTGGAGGGAGCGCATGAGGTCGAGCACTTCGGCCTGGACGGTGACGTCGAGTGCGGTGGTCGGCTCGTCGGCGATGAGCAGTTGCGGATCGCAGGACACGGCGCCCGCGATCAGCACGCGCTGGGCCATGCCTCCCGAGACCTGGTGCGGGTACGACTTGAACACCCGCTCCGGGTCCGGGATGCCGACGCGCACCAGGAGCTCCAGCGCCTTGGTGCGGGCCTCGCCCCTGGAGATCCCCAGATGCTTGCGCATGGGTTCGACGAGCTGGGAGCCGATACGGAAGCAGGGGTCGAGGTTGGACATGGGCTCCTGCGGTACGTATCCGATCCCGCGGCCGCGCAGGGCGTTGAGTGCGGCCCGGCTCACACCGAGCAACCCCTTGCCGGCGAAGGCCATCTGATCTGCCGTCACCTCGGCCTCGTTCGGCAGCAGTCCAAGGACTGCGAACGCGGTCTGGCTCTTACCGGAGCCGGACTCGCCGACCAGGCCCAGGACTTCACCGCGCTCAACGGTCAGGCTGACTCCGTCGACGACGATCTTGTCACCGTCGGAGCCGCCGGAGCCGCCGGAACGGCCGGGCTTCGGGTAGCTGATGCGGAGGTCCTCCACAGTGAGCAGGCGATCGGACGGCGACGGCACCCCGGCAGCGGACTTCCTGGGCGCCGGTCGCCGACGGCGGACCACCCGGGTCTCGGCCGTCCCCAGTGCGTCCCGCACCGCGTTGCCGAACAGGCTGGCCGCCAGGATGGTCACGCCCATCGCGAGGCCCGGCCACACCAGCAGCGTCGGTGTGGTGTAGACGTTGGTGAAGCCGTCGTTGAGCATCGCGCCCCAGCTGGCCTGGGACGACTTTCCCAGACCGAGGAAGGACAGACCGGCCTGGATGCCGATCGCCACCGCGAACAGCTGCGTCGCCTGGATGACCGAGGGCGCGATGACCACCGGCAGGATGTGCCGCCGCATGATGCGGGCGTCGCCGAGGCCGGAGACCCGCGCGGCGTCGACGTACAGCTCCTCGCGCACCGAGACCACCGACGCGCGGATCAGGCGGAAGACCATCGGCGCCATGATGACGCCCAGGACGACCATCGCGACGTTGAGGTCCTGGGAGACGGCCGCCATCACCACCAACATCACGATGATGGCGGGCACGGCCATGATCACATTGATGATCCAGCCGGCGGCCGCGTCGAACCAGCCCCGATAGAAGCCGCTGACCAGGCCGAGCGGTCCGCCGACCAGGAAAGCGACCAGGGCCGCGAGCGTCCCGCCGAGCAGGCTGGTCCGGCCGCCGTACAGCAGCCGGGACAGTACGTCCCGGCCGACGCCGTCGCCGCCGAGCGGGTGGGCGCCCGACATCGGTGCGAGGGTGTCCGCCAGGACACTGTGGTCCGGTGCGTGGTCGGTGAGCAGCGGGGCGGCCAGGCTCGCGAGGATCACCAGCGCCAGGACCACGAGGCAGCCGACGGCCAGCGGGTCGCGCAGGGTCCGGCGCAGGAGGCCGTCCCGTTTCGGGATCGCCGCGGTCTCCGGGACGGTCATGAGACACGCACCTTCGGGTTGAGCCAGCCGTACGCGATGTCCAGCAGCAGGTTGACGGCGACGACGACGGCCACGGTCACCACGACCGTGCCGAGCAGGACGGGCGCGTCTCCTCGCACGGCCGCCGAGTTGGCGAGTGTGCCGATGCCCGGCAGCCCGAACACCTTCTCCACGACGACCGCGCCGCCGATCAGGCCGATGAACTGGAGGGCGAGCACGGTCAGAGCGGGTGGGGCGGCGTTCCGCAACGCGTGCCGGTACACGACGCTGCGGGTGCTGAGTCCCCGGCTGCGCAACGTACGGACGAAGTCGGCCCGCAGGACGTCGATCAGTGCCCCGCGCACCTGCATCGCCGTGGCCGCCGTGGCCGCGACCGCCAGTGCCACGGCGGGCATGATGATCGACTGGAGCCATCCCGTGGCGGACGTGCCGAGCGCTACGTATCCGGTGGCCGGCAGCAGTCTGAGCTGGACCGCCAGGACGACCGCGAGGACCAGGGCGATCAGGAAACTGGGGATCGCGGTACCGAGCACCGCTGCGAACTGCACAACTCGGTCCACCCAGCCGCCGCGCAGCGCCGCCACGGTCCCCAGCGCGATGCTGAGCACCAGGGCGATCAGCATGCCGACGAGAACGATGGACAGCGTGACCGGAAGGGTGTTCACCAGGGACTGGTTCACCGAGTCGCCGGTGAACCAGGACTGGCCCAGATCGCCGTGCACGGCCCGGTCGATCCAGTGCCCGTACCTGACCACCAGGGGCTCGTCGAGGCCGAGTTCATGGGACTTGGCGGACACCTGGGCCGGCGAGGCGGTCTCGCCGAGGATGTTGCGGGCCACGTCGGTGCCGGTCAGGCTGAGCAGCAGGAACGTCGCGGTGGCCACGACGACCACCAGGACGACACCGGCGGCGATGCGCCGGAACAAGAAGACAAGCACGGTCAGTTCCTCCTTCCGCGTGTCGTAGCGGTCTCGCCGCTATCGTCCGCGTGTCGCAGCGGCCTTGCCGCTAGCTCGCGGCCGGCGCGAAGTTGTAGATCGGCGGGAAGTTGATACCGGGCTGCGGTGTCACCTTCACGTCCTTGGCGGTCGCGTAGGCGTTCACCGTGGGGGTCCAGGGGGCGTCCCACGCCTGGTCGACGACGTAGGTGTTGAGCTCCTTGAACAGTGCGGTGCGCTCGGCTCCGGTCGCCTTCGAGATCTGGGAGATCAGGTCGTCGGCCTTGGGGTCGTCGTACTTGAAGGGGTTCCAGGTCGCGTTCTTGGTCAGCTCCAGCTGGACCTTGTCCCACGAGGTCGGGGCGCCCAGTTTGAAGTAGGACAGGGCGTACTTGCCGGAGAGCATGCTGCTGAAGATCTGGTCGCTCGGCAGGTTGTCCAGCTTCACCTTGATGCCGATGTCCTTGAGGGACTGGGTGAGGGCCGCCTGCTCCTGCGGGAAGAGGGCGGACATGTCCGGCAGGGTGACCGAGAAGCCGTTCGGGTAACCGGCCTCGGCAAGGAGCTTCTTGGCCTTCGCCGGGTCGTAGGAGTACGTGGAGTTCAGCGAGGCGTCATAGCCCTCCTCCCCAGGGGCGAACAGCTGGGTGGTGGGCTCGCCGAGTCCGGTCTTGGCCGTCTTGATGATGGCCTGCTTGTCGAAGGCGTAGTTGAGCGCCTGCCTGACTTTCAGCTTGCCGAGCGCGGGGACGATCTTGCCGGCCCGGTCCCAGATGAACAGGCCCTCGATGTCGCCGGGTTGATAGGTGACGACGTTCAGGCCACGGTCCTTGACGGTTTTGACGCGGCTGAGGCTGAGCGAGGCGCCATCGAGCTGGCCCGAGAGCAGGGCGTTGGTACGTGCCGTCGGGTCGGCCAGATACTTGATGACGATCTTGTCGTACGGGAAGGCCTTCGCGTTCCAGTAGCCCGACGTGCGCGTGTACGTGTACGTCTGCCCGGCCGTGGTCGCCGAGGTGTCCAGCTGGTACGGGCCGGAGCCGACGGGAGCCTTCGGGTTGTCCAGCGACTTCGGGCTGGCGATCATGCCGGAGACCTGGCCCAGGGCGGGGAGCAGGGCGGCGGTGGGGTGGCTCAGTTTGATGGCGACGGTCTGTGCGTCCACGGCGTCCACGCTCGCGATGTCCTGGATCTCGCCGGCGGCCGTGCCCGTACCGCTCTTGGTGTGCAGAAGGTTCTGTTTGACGGCCTGTGCGTCGAGCGCCGTGCCGTCGGTGAACTTCACACCGCTGCGCAGTTTCAGCGTCAGGGTGGTCTGGGCCTTGTCGTACGTCCACGAAGTGGCCAGGTTCGGGGTGGGCTCGTTCTTCGTGTTCAGCCGGATCAGCGTGTCGTAGACCGGCTGGTAGTACTGGGCCTCGGGGCCCACGCTGGCCTTCGCGAGGTCCCACGGCGTGGCCGTGACCGACTCGGAGATGGTCAGCGTCTTGTCGGCGGCACCGGTCGAGGTGGCGCCGCCACAGGCCGCGGTCGTGATGGTCAGGAATCCGGCGCCGATGAACGCCGCTGTCTTGCGCATGATGTCTCCATCTGTTCCATTACCACTGTCTCCTCGGCTCCCCCTGGTCGTCCCGCTCCCCGACTGTGAACAACCAGTCATTCGACGTTCCGAGCCTGTGGGTCACTGCACGTACTTGGCGGCCCACTCCCCGCACCGTCGGACGCTCTCCTCCGGGGTCGGCTGCGCCCCGCGGTCGACCTCGATGATCAGCCAGCCGTCGAAGCCGTCCGGGAGCGCGTCGACGAAGCCTTCGATGTCGGCGTTTCCGTGGCCCGGCTCCGACCACAGGCCGGCCTTCACCGTCCTGCGGTAGTCCCAGCCCGCCTCCCTCGCCCGTGCCGCGAGGCCGAGGTCGAGGTCCTTGATGTGGACGCTCGCCACGCGGTCGGCATAGTCGCGGACGAGTTGCGCGGCGTCGGCGCCCGCCCAGGCCAGGTGTCCCATGTCGGGCCCGAAACCGAGGACCGAGGCGTCGACGGTGTCGAGGATGAAGCGGGTCTCCTCCTCGGTCTCGGCCCAGGTACCCACGTGCGGGTGGAAGGCGGGGGTGATCCCCTGGGCGCGGATGATCCCGGCCGTCTCCGCCAGCAGGTCCCGTACGCGTTCCAGCCGGCCCTGGTCGGCGTCCTGGCCGACTGCCGGGTGGGCCACGCGTACCGCGTCCTTGGCCATGCCCATGGCGAGGAACATCGTGGGCACACCGAGCTCCGCGTGCTGTTCGGCAATGCGCGCGGCGGTGTCCCGATACTGCTGCCGCTCGGCCTCGTCCTCGGTGAGCCGTACGGGAACGTAACCGGGCGCGGCGCTGAGTCCGTGCTCGGCCAGCAGCGCGGCGTACGTCGCGGCCGTCATGTCGCCGGGGACGTCACTGTGCACGGCGGTGATGCCCGCGTCGCGGATGACCGCCAGCCGGTTCTCCAGCGACGGCGCGAGGCTGGGATCGATCCAGCCTTCGGGGCTCGCGACCCACTGCAGGGGGTTGATGGCGAGACGGTCCTGCCTGATCTTCATGTTCTCGGGTCCTTTCAGAGTGTGGAGCGAGGCTAGGGATCAGTGGGCGTAGCGGGGCTCGGGGCGCTCGCAGCTGCTCTCCAGCGCGACGACCCGGTTCTCCTGCTGCGCGATCTCGAAGCTCGCGAGGACTTCCAGGGTGTGGAAGGCGAACTGGGCGTTCGCGCGGTGCGGCTCACCGGCGAGCGCGCCGACGAGATCCCGAACTCCGAGGCCTCGGCGGTGCTGCTCGGGTGTGCCCACGGCTCCGAACAGTTCGGTCACCGGCGTGAGCACCTCCCAGTCGGTGTCCTGGTGGCGCTTGATCCGTACGTCGCCGTCGAAGAAGTTGGGGTTCGGCAGCGCGAGGGTGCCCTCCGTGCCGTAGATCTCGATCCGCGGCAGCTCGGTGTCCCAGACGTCGAAGCTCATCAGGACGGTGCCGATCGCCCCGGAGGCGAAGGTCAGCACCGCGGACGCGTGGGTGGGCACCTCGACGGTGATCTCGTCGACCACGCGGTCGGGACTGGTGACCTTGCGGGTCTTGGCGCCGATGCGGGTGGCCGCGGAGAGCGAGCTGACCGGGCCGAGGCAGTTGATGAGGGCTGCCAGATAGTAGGGGCCCATGTCGAACACGGGGCCGGCGCCCGGCTGGAAGAAGGAGCGGGGGTCGGGGTGCCAGGTCTCGGCGCGACTGGAGCGTACGAAGGCGGTGGTGCCGACGACCTCGCCGATCAGCCCGGCGTCGATCGCGTGCCGTGCGGTCTGCACGGCGCTGCCCAGGAAGGTGTCGGGGGCCGATCCCAGCAGCCGCCCCGTGCGGGCCGCGGCCTCGAGGATGCTCCGGCCCTCCTCGACGGTGACGGCTAGGGGCTTCTCGGCATAGACATGCTTTCCGGCCTCCAGCGCGGCGATGGTGGTCTTCGCGTGGAACTGCGGGGGCGTGATGTTGATGATGATCTCGACGCTGTCGTCGGCGAGAAGCGCGGTGTCGTCCCCCCATTCCGGGATGCCGAATTCGGCGGCGGCCTGCTTGGCGCGGGCCGGGTCGATATCGGCGACGCGGACCACTTCCAGCTCCGGGAAATTACGCAGGCCTTCGACGTAACGGCCGAATATGTTGCCCGCGCCCAGAATCCCGATGCGGTGCCGCGTGTTCTCCTGAGCCATGAATCTCCTGCGCTTTCTTGTCAGTTGTGGGGGGGTGTCGGTCGAGTGGCGGGGTACGGCCCGGTCAGGCCACGATCAGTGGCCGCAGGGTGCGGTGGGCGATCTCAAGGCCCGTCTTGACCTTCTCCTCGGTGCCGCTCCACACGGGGTCCTCGTGCTCGACCGAGAGCGTCCCGGTGAAGCCGTTCTCGTAGAGGGCGTCCACGACGGCGTTCCAGTCGACCTGGCCGCGGCCCGGGACGCGGTAGCGCCACCAGCCGTTGTCCCAGGGGTCGTCGCGCTCGACCGCCTTGCCGAAGAAGCCGTAGCGGTTGATCGCACCGGGCAGGATCTCGGCGTCCTTGGCCTGGGCGTGGACGATCCGGTCGGCGTACGGCGCGATGGTCTTCACCGGGTCGACGCCGATCCAAGTCAGGTGCGACGGATCCCAGTTGAGGTAGAGCCCGAGGGAGAACATCCACTCCCACAGCTCGGGCGAGTAGGCGAGGTTGCCCGGGTAACCGTCCGGGTGCCAGCCCTCCATCACACAGTTCTCGATGATGAGGCGTACGTCGCGTTCGCCCGCGTACTCGACGAGTTCGGGGAAGATCTTCTCGGCCTCGCGGAGGCTGTGCGCCACGGGCTGGGTCCAGTCGCGGCCGACGAAGGTGCCGACGTACGGAACGTCGAGGGCGGCCGCGGTGTCGATGACCTTCTTGAGGTGGGTGTGGATCTGTTCCCGGCGCCCAGCGTCGGGGTGGAGGTTGTTCTCGTAGTACGCGAGCGCCGAGAGCTGGAGCCGGTGACGCTCGAACAACTCCCTTGTCTCGTCAGCCTGTTGGGTGCCGAAGTCGGCGACCGGCAGGTGTGCGGCCTCGAAGTCGCGGCCGCCGGTGACGGGCCAAGCGGCGACCTCCAGGGCCTCGTATCCGGCCTCGCTCGCCCAGGCGGCGATCTGCGTCAGGGAGAGGTTCGGGAGACAGGCTGTGAGCATGCCGAGTTTCATACGGGGGCCTCCTGGTTCTTGTTGCTGAGGGCGGGGCCGTCCACGCCGGTCCATCCGAGGGAGCCGGCCGACCGCAGCACGGCTTCGACGAGCCGTGCCGAGCGCAGCCCGTCCGCGCCGGTGGGCAGGCCTTCGGGCGTGCCGCCCTCGATGGCCGTATAGGCGTCGCTGACAAAGGAGTTGAAGCAGTCGGCGTAGCCCTGGGCGTGTCCGGCGGGCAGCCGGGAGAGCCGCCGCTGCTCGGCTGAGCCGTGCTGCGGATCGCGTACGAGAATCCGTGCGCCGTCCTGGGCGCCCAACCAGACGGTCTCGGGGTTCTCCTGGTCGAAGACCGCACTTCCCTCCGCGCCGTCGAGCTCGAACCACAGCCGGTTCTTACGGCCCGCCGAGACCTGGGAGACCGTCAGCGTGCCGAGTACACCGTCTTCGGTGCGCAGCAGTACGGCGGCCACGTCCTCGGTGGGCCGGTTCGCGAACGTGGTGCCGATGCGAGCCGTCACCTCGGTGAAGCGGACTCCGGCGACCCACTCCACCAGATCGCACCAGTGGGATCCGACGTCGGCGAAGGCCCGCGAAGGCCCGCCCTCGGCCGGATCCACCCGCCAGGACGTCGCGTCCTCGGCCAGCAGCCAGTCCTGCAGATAGCTGCCGTGGATGAGCTGCCAGGCCCCGAACTCACCGCGCAGGCGGCGGTCGCGAATCTCCCGGACGAGGGGGTGATAGCGGTAGACGAAGGGAACCGCCAGCAACAGCCCGGCGCGCTCGGCCAGTTCGGTCAGATACTCGGCATCGGCGGCGGCCGTGGCCAGCGGCTTCTCGCAGATCACATGCTTGCCGGCGCGCAGGGCCGCCTCGGCCTGCCGGACGTGCAGAGCGTTGGGCGTGCAGAGGTGCACCACCGTGACACTCTTGTCGGCGAGTACCGCGTCGAAGTCCGGATACTGAGCGGGTACGTCCCACTCCTTGGCGACCTGTGCGCTGCGCTCGGGATTCGATGCCACCGCTCCGGCGAGGACACCCCCGGCCGAGCGGATCGCCGCGGCGTGTACCGCGCCGATCATTCCGGTCCCGACCACGACCGCTCGCAGGGAACCACTCATCGGTGCACCTCCGCCGTCTTCCGACCGACCGCGGCCTGAACGCCGCGTTGCGCATCACCATCGTTTAGTTCGCCGGAAAAGCACAAGAGGCCCCATTTAATTTTCTAGGAGGCCTAAAATCGAGCAAATCCCGGGTCTCAACCGAAACGATCTCGGCATGATCCCGACATCGTTGACTTGAAGAGCCCATTGACGGACGTTAGGCGGCACCATTAAGGTCACTGGAATGCATAAAGGCGATGGATATAGCGAGGGACACGCCGCCGGGACGACACCGTCCTCCCCGGTGCCGGTCGCCCTGCGCAGGGTGCTGGATCTCGTGGTCTCCGGTGAGGCGACCAGCCGCGCGGAGATCTCCCGGCGAAGCGGTCTCGCCCGCTCGACCGTGGGCCAGCAGGTCGACCACCTGGTGGCGCGCGGCATACTCCAGGAGCTCGAGAGCAGGGAGTCGGTCCGAGGACGCCCGCCGCGGGTGCTGACGATCAGCCCGCAGGCCGGGACCATCGCCGTCGCGGACATCGACACCCTGGCGAGCCAGGTCGCCATCGCCGACCTCACCCAGCGGGTGATCGCGCACGAGACCGTGGACATCCGGATCGACGCCGGCCCCCGGGCGGTGCTGGACGCGGTGACGGAGCGACTGTCGAGCCTGCTGGCGAGGCACGGCCGCGACCCGAACCGAGTACGCGAGACGGTGGTCGGCCTGCCCGGTCCCGTCGACTTCCAGCACGGCTGCGCGGTACGTCCGACCGGCATGCCCGGATGGGACGGCTACCCCGTCGCCGAGCATCTGCGCACCGCCTTCCGCTGCCCGGTCGTGGTGGACAACGACGTCAACCTCATGGCGCTCGGCGAGGCCGGCCAGGCCACGGCGGACACTCCGCTGCTGTGCATCAAGATCGCCAGCGGTATCGGCGCCGGGATCATCACTGCCAACGGGGATGTGTACCGCGGAGCCGACGGGGCGGCCGGCGACATCGGCCACATCCGGGCGGTCGGCGGCGGCGATGTGCTGTGCGCCTGCGGCAACATCGGCTGTGTGGGAGCCCTCGCCTCCCACCGGGCGATCCTTCGCAGTCTCGGCATTCCCGAAACGACGCCCGAGGACCCGCTGCACGGCGCGCACGAACTGGCGCAGCGGGTGGCCAACAGCGATCCGCCCGCGCTGCACGCGCTGCGCCAGGCCGCCACCGAGATCGGCGAGGTGGTGGCGATGCTGGTGCACATGTTCAACCCGCGCACCCTGGTGCTCGGCGGGCCACTGAGCGAGCTCCGCGACGATCTGCTCTCCGGCGTCCGCGCGGTGGTCTACCAGCGCGCCCTGCCACTGGCCACCCGCAAACTCACCATCACCACCACCCAACTCGGCGCCGCAGCAGGGATCCGCGGAGGGATCGCGCTCGCCACCCGGGACATCTTCAGCCCGCCCGGCATCGCACGACTCCTGGCGAGCGAACCCACGTAAAAGCTCGTAGGGCCCGTCTGCCGCGCCGAACCACGTAAAGGAATCCCCTACACACTCCAGCCAACTCCCAATTGTCGGCCCGTTCCTGGCGCGCCTAGCGTGAAGGCACAGCGGGATCGAAGACCGCCCGCCCGGCAATGCGAGGAGTTTGTCCCATGACGCAGTCGCTGGATTCCCCGGCACCGGTGGATTCCCGGGCACCGGTCGATTCCGACGCCCGAGCGGCCTTCGACCGCGTGCTTTCCCAAGTGGCCGAGCGGCGCGCGGAATTCGAGGAGAAGCGATACGTTCCGCGGGACATGGTCGCCGAGTTCAAACAAGCCGGTCTCTACCGTGCGGGTGCCCCGAAGCGCTTCGGCGGCGACGCACTGCCGCCGACCGAGTTCCTGCGGCTCATCGAGCGGATATCGGAGGTCGACGGATCGGCCGGCTGGGTGGCCAGCTTCGGCTCGTCCCTCGTCTATCTGGCCGCGCTGCCCCTGGAGACCCAGGCCGAGTTGTACGCCGACGGGCCCGATGTGGCCTTCGCCGGGGGCCTGTTCCCCGTACAGCCGGCCGAACTCGTCGACGGCACGTACCGGGTCTCGGGCCGGTGGAAGTTCGCCAGCGGTTGCAAGGGCGCGGACGTCCTCGGCGTCGGCATCAAGGCGAGCGGGGACCAGGCCGGTCAGCGGAACGCCGGTCGTCCGCTGACCGCCGTGATGCGCCCCGAGCAGCTGGAGATCGTCGAGAACTGGGACGTCATCGGCCTGCGTGGCACCGGAAGCCACGACCTGGTGGCCGACGGAGCGCTCGTCCCCGAGGAGTGGACGTTCGTACGCGGCGGCGAACCCACCGTCGACGAACCGCTGTACCGCTACCCGACCGTCCCCTACGCCGCCCAGGTCCTCGCCGTGGTCGGTCTCGGAGTCGCCCGCGCCGCACTCGACCAGGCGATCGCCAGCGGCGGCCGCGCCGGATTCACCGGCGCCCCGAAGCCCGCCGAGCGCGCCACCTACCGCATCGCGGTGGGCCAGGCCGAGGCCCAACTCCGTTCCGCGCGCGCCTTCTTCTACGAGACCACCGGCGAGGTGTGGGCGACGGTCGAGGCGGGAGATCCCGCGACCCCCGAGCAGGCCAGTCTGCTGCGGCTCGCCTCCGCCCATCTCGCGAAGACCGCGTTCGAGGTCGTACGCGCCGCTTACCAGCTGAGCGGCATCCCGGCCATCACCGATGGCAACCCGATGCAGCGCTTCCTGCGCGACGCGTCCGTCGTCCCGCAGCACGCCTTCCTCCAGGAGGGCATGTACGACGGCGCCGGCGCCGTCCTCATGGGCGTCCAGCCCTTCCCCGGCTACCTCTGAGCAGCCTTTGTCCAGCCACCCCCTGAAAGGCGGGAACCCTCCATGCCCCATTCCGGCGACAAACCCCTGCGGGTCCTCTTCTGTATCGGCGTGAACCAGAACTTCTTCGATCTGCCCACCGGTCAGGGCAAGGCCGTCTGGGACGGCTTCACGACCATGCTCTCCCAGCTCTGGGAGCTGCCCGGCGTGAGCGTCCTCGGCACCATGGACGACGACCAGCACATGGTCGGCCCCTCGGGCTCCTGGCCCTGGACGTCGTACGTCCTCGCCGACGTGACCGACCAGCCGACGGTGGCCGCGGCCTGCAACCTCTTCCGTACCGTCCAGGTCGGCGAGCACGGGCTGTGGCGCTACATGAAGATCGAGGCGCGCGTCGGCCGTCCGCTGCCGGAGCCGGAGGTCACCCGATGACCGTGTCCCCGGAGATTCCCGACCTCGCCTCGCTCGTCGAGGACGACCGCGTCGCCGGCACCCTCTACACCGGCCCGGAGCTGTTCGAGCTGGAGATGGACCGGATCTTCCACCGCACCTGGGTGTGGGTGGCCCACGAGAGCGAGATCGCCAAGTCGGGGGACTTCAAGACGGCCTGGATCGGCCGCCGTCCCGTCATCGTCAGCCGCGACCGCCGCGGCGGCGTCAACGTCCTCCTCAACCGCTGCCGCCATCGCGGCGCCAGCGTCTGCGACGTCCCCAAGGGCAACGGCAACGGCTTCACCTGCCCTTACCACGCATGGTCGTACGCCCTGGACGGCACGCTGCGAGGCATCCCCTATCCCGAGGGCTACGAGAACGTCACGGAGAAGAAGGACCTGCCGCTGCAACGCCTCAAGGTGGGGACGTACGCGGGCATGATCTTCGCAAGCTTCAACGACGAGATCGAACCGCTGGAGGACTTCCTCGGCGGGGCCCGGCTGTGGATCGACCGCTTCATGAAGCAGGGCGCGGGCTTCCCGATCAAGGTGCAGGGCGAGCACAAGTTCCGTTTCCAGGGCAACTGGAAGATCCAGTTGGAGAACACGACCGACTGGTACCACTTCCCGATCGTGCACCGCTCCTGGATGTCGTCCGTGGACGCCGAGACCGCGAGCATGCTGTCGATCATGACCGACGAGAGCGCGGTCACCCACGCCCTCGGCAACGGCCACAGTGTCTCCGTCTCCGTCGCCGAGCACGTCGACCTGGACGTCGACGACGGCACCGAGAAGCTCCAGGACCGCTTCGGTCACGTCATCGAGGAGCTGTCGAAGGACCTGCCTCCGGAGCGCGTGCGACGGATCGTGCGCTCGCTGCACGGCGCCGGCTTCAACCTCAACCTGTTCCCGAACGTGGCCATGTCGATGTCCTTCTTCCGGGTCCTGCGTCCCATCTCCGTCGCGGAGACGGAGATCCGGCATGTGGCCCTCGGCCTGGACGGCGGCCCCGAGATCGTCAACCGCGAGCGGCTGCGCATCCACGAGCACTTCCAGGGCCCGTTCGGCTTCGGCAGCCCCGATGACGCCGAGGCCTGGAACCGCGTCCAGCGCGGCGTGACCGGCGGCGTCGACATGCCGATCCTCGTCAACCGGGGCCTCGGCCGGGAGAAGCCCAACGACCTGGGCCAGCCGACCTCCCACGCGACCGACGAGACCGGCATGCGCGAGGCGTACGCGATGTGGAAGAGGATGATGACCGATGTCAAGTGACGTTCTCAGTAAGGTAGTTGTAGATGCCGAGCTGCCGCTCGACGATCCGCGCGCCCTCGCCGCGCTCTCCCTGATCTGGCACGAGGCCCGCCTCCTGGACGCCAAGCGGTACGAGGAGTGGGACACGCTCTGGGCCGAGGGCGGCGAGTACGTCGTCCCCATCGACCCGGAGACGACGGATTTCGCCGGCTCGCTGAATCTGGTGTACGACGACGACCGGATGCGCCGGATGCGCATCGAGCGGCTGACCGGTGGCTTCTCCATCTCGGCGACGGCCGCGGCCCGTACGGTCCGTACCGTCTCGCGCTTCACGCTCGCCGCCCGTGACGAGTCCAAGGATTCGATCGAGATCTGTTCGGCGCAGTTGGTCGTGGGCTACAAGCGCGGCGAGACTTTCGTCCTGGCGGCCGATCTCACGCACCGCATCACATTCACCGACGACGGTCCCCGGATCGTGCGCAAGGTCATCCGTCTGATCAACTCCGAGGACACCGTGACGGCGTCGGGGTTCCTCCTGTGAGCCCGGCAGGGTGGGAGGACGACCAGCCGCGCGTCGCGCTGGTCACCGGAGCGGCCCGCGGCCTGGGCGCCTGTATCGCCTCCCGGTTCTACGACCGCGGCTACCGCGTCGCCGTCACCGACCTGGACGGGGAAGCCGCGGTCAAGGCCGCTGCCGCCCTTGACCCGACCGGGAGTTCCGCGGTCGGGCTCGGCCTGGACGCCCGCGACAAGGCCGCGTTCGTACGGGTACTGGACGACCTGGTCGCACGCTGGGGCGCCGTCCACGTCCTGGTCAACAACGCGGGCCTCTCCAAGGTCGAGGCGCTGATGGACATCACCCCCGACAGCTTCGGCGCGGTCGTGTCGGCCAACCTCGACGGCACGTTCCTCGGCTGCCAGGTGCTCGGCGCGTACTTCGCCGAACGCGGATACGGCCGCATCGTCAACATCGCCTCGCTCGCCGGGCAGAACGGCGGCACGGCGACCGGCGCGCACTATGCCTCGGCCAAGGGCGGCGTCATCACGCTGACCAAGGTGTTCGCCCGTGAACTCGGGCCGCAGGGCGTGACGGTCAACGCCATCTCCCCCGGCCCGCAGGAACTGCCGTCCGTCCGCGACAGCGTCGACCCGGACAGGCTCGCGCAGATCGAGGCCTCGATTCCCGTACGGCGCCTCGGGCGCCCCGAGTTCATCGCCGACATGGCCGTACTGCTGGCGGCGGACAACGCGGACACGGTGACCGGGGCGTGCTGGGACGCCAACGGCGGCCTCTACATGCGCTGAAGCCCTACATGAGCTGAAGCCTTGCATGAGCTGAAGCTCCTCGCCCCTTTGGTTCCGCCCCTTTGGTTCCGCCCTTTGGTTCCGCCCCGAATGTGAAGGCAGACGGATGTTCACTGTCACCGTCACCGAGGCCGTCGACGTCACCGACGCGGTCAAGGTGCTCCGGCTGGCCCGCTCCGACGGCGGTCCGCTCCCCGGCTACCCGGCCGGTGCCCACATCGACGTGACCGGACCCACAGGGATCACCCGTCCCTACTCACTGTGCGGACCGCCGCACGACGCCGGCGCCTACACCATCGCGGTCAAACGCGAGGAGACGTCCCGGGGTGGCTCCCACGCCCTGCACGACAAGACGGAACCCGGCACGGAGCTGCGCATCGGTGCACCCCGGCAGCTCTTCGGCCTCGACCCCGGCGCGAGCGAGCACCACCTGGTCGCGGGCGGCATCGGCATCACGCCACTGCTGGCGATGGCGTACGAACTCCTCGGCACCGGTGCGGACTTCAGGCTGCACTACGTGGCGCGGAGCCGGGCCGAGGCGGCCTTCGCGGACCGGCTGGAGGAGTCCGCCTTCGCCGACCGGGTCGTCCTCCACTTCGGGCACGGGCGGGAGACGGCGCTCCAGGTACTTTCCGAAGCGCTCACCGATCTCCCGGCGAGTGCGCACGTCTACACCTGCGGGCCCCAGGGCTTCATGGAACAGGTCACCGCACTCGCGGCCCGAAGCGTGCAGGAGGGCCATATCCACTCCGAGCTGTTCCAGGCGGCGGACCAGCCGGATGCCGCCCCCGGCGAGAGCTTCGAGGTCGAGCTCGACACCGGTGAGGTCTACACCGTGCCGGCCGACAAGAGCATCGCCGAGGTGCTGGAGGACAACGGAGTCCCACTCGACACCTCCTGCCGCGAAGGCATCTGCGGCACCTGCGTCCTACGGGTCCTCGACGGCGAGCCCGACCACCGCGACCACTGCCTGACCGCCAAGGAAAAGGCGGCGGGCGACCAGATCGCCGCATGTGTCTCACGCTCCAGGTCACCCCGGTTGGTGGTCGAGCTGTGGTGAACCGGCACGTCGAGCGATGCGCCGCGCCGGAGCCCGGCGCAGAGAGGAACAGACGACCATGAACGCGTACGACACCCAACGCGCCCCGACTCAGGCTGACTTCCGGGAGGCGATGGCCCACCTCCCCGCGGCCGTCAACATCCTGACGACGGACGGACCGAACGGCCGTTGCGGCATCACCGTCAGCGCGGTCTGCTCGGTGACCGACGATCCGCCGACCGTCCTGGCCTGCGTCAACCGCAAGAGCGCCATGCACGACGTCTTCAGCGCCAACGGCCGCGTGTGCGTCAACGTGCTCGGCGGAGATCAGCAGGAGTTGGCGATGCACTTCGCCGGCGCGACCGAAGCGTCGATGGCCGAGCGATTCAGCTGGGACATCTGGGACCGGAGTCATGACGTGCCGGTCCTCAAGGACGCGGTGGTGACCGTGGTCGGCACCATCAAGGACTCCAAGGCCATGGGCACCCACAGCGTGCTGTTCGTCGAGATCGAGCAGATCCGCACCCGGGCGGGCGGCCACAGCCTCGTCTACTTCAACCGCAACTTCCACCGACTGGACTCGGCGCCGCCGGTGGCCTGTTGAGGAACGGCCTGTTGAGAAACAGCCTTTTGACGAACACCCCTACTTCGAAAGCAGGTTGACGTGCCCTCACTGACATCCGCCGCGCACGACCCGCGCGAAGCGGTCGACGGCGCACTGCGGAGACTGGCGGAGACCGAAGCGGACATCCGTGCCTGGGTCTACGTCGACGGGGAGGCTGCGCGCGAGGCGGCCGGGCGCGTCACGGACGGGCCGCTGCGGGGTGTGCCGGTCGGCGTCAAGGACATCATCGATGTCGCCGGGCTGCCCACCGAGTGCGGCTCCCCGCTCCGGCGAGGGCGGGTCGCCACGTCCGACGCCTGGCTGGTGGACCGGCTGCGCCGCGCGGGCGCCGTACCACTGGGCAAGACGGTCACCACCGAGTTCGCGTACTTCCAGCCGGGCCCGACCCGTAATCCGCACGACCTCGCCCACACGCCGGGCGGTTCCTCCAGTGGGTCCGCGGCAGCGGTCGCGGCAGGCGTGGTGCCGTTGGCGCTGGGCTCGCAGACGGCGGGTTCGCTGACCCGGCCGGCATCCTTCTGCGGTGTCGCTGGGTACGTCGCCCCGGTCGGCGCCTGGTCGACGCGGGGGTTCACCGGGCTCAGCCCGAGCCTGGACGCGCCAGGACTGATCACGGCCGGGGTCACCGAACTGGCCGCCGTGGTCGATGCCGTCGACGGCACCAGGGCTGAACTCCCGCACAGAATAAGGGCGTTGGTCTGGCCCGGCACCGAACTGGCCGACATCGAACCGGCGATGCTCGACGCGCTGGACCGCACCGCCAGGGCGCTGGCGGCAGCCGGTGCAGAGACGAACGACCTGGGTGGCCAGGTCCGGACGCCCGAACTCGCCGAGACCCACGCCACCGTCATGGCGTACGAGGCCGTGCGTTCCCTGGCCGCCGAGGCGGAGCACCCAGAGTCGCTGAGTAGGCCCCTGCGCGAACTGCTGGAGCGCGGCCGCCGGACGCCCGAGCACAAATACCGCACGGCACAGGACACCGCCCGAACCGCCCGTGCCCGCGTCCTCGACCTGCTCACCCGAGTCGACGTGATCCTTGCTCCGGCCGCTCCCGGCCCCGCCCCGCGCGGGCTCGATGCCACCGGCACCCCCGTACTTAGCCGCCCTTGGCAACTGCTCGGCCTGCCCGTCGTCACCGTCCCGGGCCACCGCGACCCGCACGGTATGCCACTCGGCGTCCAACTCATCGGCCGTCCCGACCGCGTGGCCCGGCTGCTCGGCATCGCCCGGCACACAGAGGCACTCATCCGGGAGACCGCGAGCGGCACCCGATGAAAATCACCGCGATCGAGACGATCCCGTACTCGATCCCGTATGTGAAACCCCTTCGCTTCGCGAGCGGTGAGGTGCACAGCGCCGAGCACGTGCTCGTCCAAGTCCACACCGACGAGGGGCTGGTCGGAGTCGCCGACGCACCGCCCCGCCCCTTCACCTACGGCGAGACACAGCAGTCCGTGATCGGTGTCATCGAGAAGATCTTCGCCCCGCAGCTCACCGGCATGGACGTGTTCGCCCGCGAGCAGGTACACGCCCGGCTGCACCGCACCGTCGGCAACCCGGCCGCCAAGTCGGCCGTGGACATGGCCCTTTGGGACATCGCCGGCCAGGCCCTGGGCCAGCCCGTCACCCAACTCCTCGGCGGCTACACCGACCGGATGCGTGTCGCGCACATGCTCGGCTTCGACGCCCCGGAACGGATGGCGGCCGAGGCCGAGCGAATCCGCGACACGTACGGCATCACCACCTTCAAGGTGAAGGTCGGGCGGCGGCCCATCACGCTCGACCTCGATGTGTGCCGGGCGCTCCGCGAAACCCTGGGCGACGAGGCCGAGTTGTACGTCGACGGCAACCGCGGCTGGACCGCCTCGGAGTCCGCGACCGCCCTGCGCGCACTCGAACCCGTCGGCATCACCCTCGCCGAGGAGCTGTGCCCCGCCGACGACGTGCTGGGGCGTCGCTGGCTCGTACGACAGAGTCCCGTGCCGTTCGTCGCGGACGAGTCCGCCACCACGCCCGCGGAGGTGACCCGCTCCCTGCTGGACGGCGCGGCCACCGCGATCAGCGTCAAGACCGCCCGCACCGGCTTCACCCAGTCCCAGCGCGTGCTGTTCCAGTGCGAGGGGATGGGCGCCGAGGTGGTGATGGGCAATCAGATCGACGGTCAGTTGGGCACGGTGTGCACGGTCGCCTTCGGCGCCGCGTACGCCGCCGCCTCCCGCCGCGCCGGCGAACTCTCCAACTTCCTGGACATGAGCGACGACCTGCTCACCGAACCGGTCACGATCACCGGCGGCACGCTCGCCGTACGGGACCGGCCCGGTCTGGGCGTCGCGATCGACCCGGACAAGCTCACCCGCTACCGCCAGGACCGCTGAACCGCTTTTCCCGATCGGCAAAGGAGCCGCACATCATGTCCGACACCACTCTTAAAGCCACGGCCGCCGCATCCGGCGCTTCGGCCACCGACCGCTTCCGCACCGACAAGACCGTCGCGTCCGGCCAGGCTGTCGCCGACACCGAGCGCGTCAACACCCTTGCCACCGAGCTGATTTCCGCTGTGCACGACGTCATCCGCCGGAACCAGGTGACGTACGAGGAGTACAACGCCCTCAAGGCGTGGCTGATCTCCGTGGGCGAGGACGGCGAGTGGCCGCTCTTCCTGGACGTGTGGATCGAGCACGTCGTCGAGGAGGTCGCGGGCGCCGACCGCAAGGGAAGCAAGGGAACCATCGAAGGGCCGTACTACGTGCCGGGCGCTCCCGACCTCCCCAGCGTCAGCACCCTGCCGATGCGCGAGGACGAGCCCGGCACCCCGCTCCTCTTCCAGGGCCAGGTCACGGGGGTTTCGGGCGAGGCACTGTCCGGCGCGCTGCTGGAGATGTGGCAGGCCGACGACGACGGCCTGTACGCGCAGTTCGCACCCGGCATCCCGCAGTGGAATCTTCGCGGTGCCGTCGAAACCGACGAGGCGGGGCGCTTCGCGGTGCACACCATCGAGCCCGCTCCCTACCAGATACCCACCGACGGATCCTGCGGCAAGCTCATCGCCGCCGCCGGCTGGCACGCCTGGCGCCCGGCCCATCTGCACCTGAAGGTCTCGGCGCCCGGCCACGAGACCCTCACCGCCCAGCTGTACTTCCGCGGCGGCGAGCACGTCGAGGACGACGTGGCCTCCGCCGTCAAGCCTGAACTTGTCATCGACCCGCAGCCGGTGGGCGACGGCGGCAACCAGGTCACATACGACCTCGTCCTCGATCCCGCTTCCTGATCGGAGACCGTCATGCTCTTCGCCGTCCACATGACCGTGAACCTGCCACCCGATCTCGACCCGGCGCTGCGGGCGTCGACCGTCGCCGCCGAGAAGGAGTACGCACAGAAGCTCCAACACTCCGGCGAATGGCTGCACTTGTGGCGCTGCGCCGGTCAGTACTCCAACCTCAGCGTCTTCGACGTCATCGACAACGACCGTCTCAACGAACTCCTTTGGGGGCTACCACTCTTCCCGTACATGGATGTCACCGTGACCCCGCTGGCCCAGCACCCGTCGTCCATCCGCTGACCCCGCGTCTCCCCGTGAACCTGCCCGACCGGGCAGGAGGCTCGGGGAGGGGCCTTGGCCCAAGGCCGGGGAGATGGCGTATGCGTGCTGGTGGCAAGGGAGCTGGCGGAGCTCAGTTCCGTGCCGCAGCGCGCGCCAGATACCCGGAGAGCCGCTCAGGCCGTGGTCGTGGTGTTCCAGCGCTGTGCGCAGACCGCTCCACCGTCCACCGACAGGTCGTTCGCGGTGATGAAGGCGGAGTCCGGCCCGGTCAGGAACGCGGCGGCGCTCACGATGTCGTCCGGGTGCCCGCCCGGCGGGCACCGGAGAGGTCGATCATGGCCTGGATGTGGGCGCCCGCCGGGCCCTGGAGTTCCTGCGCGCCCATCGGGGTGGAGATCACCCCAGGGCTGATGGTGTTCAGCCGCGCGCCCTTGGCTCCCCAGCCGTGCGCGGCGGCCTGCACCCTCAAATGGTTGCCACGCTTGGCCACCACATAGGCCAGGCGGGGATCGGCGTCGGGGTCGAGTTCCTTGTGCCCCAGTAGTTCGCCCGTGGGCGCGGTCGCGAGGTGCCGCTCGAAGTCCGCAGCCAGCGAGGCGAAGTGCCCGGTCATGCTTGCCACACACACCAGTGACGTGCCGACAGCGGCAACGGCGAGAAAGGCGTCGATCACGTGAGCGGTGCCCAGCAGGTCCACCTCGTATATCTGCCGGGCGGTCGCCGTGACGGGCGACACGCCCGCGGTGTGGACGACGGCGTCGACTTGGCTGGCGGAGTGCGCGGCCGCTGCCCCGGCGGCGTCTGCCAGCTTCTCGACCGAGTCCCACCGCGAGACGTCCACGATGTGCCCCTCGGCCTGGTGACCCTCGCCGCACAGCGTGGCGACGGCCGCTTCCAGACCCGGGGCGGACCAGTCGGCCAGCAGAATCCGCCGCCCGCCGCCGAGGCGCCGGGCAACGGCCAGGCCCATGCCCCCGGTACCGATGACGACGAGGACGTTGCGTGCGGCGGTCTGAGGGCTCATTTCGACTCCTTGGCTTGCTGGGGCTTGCCGCGTAGGGGGCGGGTTGCTGGGTAAGGGGCGTCCGCTGCTCGGCGTCACCTTCGGCACGCCGGCGAACCCCTCGCCGCCGCGGGCGTGGACTGCCGCGGTGACCTGCCGGACGGCAGTCGAGGTCATCGTCATGAGCGGCATTGTCTTGGCGACGACACCCGCGCGTGAGCGGAAAGGTTCCGCCGACGGCGAAGGAATCTCCCCGGGATCGGCCTCGACGGCGGCGCCCTGGCGCACCACTGAGCGGGCGGTGCTGATCACCGCGTCGAGCAGGCCTCCCCCGGCGGACCTACCCCCGCCATTGGCTCGATGATCCGTCCGTCAGGCAGGATGGGCGCCATGACCGAGATCCACACCCCCCGCCTCCTTCTCCGCCGCTGGTACGACGACGACATCACGCCCATGGCGGACATCAACGCGGACTCCCAGGTCATGCACTGGATCGACGACGGTTCGGTGCGCGACCTGGAGTACACCGCCGAGGAGATCGAGCGGTGGGAGGAGGAGTGGGACGAGGAGGGTTTCGGGATCTTCGCTGTGGAGCTGCTGGCCTCAGGCGAAGTGGCCGGCTTCGCCGGTCTGTCCGTGCCCGAGTTCCTGCCGGAGGTGCTGCCCGCCGTGGCGATCAGCTGGCGGCTCGGCTCACAGTTCTGGGGCCAGGGATACGCGTCCGAGGCCGCTCATGCCACGCTGGAGTTCGCGCTCCAGGACCGCGGCCTCGACCGTGTCATCGCCATCAACCGGATGGGTAACGACGCCTCCGAGAACATCATCACCAAGCTCGGCATGGTGCCGGAACGCGAGACGACCCACCCGGTGTACGGCTATCCCCTGCACGTTCATGCCATCGATCTCACCGAGTTCGAAGGCTGATCACGGGACGCCGGCCGCGATGTCCCGCGCGGCGATGTAGCCGAAGGTCATCGCGGGGCCGATCGTGGAGCCCGCGCCCGCGTAGCTGTGCCCCATGACCGCGGCGCTGGCGTTCCCCGCGGCATACAGGCCGGGGATCGCGGAGCCGTCGGGCCGCAGTACGCGCGCCCGGGCGTCCGTGCGCAGGCCACCCTTGGTGCCCAGGTCGCCCGGGACGATCCTGAAGGCGTAGAACGGGGCGAGCCACAGGGGCGCCAGGCAGGAGTTGGGGAGGATCGCGGGGTCGGTGTAGTAGTGGTCGTAGGTGCTGTCACCGCGGTGGAAGTCCGTGTCCTTGCCGCTCTGGGCAAGGCTGTTGAAGCGGTTGACGGTGGCACGGAGGGCGGCCGCGGGGACGCCGATCCGACCCGCGAGAGCATCCAGCGTCCAGGCCTTGTGCGCGGCGCCGGACTGGTACCACGCGTCCGGGAACGTGAAGGTCGGCGCGACGTCCCTGAACAGGTAGCGGTTGCGGTAGTTCTGGTCGACGATCAGCCAGGCCGGGATGTCCGGGGCCGTCGCGTCACGCTCGTACATGATGTGCACGACATCGCTGTAGGGAGCGGCTTCGTTGACGAAACGCGCGCCCGCGGCGTTGACGAGGAGGCCGCCGGGGAGTGTGCGTTCGGCGAGGCAGAAGTAGGGCTGGTCGGGCAGCGGGATCGCCGGGCCCCACCAGGCGTCGTCCATCAGGTCGAGCGCGGCGCCGGCCCGCTCGCCCGCCTGGATGCCGTCGCCGGTGTTCTCCTTGGCGCCCACCGTCCACGCGGTGCCGATGGGCTGTTGCTGGTACTGGTCGCGCATGGCCGCGTTGTGCTCGAAGCCGCCGGAGCCGACGATGACTGCGCGGCGCGCCCGGACGAGGCCCGGAAGGCCGCCCTGTGTCACCACGGCCCCGGTGACGGATCCGCTCTCCATGTACAGGTCGGACAGCGGGGTGTTCAGCCACACGGGCACCTGCGCGGTGAGCAGTCCGGCGCGCAGGCCGGCCGCAAGTGACTGGCCCATGGTGAGGGGTTTCTGGCCGAGCAACGCCGCCTTGGTGCCGCGGGCCAGGCACTCGGTGGCGACGGCTGCGCCCTTGACGCTGACCGCGGCGAGAGTGAGCCACTTGTAGTCGGCGCTGAAGACGACCATGCCGTTCGGGACCGTCATGTACGAGGGGTTCAGGCGGGCGAGTTCGGCACCCAGGATGTTCCCGTCGAGCTGCGCGGGTTCGATGGAGCGGCCGCCCGGCAGTCCGCCGGGCAGCTCCGGGTAGTAGTCGCTGTATCCCTCCATCCACCTAAAGCGCAGCGGGCTGTTGGCCATGACGAAGGAGAGCATGGCGGGGCCCTTGCCGAGGAAGGCCTGTTGGCGCGCGGCGGAGATGTCGGGGCCGACGACCGCCGCGAGGTAGGCGGCGGCTTTCGCCGGGGTGTCGGGGACACCGGCGGCGAGGATCACCGGGTTGTTCGGTATCCAGATGCCCGCGCCGGAGCGCGCCGCCGAGCCCCCGAAGGTGGCCGCCTTCTCCACGACGACACAGCTCAGGCCCTGCTTCGCGGCCGTCAGCGCGGCGGTCATCCCCGCCGCTCCAGAACCGATCACCACCACGTCGTACGTGCCCAGCAGAGGCAGCTCCGCGGCGTCGGCCACGCTCGGGAGGCCGGCCGCGAGCGCGAGGGAGGCTCCCGTGGCGCCGAGCACCCGGCGGCGCGACGGCCCGGGTGCGGCAGCGGATTCGGTACGTCTCGCACGGGTCGCACTGGTGGACATGCAGGGCGCTCCAACGGGGCGAAGGGACGGGAGGACGTGCTGTACCCCGGGAAGCAACGGGCGCTGGGCGTCCCGGTTCTGATGTGGCGTCAGGAATGTTGCGCGGGGGTCTTGTGAAGTCAAGGGGCGGCACCGCCGGGCGCCGCACGGCAGCACACCAGGGGGTGTCCGACGCTCCCTCACGACGATCCGGCGGCGCAAAGCTGTCGGCGGCGCAGGGCTGCCGGTCCGGCTCCGAGGCTGCGTGCCCCGCGGCGGCCGGGACCCTCCTGCCGTCCCGAAATCGGACGCAAGTTACCTAGAGGTATGTAGTGACTTAACACGCTGGCAACAGTAGAACGTGTTCTCACTCGTCAAGAGTGAGGAGTGTCACATGAACGACACTACCATGCACAACAAGCCCACCAGAGGTGTCTCGCGCCGTAGATTCATCACTGGAACAGGTTCTATTCTTGGGGCCGTCACCCTCTCGGCTCACGTCGCGTCGGCCCAGGAGCAGGCGGTCACGGCGGCCGGCCCGATCGCCCCCGGAGCCCATGTCGCCGCCCTGGTGATCGGCACCGGGTACGGCGGTTCCGTCGCCGCCCTGCGTCTCGCCCAGGCCGGCGTCGACGTACACATGATCGAGATGGGCATGGCCTGGGACACCCCCGGCACGGACGGCAAGATCTTCGCCAACACCACCACCCCGGACTACCGGTCGTACTGGCTCCGCACCAGGACCAAGCAGCCCCTCAGCAACTTCCTCGGTTTCCCGATCGACAAGGACATCCCCCGCTACACCGGGATCCTGGACGCCGAGGAGATGGGCGGCATCATCGTCTACCAGGGCCGCGGAGTCGGCGGCGGTTCCCTGGTCAACGGCGGCATGGCCGTCACACCCAAGCGCGAGAACTTCGCCGCCGTCCTCCCCTCGGTCAACGCCGACGAGATGTACGGCACTTACTACCCGCGGGCCAACGCCGGGCTCGGGGTCGGCACCATCGACCCGGCCTGGTTCGAAACCACGCCCGGATACCAGTACGCGCGGGTCGGCCGCAAGCACGCCCAGCGGTCCGGGTTCCCGTTCGTCTTCGTCCCCGACGTATACGACTGGGACTACATGAAGCAGGAGGCGGCCGGAACGGTCCCCAAGTCGGCGATGGCGGGCGAGATCCTCTACGGCAACAACTACGGCAAGAAGTCACTGCAGAAGACCTACCTCGCCCAGGTCGCGGCCACCGGCAGGGTCACCATCTCGCCGCTGCACAAGGTCACTTCGGTCGCCCCGGCGGCCGGCGGCGGCTACACGGTCCTCATCGACCAGATCAACACCAACGGTGACACCACGACCACCAAGACCGTCACAGCGGACCGGGTCTTCTTCGCGGCCGGCAGCGTCGGCACCAGCAAGCTCCTGGTCAAGCTGAAAGCCACCGGCGCGCTGCCCGGCCTCAACTCCGAGATCGGCAAGGGGTGGGGCGACAACGGCAACGTCATGTGCGGTCGCGCCAACCACCTGTGGGACCCGACCGGTTCCCTCCAGGCGAGCATTCCATGCGGCGGCATCGACAACTGGACCGCCGGTGGCGCGTTCGCCGAGGTCGCGCCGCTGCCCACCGGGATCGAGACGTTCGCCTCGTTCTACCTGTCGATCACCAAGAACCCGAACCGCGCGCAGTTCACCTGGAACGCCGCGACAGGCAACGCCGAACTCAACTGGCAGACCGCCTGGAAGCAGCCGTCCATCGACATGGCCAAATCAATCTTCGACAAGATCAACGCGAAGGAAGGGACGATCTACCGCACCGACCTCTTCGGCGTCTACAAGATCTGGGGCGATCACCTGACCTACCACCCGCTCGGCGGCGCGGTGCTCAACAAGGCCACCGACAACTACGGGCGTCTGCATGGCTATTCCGGCCTGTACGTCATCGACGGTTCGCTCATTCCCGGCAACACCAGTGTGAACCCGTTCGTCACCATCACCGCGCTCGCCGAACGGAACATCGAGAAGATCATCGCCACCGACCTGTAAAGGCGGCGACCACGGAAACCCGGTTCAGTGCGTGGGCAGCACGCACACGGCGTCGAGGCCGAGTACATGGTTGAGCCGGCCGAACGCCAGCCAGGAACCGATGCTCATGCTCAGCTCCACGATCTCGTGCTGACTGTAGAGCGCGGTCATCCGCGCCCAGAACTCGTCATCGAGACCGTGGTGATCCAGTGCGTACCGCTCGGCGTACTCCGCGGCCAGCCTCGTGCGGTCGTCGAATACGTCGGTGGTACGCCACTGGGTCACCGCCTCCGCGAACTCCTCCTCGACCTTCTGGCCCTCCCGTTCGGTCCGCCAGTCGAGGCAGAAGAGACAGCCGTTGATCTGCGCGATGCGCAGCCTGGCGGCCTCGAACTCGCGCAGCCCCAGGGTGCTGTGCTCGTACACGGACAGCGAGAAGTTCGCGGCGGCCATCCCGATACCGGGGACCATCTCTCCCCACACGTACCCGATCGGCTCCTGGCCCTCGGGGATGTCGATCTGCATGGTCATGGGGGTCACTTCCTTCCGAGTCGGCCGACTGCCGGGCGCAGCGGGACGTCGAGCGCGTCATAGAGTCCGGGTTCCGCGTCCACCAGCCAGTCGATGGCGCCCACCAGCCGGCCGACCGCGGTGGCGTTCCCGCCGGCGGACCGGTTCTCGCCCTCGTCGGTGGCCTCGACGGTGACCTCGATGCGGGGACGGCCCTCGATGATGACGCGATGTGCTCCGTCGCCGCCGTCAGGCGGCGTCGGCCAGTCCGTTGCGCAGGACGCGTGGATGCGGGTGACGTGCTCGATGACGATGCGGGGTTCGCCTCCGACGATCCCCTGCACCTCGAACCGCACGGCGCCCTGGGTACCTGCCTCGAACTCCCCCATCGTCCGGGTGCTCACCATGGCGTCGAGCGGCCTGCGTTCCAACGTCTCCCGGATGTCGTCGAGTTCGACACCGAGGGCCCTGGCCATCAGCCGTATCTGTCCGCCCCACACCATGGTTGGAATGGACGGCGCGAGCATCAGCGGCTCGTAGTCCATGGGATGACCCATACCGATCAGATGGCGAACGGAATCCTCCTGGTCGTACGTGGAGTAGTCGAAGATCTCCTGGCAGCGGATGCCGTCGATCGTGGTGCCGAGTCCGCTGATCAGCAGGGGCAGTACGTCGTTGCCCCAGCCCGGGTCGACACCCGAGACGAAGAGCGAGCCGCCGCCGTCGGCGATGGCCCCGAGCACCGGATCGCGGAACTCGGGCGGAGCGTTGCGCTGGTCGTAGAGCGGGTACAGCGCGGGTGTGACGACCACGGCGCCGGCGCGGATCGCCCTGCCGATGTCGTCGAGAGCCTCATCGGGCCGGATGTCGCCGGTCGCCGCGTAGACGACGGCCCCGGGAGCGGCGGCCAGTACGGCGTCGATGTCGTCGGTCGCCGTGACCCCCAGCCCGTGGTCGAGGCCGCCGAGCTCGCCCGCGTCGCGGCCGACCTTGGCGGAGTTGTGGACGAGTACTGCCGCGAGTTTCAGCGCCGGGTGGGCGTCGACGGCGCGGATGGCCGCGCGGCCCACGTTGCCGGTGCCCCAGACCACCGTGGAAATCATGCGGCGGAGAGTAGCCAGAGGACCTCAAGGTTCATAGAGCCGTGACCGGTGAAAATGTCTGATCGGCCGGGACTCGCAGAGGTCCGGTTTCGGACGGCACGGGCGATCACCCGTACGGCCGCGTGCGGGATACGGCGGATTTCTGTCGCTACGCCCGCCACCTGCGGTTTCTGGGCCGCTCCGTGGTTCAGGTGTTGCCCTCCGGGGCACGGTGTGACGTAATCGAAGAACCCGAAGGGCGGATCTTGGCGATGCCGGTGCCAGCCGCGCCGGAAGGAGCGGCTGGAATGCACGGGTACGCAACCGGAAACGACGACGGGGTCACCGCCGCGCCGGGAGGACTGCTCGACCTGCTGCAAGTCGCGGCCGTGGTGGTCGACAGCCACGGGCACATCGGGTTGTGGAGTCCCGAGGCCGAACAGCTGCTCGGGTATCGGGCGGAGGAAGCTCTCGGCCATCGCACCGACGAACTCCTGGTCACGCCCGACAACCTGCAACAGGCGCGCCAGGTGTTCGCGCAGGTGCGGTCGGGAGCCCGCTGGGCCGGGGTCTTCCCGATGCGCCACAAGGACGGCACGGAACGCCCCGTCGAGTTCCGCACCATGCGACTGCACGACAGAGACGGGCGAATCCACCTGTTGAGCCTGGTGACGGACGCCACCACCGTACGGCGCGTGGAGCGGGACCTCGCGCTGTCCCACAGCTTTGTGCAGCAGACCCCGATGGGCATCGCGGTCTTCGACAACGATCTGCGCTGGGTGGGCCTCAATCCGGCGCTGGAGCGGATCAACGGGCTCCCCGAGGAAGCGGTCCTGGGTCATCGCATCGCGGAGATGCTGCCGGATCTCGACGTGGAGGCCATCGAGTCACGCATGCGCCTTGTCCTGGCCAGCGGCAAACCCCTGCTGGACCAGCAGTCCGTCGGCAGGACGCCGGCGGACACCGAGGAGCGCGCGTACTCGGAGTCGTACCACCGCATCCAGGACGCGGAGGGCCGTGTACTCGGACTCGCGATGTCCATCATCGACGTCTCGGAGCGGCAGCAGGCGGCGGCCGAGATCTCCCAGGCCCGCGAGCACCTGTCCGTGATCGCGGACGCCGGTGCCCGCATCGGCACCACGCTGGATCTTCAGCAGACCGCCCGGGAGCTGGCCGACGTGGCCGTTCCGCAGCTCGCGGACCTGGCCGCCGTCGACGTACTCGAAGCTGTGGTCGCGCACGGCACCACCACGGCGGTCGTCGGAGACGCTCAGGCCGAGTTCCGTGCGCTGGCCGTGGCGGCCGGTTACCTCACGGACGCCATCCACGCCGCGGACCCGGTCGGCGAACTGGCCACCTACAGTTCGACGCGGATCATCACCCAGTGCGTTAGGGAGGCCAGGCCGATCCTGGTGGAACACGTGGATTCCGCCATGATGCGGCGCATCGCCAGGGACTCGCACGCCGCCCAGACCCTGCGCGTGGCCGGCGTCCACTCCTATCTGGCCGTTCCACTGGTCGCTCGGGGCGAGGTGCTGGGCACACTCAGTCTGTACCGCACGATCAACACCCGGCCGTTCGACGAGCAGGACCGCATCCTCGCGTCGGAGCTCGCCGCACGCGCGGCGATCTGTGTCGACAACGCCCGGCTCTACGGACGCGAACGCAGCGCCGCCCTCACCCTCCAGCGCAGCCTGCTCCCCCGCACGCCCGTGGACCAGGACGGTCTCGACATCGCCGTCCGCTATCTGCCTGCCCTGAGCGAGGTCGGCGGGGACTGGTACGACGTGCTGCCGCTGAGCCGGGGACGGACCGGTCTGATCGTCGGCGACGTGATGGGCAAGGGTGTCCAAGCTGCCGCGGTCATGGGCCAGTTGAGCACCGCCACCCGCGCCCTGGCGCGTCTCGATCCGTCTCCCGCCGAGTTGTTGGGCCACCTCGACGACATCGCGGGTTCACTCGGTGACACGATCGCCACCTGCGTGTACGCCGTGTGCGACCCGCGTCGGGGCACCTGCGAGCTGTCCAGCGCCGGTCACCTCCCGCCGGTCGTGATCCGCCCCGACGGCAGTGCGGACCTTCTCGACATCCCCGGCGGCGTGCCCCTCGGCGTCGGCGGCGTGCCCTTCGGCACCCTGGAGGTGGAACTGGCGCCGGGTTCTTTGCTCGCCCTGTACACCGACGGTCTGATCGAGAACCGCACGGAGCCCATCGACGCGGGCCTGGAGAGGATGACGCGGCTCCTGCAGAGCACACGGCAGTCCTTGGAGCGGATCAGCGACATGCTGCTGGACGCGTTGCGCCCCGAGCCCGACGACGACGTCGCCCTGCTGCTGGCCCGCATACGCGAGTGACGGCGGGAAGGGCAGCTACCAGCCGGTTACCCGTCCGCCGCCCTGCCCGTCGTACGGAAGCGCGCCCGGTACGCCGTCGGTGAGACGCCCAGCGTCTGCTGGAAGACCCGGCGCATGGACTCCGCCGAGCCGAAGCCCGCCTCCTGGGCGACCGCGTCGACGGTGTCGGTGCCGGATTCCAGGAGTGCCCGCGCGGCTTCGAGGCGCACCGACTCGACGTACCGGCCCACGGTCATTCCCGTCTGCGTACGGAAGAGTCTGCTGAGGTGGCGGGTGCTGACTCCGGCGCCGCGGGCGAGCGCGTCCAGATCGCGGGCCGCGGCGGGGTCGGCTCCGACCAGATTCATGACGCGGCGGACTACCAGGTGGGTGGCGTCCCGGGGGGTCAGGCGAGCGCTGAACTGGGACTGGCCGCCGGGGCGTGCCATGAAGACGACGAGTTCGCGGGCGACGTCACGGGCCGTGTCGGGGCCGTGGTCCTCCTCGACGAGGGCCAGGGCGAGGTCGATGCCCGAGGTGACTCCGGCGGAGGTGATGACGTTGCCGTCCCGTACGAACAGCGGATCCGTCTCGACCGTCACCTTCGGATAGGCGGCGGCCAGCTCGTGGGCGAGCTGCCAATGGGTCGCGGCCCGGCGGCCGTTGAGCACGCCCACCTCCGCCAGTAGGAAGGCGCCGGCGCACACGGACGCGACCCGCTTGGCTCGTCCGGCCAGGTCCACGGCGGCGGCGACCAGGTCGTCGTCGGTGACCACCTGCCGCCATTCGCGTCTGCCGGGGACGATCAACGTGCCCAGTCGGGCGGGTACTTCGTCCCAGCTGCCGTCGACGCCGATGCGCACGGCCGCGGAAGTGCGGATGTCGGCGCCGGTGACGGACACCAGGCGCACGTCGTAGCGGGCACCGTAGGCGTTGGCCGTCGTCAGGACCTCCACGGGGCCGGTGACGTCCAGGAGTTGTACGCCGTCGAAGGCCAGCACCGCGACAACGTGGGCCGCGGTGCCGGAGAAGCCGGGGATCACTCGGGCCATGGAGAGTCGAGGATGGTGCGGACGAAGTCTCCCCGCTCGAAGCCGGGTACGAAGTGCTCCAGTACGTCGGCCTTGACGTTGCCGAAGGTGGTCTCCGGCTTGGGGCTGATGCCGTCGGTGAAGGCGCCGAGGATCTGGTTCTTGAAGTCGGGCCGGGGGTGCAGGGCGACGATGCGCGCCCGGTCGGCGGCGGAGATGTCCTCGTAGCCGATGCCCAGGACGTCGTACTCGACGCCCGCCGTCACCAGGGCCACCTCCGGTTCCATGAACTGCGGGATGGCGGGCGTGGTGTGCAGGGCGATCGCCGTCCACACGCGGCGGATGCTGTCCTCGGGGACGTCGTGCGACCGCAGGAAGCGGCGGGCCTCGTCCGCTCCGTCCACCTCGAAGCGGCGTCCGCTGGAGTGGAAGCGCTCGGACAGTCCGAGGTCGTGGAACATCGCGCCGAAGTAGAGCAGTTCGGGGTCGAAGCTCAGGTCGCGGTTGCGGCCCTGCAGCGCGCCGAACAGGTACACGCGGCGCGAGTGGTGGTAGACGAGGTCGCTCGTGGTGTCCCTGACCAGTTCGGTCGCCTCCCTTGCCAGCTTGGTGTCCGGCACGCTCACCCCGGCGACCGGGTTCGAGTCGGTGGTCATCGCGTTCACCCGCACTTCTTTCTCATTGCCGCCGCCGGTCCGTCCGGCGACACAATCCAGCCTCGTCGGTTCGGTGGCGTGGCGCCACGGCGGCAGGGCCAGACAACCCACAGATACGGACACCCGCGCGCCGTACGCGGCTGAGTCGCCCTTGAAGGCGCTGGTCAACAATCCCTGCGCTTGGCATGGACCTGCCCATGATCACCGGCTACCGTCATCGACGCACGTTCCAGAGAGCGCTCTCACCCTGCCCTTCCGCTCCCCACCCCACGACCGGAACGACGAAAGGCAACTCCCTTGAGACGCAAGACAGTTCTGCGATCCTGTCTCTCCGCGGCCTTGCTCCTGAGCACCGTGGCCGCCGGTGTCACCACCCAGGCGTCCGCCGCCGAGACCCCCACCGCCGCGGACAACGCCCCGGCATCACCCGGCCTGATCACCGCCATGCAACGAGACCTGGGCCTGACCGAGACCCAGGCCACCGCCCGGCTCAAGGCCGAGGCGACGGCCCGTACCGTCGAGCGCGCGGCCAAGCGCGTTGCGGGCGGCTCGTACGGCGGATCGTGGTTCGAGGCGGACAGCGGGAAACTCACCGTCGCGATCACCGACAACGTACGAAGGGAGGCCGTCGAGGCCACCGGCGCCCGGGTCGCTCTCGTCGAGCACAGCGAGCGTCAGCTCGACGCCGCGCTGGCGCGGATCGACAAACTCGACGCCCCCTCCGGTGTCAGCGGCTGGCACGTCGACCCCAAGAGCAGCTCGGTCGTCGTCGACGTGGTCGCCGCGCGAAAGAATGACAACGATGTCCAGGCCTTCGTGACCCAGGCCCGCCAAGCCGGTCCGGTGACGGTCGACAATTCGGGACAGGCACCGCGCACCCTCGCCGCCGGGACCGTCGGCGGAGACCCGTACTACACGGGCAACGTCCGCTGTTCCATCGGCTTCTCCGTGTACGGGGGCTTCGTCACCGCCGGACACTGTGGACAGCCCAGCGCCGGTGTCAGCGGCTGGGACGGCAGCTACATCGGCAACTTCCAGGGTTCCTCCTTCCCCGACAACGACTACGCCTGGGTCAACGTCGGCAGCGGCTGGTGGACCGTGCCCGTCGTCCTGGGCTGGGGAACCGTCTCCGACCAGCTCGTCCGCGGCTCGGGAGAGGCTCCCGTCGGCGCCTCCATCTGCCGCTCGGGCTCGACCTCCCACTGGCACTGCGGCACCGTGCTCGCCAAGAACGAGACCGTCAACTACAGCCAGGGTGCCGTGCACCAGATGACGAAGACGAACGTCTGCGCCGAACCCGGCGACTCCGGCGGATCCTTCATCAGCGGCGACCAGGCCCAGGGCGTCACCTCGGGCGGCTGGGGCAACTGCGGCAGCGGCGGCGAGACCTGGTACCAGCCCATCAACGAGATCCTCAGCCGTTACGGGCTGACCCTCCACACCGCCTGATCGGTAGTGATGGCCGTTCCGGCACGCGCCACGTGCCGGAACGGTACGGCAGCCATCACACAGCGGAAGGGTGCGGCACCCGCCACGAAGTCTCGTCCGCCCACCATGAGTTGTCCGGCTCGAACCGTCCCCGCTCGTCGCGTCTCAAAAGATCGTTGTTACGGTTCACCGATGTCCGACTCATCACGCGACACCTCTGAGGGCGCCGGCTGGGGAACCCCGGAACCCGGCGACTACAAGGAACTGATGCCGCACCGGGTGGAGAAACTCTCCTGGCTCAACCCGAAGACGCTGTGGCCCGCCCGCAACGGCCTGCTGGCCTCCTGGTTCGGGGACCCCACGGGCCGCACCCGCAGCCGATGGGTGGAGCAGCGCAGAGCAGCCGGGGCACCCGCGGACGCGGTGATCCGGCGCGATGATCCGGACGACTTCTCCTTCATGGTCATCGGTGACACCGGCGAGGGCGACGACCCTCAATTCGCCGTGGTCCCAGGGTTTCTGAAGGTCAGTCAGGACACCAAGTTCGCCGTCCTCGCCAGTGACGTGATCTATCCGGTCGGCAGCGCCACCGACTACGGCACGAAGTTCTACCGCCCGTACCAGGACTATCAGGCACCCATCTACGCGATACCCGGCAACCACGACTGGTACGAAGACCTCCAGGCCTTCATGCGGGAGTTCTGCGACGCGCTGCCTCCGGCACCGCAACCCTCGCCGCGCCGGCTGTCGAAGGCCTGGCTGCGGTCGCTGCTGTGGCACACACCGGGCAAGGCCGACGAGCAACACCTCGCCCAGGCACGGAAGATGCGTTCCGCGCCCGCTCAACAGGCCGTCCAGCCGGGCCCGTACTGGGCCATCGATGCCGGACCGGTGCGCATCATAGGAATCGACACCGGGCTCCTGGGCACCGTCGATGCCGAGCAGGGCCGTTGGCTGCGTGAGGTGTCCAAGGGAGACGTCCCCAAGATCCTCATCACCGGCACGCCTTTGTACGTGGATGCCGAGTACCACCCGTGCCCCATCGAGGGCGGCGGCACCGTCGACGACATCGTGCGCGATCCCGGGCATCACTACGTCGCCGCGATAGGGGGCGACATCCACAACTACCAGCGCTATCCGGTACGGGTGGACGGTCGCACCATCCAGTATGTGGTCGCGGGCGGCGGCGGGGCGTTCATGCACGCCACCCACACCATCGCCCCTGTCTCGGTCGCCGAGGTCACCGAGGAGGACTTCCGCTGCTATCCGCTGCGCGGTGACTCTCTCGCCTTCTACAGCAGGCTCTACGGACGCCGTCTCCACATGCGCCGCTTCTTCACGCTCACCGAGGCCGAGGCCACGGCGGTCATCGCCGAGCGCCTCGGCATCACCCCGATCCGTGACCAGGGCGAGTCGGCCGAGGTCACCCTGCGCACTCGCCTCGTCGCCACTCTGCTGGGCGCAGGCCGCCGTCCCGGCCTCGCCTCACGCTTCCGCCTCCCGGTGCGCAAGACCTACACCCAGCTGTTCTCGCCCGGCTCGGCGACGTACAGCCCGCCCTTCTTCAAGTGCTTCCTGCGCCTGGACGTCACCCCGGACTCCATCCGGTTGCGCTGCTTCTCTGCGACCGGGAACCGGAAGCAGGAACTCGACCCGCCCGTCGAGGACGAAGTGACCATTCCCCTCGGGGCAGGCCTGCCGGGCTGACCGGCAGCAACAGAGATAGCGTGGCCGTGTATGAGGATGAAGCTCCCCCTGGATGCCGTGCCGCGCCTGATCGGCGCAGTGGTCCTCGGTGCCGCGGTCGGTCTGACCGTGGGACTGTCGACGGACGTCCTTCTGGGGCTGATGGCGGGGATCGCCGCGACCGAACTGTTCTTCGTGGTGGCGGGCTGGCTGGTGCTGTGGCCCATGGACGCCGCCGCCACCCGCCGCAACGGGCGGCGCGAGGACTTCCAGCCCCTGACCGACGAGATCGTGGTGGTCGCGGTGGCCCTGTGCGGGCTGTCCGCGATCGTCCTCCTGGTGCTCCGCGGCGGCAAGGCCGACGACGGCCAGGCGGCGGCCGTCACGGCCCTGTGCGGGGTGTTCCTGGCCTGGTCCGCGCTGCACCTGATGTACGCCACCCGCTATGCCTATGCGTACTACGAGGACGACGGCGGAATCGACTTCAACTCCGACCAGCCGCCCTCGTACCGCGACTTCTTCTATTTCAGCTACAACCTCGGAATGACCTATCAGGTCTCCGACACCGACGTCTCGAGTTCCGCGATCCGCTCGATGGTGCTCAGGCACACACTGCTGTCGTACGTGTTCGGCACCAGCATTCTCGCCACGGCCATCAACGTCGTCGTGGGCATCGTGAGCGGCTGAAGGACAGCGGGCCCGTGCCGTTCCCGTGCGGAGTCCCGCGCGACGACTGCCGCAAGCCCTGAGGTGTTGTCAGAAACCGGTTCTGGCACAGATCTTGGGAGTTGGCCGGCCTGGACCGGTGCTCTGCGCCCGTCAGCCGAGGTCGGGCAGTGGGCGACGGGCGACGTCGCGGGCGTCCTCCGGCGAGACACCCAGCATGCGGAGCAGCATCTCGGCGAGGTTCGACGCTGCCTCGTCACCGTCCAGTTCCGGGCGGGCGAATCGCAGTTCCACCAGCGCCAGCAGGGAGCCTCCCAAGGCCGTCAGCGCGATGGTCGGATCGGCGATGATGAAACGGCCGGAGGCGATGCCGGCCTCCAGGTCACGTGTGGCACGCGCAGCCAGACCCGAGTCGGAGTGGATGTGGCTGAGGCCGCGGTGGCGCATGACCTGCATCAGCTCAGGTTGGGAGTCGGCCATGCGCACGCCGAGACGGAAGCCCGCCGCGACGAGCTCCGCCGGGTCGTCGATGCCTTGCAGATGTTCGTCGAAGGTCTGGCCGAGTTCTTCGAGGGCGTCCCGCACCGCCGCGTCGAACAGTTCCGCCTTCGACTCGAAGTGGTTGTAGAAGGAGCCGAAGCCGACGTCCGCGCGCTCCGCGATCGCCTGGATGCTGACGCTGGCGTCCCCGGTCTCGGCGAGTATCTGCCGAGCCGCGCGGACGAGCGCCTGACGGGTCTCGGCGCGTCGCCGTTCGAATCGGTTGTGGGGCGGGGCTGACGTCGGCATGCACGCGAGCTTAGCAACGGAACCCCCCTCACCACAGTTCTGATGAATCCATCAGTTCATTCGGACAGAGCCCTTGACGATCGAATAATCAAAGCTGATGATTTCCTCATTACAGCGAAGTTACCTGGAGGAGACATCGACGTCAGGACAGCCCACCAGGACCTCCACAGCGAACAAGGCGCCCTGCGCGGCGAGCATCCAGGACGCTCACGCAACCCCGTGATCAAGGTGGCCGACCTGGCCTGGCTGGAGTTCGAGAAGCCCGGCCTGGACCGCGCCGAGGTCTTCGCCCGGGACTTCGGGTTCGGGATCGCCGCGCGGACCGAGCGTGAACTGTGGCTGCGCGGCAGCTTCGCGGGCTCAGCGTGCATGGTGATCCGACGCGGCCGTACGTCCCGCTTCATCGGCCCCGCGTTCCGTGTGGCCGAGAGGGCCGACCTGGACCGGCTCGCCCGGTCGACGGGGACGGATGTACGGGACGCGGACGTACCGGGCGGCGGCAGCGTCGTGAATCTGCTCGACCCCTCGGGCTTCCCCGTGCGCGTGGTGCACTGCGGCGAGGAACTGCCCGCGCTGCCCGAACAGCAACCGCTCCTGCTCAATTTCGGCACAGATCACCGTCGTACGAATGTCACGCAGCGCCCGCCGCGTGAACCGTCCCGTATCCAGCGCCTGGGGCATGTGGTGCTGGAGACGAGAGTGTTCGCCCGGGCCCTGGACTGGTACCTGGACACGCTCGGCATGATCGTGTCCGACTTCCTGTTCCTGGACGGCCGGCGTGACCGCGGCCCGACCATGGCGTTCATCCGCTGCGACCAGGGCGGTGTGGCGGTCGACCATCACACGCTGGCCATGCATCTGGGTCCGGGCAACGGCTACGTGCACTCCGCCTACCAGGTAACCGACCTGGACTCGATCGCCGCGGGCGGTGAGTACCTGAACGAGCGTGGATACAAGCGCAGTTGGGGCATCGGGCGGCACATCTTGGGCAGCCAGCTCTTCGACTACTGGCGTGACCCGGACCGCTTCATGCTGGAGCATTTCGCCGACGGCGACCTGTTCTCCTGCGACCTGGAGCCCGGCTGGGCGCCCATGTCGACCAGCGGCCTCGCTCAGTGGGGGCCACCGGCCACCCGCGACTTCCTCGGCGCCAGTCCCTCTCCCGCCCGGGTCCGCGACGTCTTCCAGGCCCTGCGCGGCGACAACGAACTGGACCCGGCACGCCTGCTGGGTCTGCTGAAAGCAACAAACTCCTGAACCCGCCAACCCCCTGCTGAAGGTAATGACATGAGCACCAACGTCCTGCGTACCGCCGACGGCTGGTGGGTGGTGCGTGACGCGCGCGCCGTCCGTATCGACACCAAGGCCGAGACCACCGCCGAGCTACTGGCCGACCGCGACTCCGTACGCGAGGCCGCCGTTCCCGGTGCGGCGGGTACGCCCGTCGCCGACCTGGTCGCCCTCTCCCCCGTCACCACCCCGTGCCGGGTGGTCGCCCAGATGGTCAACTACCGCAGCCACGCCCGCGATTCGGGCTTCACCGGCGACATCCCGCCCGCCTTCTTCCGGAAGGCGTCCGGCTCGGTGAGCGGTCCGCACGACAACATCGTCCGCCCGCCACATGTGAAGTTCCTGGACTACGAGATCGAGCTCGGCCTGATCATGGGCGCATCCCTCCCGGTCGGCACGGTCGTCGAGGAGCGGGACCTTCCCGTCTACGTCGCCGGGCTCGTGATCACCAACGACGTCAGCGCCCGCGACGTACAGCTGACCAAGACGCAGTTCTACGAGAGCAAGTCGTACCCGACCTTCACGCCGACCGGGCCGTATCTTGCACTGCTGGAACCGGAGGACTTCGCCCATCTCCTCGATCTGCGGCTGAAGCTGTCCGTCGACGGCGACCTGCGCCAGGACCGCACTCTTGCCGACATGATCGTCCGGCCCGCGCAGGCACTGACCCTGCTGGCGCGCTTCCAGACCCTGGACCCCGGCGACCTGCTGCTGACCGGCACCCCCGGCGGCACTGCCCTCAAGGCACCGCACAAGGCGGTCGAGAAGATCGGCGCGCTGCTGCCGCCTGCCCTGAGGTGGAAGGCCTTCTTCAAGAGCCAAGCCCGCAACCCCCACTACCTGAACCAGGGCGACCTGATCACCGCGACGATCGCCACGCCGGACGGGCGGATCGACCTCGGTGAGCAGCGCACCGCTGTCGCCGACGCGACCTGATACCCGAAGTGAGCCGCACATGACCGTCGACCAGGCCGCCGGACCACGGCACACCGCACCCGGGCCGGGACACGTACCCGTGGTGATCGTCGGAGCCGGACCCGTGGGTGTGACCGCCGCCCTTCTGCTCGCCCGGCGTGGAATCCCTACCGTCGTCCTCGAACGCCACCGGGAGGTCTACCCCCTGCCGCGTGCCGTCGCCATCGACGACGAGGTGCGCAGGATCCTCCAGGCCGCAGGGGTCCACGAGGAATTCGCCGCCATCGCCCGCCCCGCGCTTGGGCTACGGCTGCTGGACGCCAGGCACCGGGTGATGGCCGAGTTTCCGCGCGCCGCGCAGGGGGCACACGGATTCCCGCAGACCAGCATGTTCGACCAGCCGGAGTTGGAGCGCGTGCTGCGCGCCGCGCTGGCCCGCACCCCGGAGTGCGAGCTGCGCGGCGGGGCGGAGGTCGGCGTCGTCGAGCAGGACGGCGACGGTCCGGTCCGGGTGACCTACCGCGACGACGAGGGCGAACACCTGCTGTGGGCGGACGCCGTCCTCGGCTGCGACGGCGCGGGCAGCCTCACCCGCGACGCCATTGGCGCCGGATGGGAGGACCTGCACTTCGAGGAACGCTGGACCGTCATCGACGTACGCACCAGTCTCCCGGTCCGCTGCTGGGAAGGGGTCGAACAGATCTGTGATCCGCAGCGGCCGGCGACCTTCATGCGTATCGGCGAGGACCGCTACCGCTGGGAGTTCCGGCTGCCGGACGACTCCGAACTGGATCGCGAGCGCCTACGGGAGTTGCTCGCCCCGTGGGTGGACCTCGCGCCCGGCGTCGACTTCGAGGTGGTGCGGCAGGCGCAGTACACCTTCCGGGCGCGTATCGCCGACCGCTGGCGCCGAGGTCGCGTCCTCCTTCTCGGCGACGCGGCCCACCTCACGCCGCCCTTCGTCGGACAGGGGCTGTGCGCGGGCCTGCGCGACGCCTACAACCTGACCTGGAAACTGGCCCGGGTCCTGCGACAGGGCGCCGACGAGCGGCTGTTGGACACGTACGAGAGTGAACGCAAGCCCCACGCCCGTCATGTGATTCGCCTCGCGGTCGCCATGGGCTGGGCCATGACGGGCGGTCAGGACGGCGCCGCCGCCATCCGCCGAGGCGTCCTGGGCGCGGCCGTCCGCATCCCCGGCCTGACCGCGGCCGCCGCCCGTGGCCTCAGCCCGGCGCTGACCGCCGGGCCACTCGTACGACGCCGTGTCCGCCTCGGCGGGGGCGGTCTCGTCGGCGGCTTCTGCCCGCAGCCGTGGGTAAGTGCCGACGGGCGGCGCGCCCGCCTCGACGAACTGCTCGGCGACTCCTTCGCCGTCCTGAGCGCCGTACCGCTCCCGCCCTTTCTGAAAGCGGTCGCCGACGGCCTCGGTGCCCGGACCGTCCCCGTGACAGGCCTCGGCGACGACGGCCGGCTCGCCGCCTGGCTGCGCGAGGGCCGGGCCGATGCCGCGCTGCTGCGGCCCGACCGTGTCGTCATGGACGTCGTCCCGTCCGGCGGCCGCGACTTCACCGGCAGAGCGGGCTGGGCGTCCCTGTTGCACACGACACAAAGCTCTTTCCCTTCCCAATGGACCGTTGAGAAAAGCCTGTTGAGGAGCACGACGCGATGAACACTCCACATCCGGTCCCCTTCTTCACTCCCGATCCGGAGGCGGTGGCAACCAGCCGTATCGCGGACTTCGCCCGGCGCCGAGGCATCGACGCCGGTGACTACGCCGCCCTGCACCGCTGGTCGGTCACCGACCTGGAGGACTTCTGGGGTGCGGTGTGGGAGTACTTCGATATCGAGGCGGACACACCGTACGAGCAGGTGCTGGCCGAGGAGACCATGCCCGGCGCCCGCTGGTTCCCCGGCGCCACCCTCAACTACGCCCACCACGCCCTGCGCAACCTCACGGACGACGACGTGGCGATCGTCGCCCTCGACGAGACCGGCTCCGCGTATGAGGTGACCGGGAAGCGGCTGCGCGCCCAGGTCGCCTCCGTCGCCGCCACCCTGCGCGAGCTGGGTGTCGGCATGGGAGACCGGGTCGTCGGCTATCTGCCCAACACCCCGCACGCGATCGTGGCGTTCCTGGCCGCCGCGAGCCTGGGCGCCGTGTGGTCGGTGTGCGGGCAGGACTACGCGCCCGAGGCGGCCGCCGACCGCTTCGCCCAGCTGGAACCCACCGTCCTGATCGCAGCCGACGGCTACCTCTTCAACGGCACCACCCACGACCGCCGCGAGGCCATCCTCGAACTGGCCGGCGCGCTGCCGACCTTGAAGGCGACGCTGCTGGTCGACCACGTGGGACTGCCCTGGCCTTCGCGGAACTACCCGTCGCTGGTCATCCCGTGGGAGGACGCGTCCACCCGCACGGAACAACTCGCCTGTACCTCCGTGCCGTTCGACCATCCGCTCTGGGTCGTCTTCTCCTCCGGCACGACCGGTCTGCCCAAGGGCATCGTGCACGGCCACGGCGGAGTCCTGCTGGAACACCTCAAGTCCCTCGGCCTGCACTCCGACCTCGGCCCCGGCGACCGCCTGCTCTGGTACACCACCACCAACTGGATGCTGTGGAACATGGTCGTCTCCACCCTCCTGACCGGTGCCACGACCTGTACCTACGACGGCAGTCCCGCGCTGCTCACCCGGCCCGACATCCTCTGGGAACTGGCGGCCCGCCATCGCGTCACGGTGTTCGGCACCAGCCCCCAGTACCTGCTGGGCATGGCCAAGTTCGGCATCGACCTGTCCGCGCACGACCTGTCGTCCGTCCGCGCGGTCGGCTGCACCGGCTCCGTCCTGCCCGCCTCCACCTACCCCTGGGTCCGCGACCACGTCGGCGACCGCATCCCGCTCGCATCCGTCAGCGGCGGCACCGACATCGTCTCCGGCTTCGCCGGCAGCGCACCCACGACCCCCGTCTGGGCGGGCGAGCTGTCCGCTCCCCACCTGGGCGTGGCCCTGGCCGCGTACGACGCCGAGGGTTTCCCGGTCGTCGACCAGGTCGGCGAGCTGGTCGTCACCCGCCCGATGCCGTCGATGCCGCTCTCCTTCTGGAACGACCCCGACGGCACCCGCTACCACGACGCCTACTTCTCCTCGTACCGAGGTGTGTGGCGGCACGGCGACTGGATCACGGTCACGGGACACGGCTCGGTGATCGTCCACGGTCGCTCCGACTCCACCCTCAACCGCAACGGCGTACGCCTCGGCAGCGCCGACATCCACGACGTCGTGGAACGCCTCCCCGAGATCACCGAAGCCCTCGTCATCGGCGCGGAAGAACCCGACGGCGGCTACTGGATGCCGCTGTTCGTGGTCCCCGCGGCCGGGGTGACCTTGGACGACGCCCTGCGAGAAAGGATCAAGGAGGCGATCCGCACCGGCGCCTCTCCCCGCCACGTACCCGACGAGATCCTCGAAGTCCCTGCCATCCCGCACACCCGCACAGGCAAGAAGCTCGAAGTCCCCGTCAAGCGACTCCTCCAGGGCCTTCCGGTGGACCAGGTCGTCAACCCGGCCTCGGTGGACACCCCCGGCCTCATCGACTACTACGCCCGTCTGGGAGCCGACCGCCGCAGTAGGAGGAGTACGGAGGTGTGAGAACGGGTCGCGGGCCACGGCCCCGAACGCTCCCCCGAATGGCACACCCAGGTGGACAGGCACCTGGGTGGCCGGCCGCCCTGTCGACGGGAGACAGCGAGGCGCACCTGGGGAGGCGGTCGGAACGCCGCCTTCGCAGCCCTAAGCTCGACGTATGGCCAAGTACTTTGACGTGCACCCGGAGAACCCGCAGCCGCGCACCATCAGCCAGGTGGCAGAGATCATCCGCGGCGGAGGTCTCGTCGCCTATCCGACGGACTCGTGTTTCGCGCTCGGATGCCAGCTGGGCAACCGGGAAGGGCTGGACCGGATCCGCTCGATCCGCCGGCTCGACGACCGCCACCACTTCACCCTGATGTGCCAGGACTTCGCGCAGTTGGGCCATTTCGTGCACCTCGACAACACAGTGTTCCGGGCGATCAAGGCGTCCACGCCCGGCAGCTACACCTTCATTCTCCCTGCGTCGAAGGAGGCCCCGCGCAGACTGCTGCACCCGAAGAAGAAGACCGTCGGCGTCAGGATTCCCGACCATGTCGCCGCCCAGGCACTCCTCGCCGAACTGGGTGAGCCGCTGCTGTCGAGCACCCTGCTCCTTCCCGACGAGGACAAGCCCCTCACCCAGGGGTGGGAGATCAAGGAGGAACTCGATCACGTGGTGGACGCCGTCCTCGACTCCGGCGACTGCGGCACCGAGCCGACGACGGTCATCGACTTCTCCAGCGGGGAAGCCGAGATCGTACGCCGGGGAGCCGGCGACCCTTCCCGGTTCGAGTAGTTCGGCCTCTGGGCGGGCGGCGTCGCACGCCGCGGGCGCTCACAGGTCGAGGACGGCCCGGAGTGCGTTGTCGACGAGCGCCTGCTGTTCGGGACCGATGTTGCCGTGCGGGGTCCCCGTCTCGAAGCGGGATGCCGACAGCTGAACAAGGTTGACGGCGACGACCGACGCCTCCACCGGGGCAGCCAGGCGCACGCTCATGGCGGTGTCGGGGTGCACGGCCGGGGCGTGCAGGACGAGCGCGACCACGGCCCCGTACGCGTCGGCGAGCCCGTCGAGGCTGACGACCAGCACCGTACGGTTGCCCTTGCCGGTGTCGACATCCCACACGTCGCCCTTGCGGATCATCACAGGGCGTCGCCCTCACCGTCGAGGTCGAGGGCGGCGTGGGCATCGACGGCGGCGAGTTTACGGGCGGCGTCGAGCGTCATCTGACGGCGCACCGCCTGCACGATGTAGGCGTTCAGCGAGGGTGCGTCGGCGGCGGCGGCGCGCAACGCGTGGTCCATGGTGTCGGGGATCCGCACGGTGACTACACTCATGCAGCCAAATGTAGTGGCACGCATGGAGTCACCGCCAGTGCCAAGGGGATCGTCCGGGGCTCCTGGATGACGATGACCCGCAGGCCTGTCTGCCGGACATCGTCTACGGCTCCACGATGTGCCGCAGATAGGCCTGCGGATCGGCGAGGTAGCGGCGCCAGTGGTCGACCACGCCGAGCTCCCGCCAGGCGACCCTGCGCATGCCGTGCTCGCCGACCTCGATGATGTCCGCGCCCGGCAGGGCGGTCAGCAGTGGGGAGTGGGTGGCGCAGACGACCTGGCCGCCCTCCTTGGTCAACCGGTCGATGTGCCCGATGAGTTCGAGGCAGGAGGAGAACGAGAGGGCGGCCTCGGGCTCGTCCAGGACATAGAGCCCGGCCTGCAGGAACTTGCCTCGGAACGCGGCCAGAAAGCCTTCGCCGTGGCTCACCGACTCAGGCGAGAAGCCCTCCCTGCCCAGGGCGTCGAGCGCGGTCTCGGCCCGCAGGAAGAAGCCCTTGCGGGCCGACCAGCTGGACGCCATGCGGCGCCCGCGTGGGGCCGCGTCGAATCTCATCCGCTCGCCGAGCACCGACTTGCCCCGCTGGGAGGCGTAGCGCCAGTCGTGAGAGCCGCCGTAGGAGTCCAGGCCGAACGCCTCCGCCAGCGCCTCGACGAGGGTCGACTTTCCCGAGCCGTTCTCCCCGACGAGAAAGGTCACCGGCGCGGTGAAACGCAGTCCCTCGTCGAGCAGCTGCCGTACACAGGGCACTGACCACGGCCAGGTGTCCTCGTCGTACGAGGAGAGGTGGGCATACGCACGTTCGACAATCACGTGCCCAGTGTCACCTGCCGCACTGACATGCCGAGGTGAAGCCCGGCGGAAGGCTCTTCCGAGGCGCGGGCTCTCAGGGAAGCGGTTCGGCGGAGGGGGCCGTCGGTGACTGGTAGGCACCGCTGGCCAGCATCCGCACCTCCCCCGTCGAGCTGATCTCGGCACGGAGGATGCCGGTGGGGTCGCAGTACACGGGGTTGCCGCCCGGTCCCACGCTATTGGTCCGTTCGACGATCACGTCATCCGTCGTGGTGTCCGTATCCGATCGCCGACGGGTGAAGGACAGCCGGTAGCGGTCCGTGGTTTCCATGACGACCTCCAGCGCTTGATGCAGCCCCGATAGACAAAAGATGATAAATAGACCCATCTCCATGATGCAGCCGGACGATCCCGGAAGCGGTACGCGGCGGCCGCGGCAGGCCGCCCCCGCCTCTGTCACACCGGGTGACGCCTCTCGCCTCCGGGCGCCGGGCGGTGTAGACATATGCACATGGTCCGACTAATGGGTCGATCCCGGGCTCAGTCGACCGGGACACCTCACAGACCGCCCGATCCTCGGGGGCCGCATGAGGGCGGGCCACGCCGGAAGCCGCGCGGACGGCTGTGGTCGGCGCTGAGCGGGCGCAGCGTCGCCGGTCAGGTGTTCCTGCTGCAAGTGGTGATCGTGCTGCTGCTGGTGGTGTCCGCGGTGGTGGCGCTGGTTCTGCAAGTTCGCCATGACAGCACGGTGGAGGCCCACAACCGTTCGCTCTCCGTCGCCGAGACGTTCGCGAACTCGCCCGGCATCGTCGATGCGCTGCGCTCCCCCGACCCCTCGGCTGTGCTCCAGCCGCGGGCCGAAGCCGCGCGCAAGGCGACGAAGGTGGACTTCATCGTCGTCATGAACACCGACGGGATCCGCTACACCCACCGCTTCCCTGACCGGATCGGAAAGAAGTTCGTCGGGGACATCTCCCGCCCCCTGGCCGGTCACGCCATCACAGAGGAGATCACCGGGACCATCGGGCCGCTGGTGCAGGCCGTGGTTCCCGTCAGGGCGCCGGACGGATCGGTCGTGGGCCTGGTGTCGGCCGGGATCACGACGGCGAACGTGGGCGGTGTGGCGGACCGGCAGCTGCCGCTCCTGCTGGCCGCCGCGGCCGCCGCGCTCGCCCTGGCCACGGCCGGGACGGCACTCGTGAGCAGACGGCTGCTGCGCCAGACCCGGGGCCTTGGCCCGTACGAGATGACCCGGATGTACGAGCACCACGACGCGGTACTGCACGCCGTCCGGGAGGGCGTGATCATCATCAGCGACGAGGGACGGCTGCTGCTCGCCAACGACGAGGCGCACCGACTGCTCGATCTGCCCAAGGACGCCGACGGGCGGCCGCTCGTCGAACTCGGCCTCGATGCGGACATCGCCGGCCTGCTGGCCTCGGGACGGGTCGCCACGGACGAGGTGCATCTGGTCGGAGACCGGCTGCTGGCGATCAACCAGCGGCCGACGGACCTCCAGGGCGGCCCGTCCGGCAGCGTCGCGACACTGCGTGACTCGACCGAGCTGCGGGCACTGTCCGGCAGGGCCGAGGTGGCACGCGAACGCCTCAAACTTCTGTACGACGCGGGGGTGGGCGTCGGCACCAGCCTGGATGTGACCCGCACCGCCGAGGAACTGGCGGAGGTGGCCGTGCCGCGGTTCGCGGACTTCGTCACCGTGGATCTGGCCGAGGCCGTGCACAGCGGCGAGGAGCCGGAGACGTTCGGCAGGCTGCGCCGCACGGCGTCCAGCGGAATCCGCGACGACGCCCCTCTCTACCCGGTGGGCGAACAGATCGCCTTCGTCGCCACCTCACCGCAGGCCCGCAGCATCAGCACCGGCCAGTCCCTCGTCGAACCCGACCTCAGCAAGGCCACCGGCTGGCTCGCCCAGGACCTGGAGCGCTCCGCGCAGGTCGTGGAGTACGGAATCCACTCGCTGATCACCGTCCCGCTGCGGGTGGGCCCGCTGGTGATGGGCGTGGTCCAGTTCTGGCGTTCCGAGAAGCCGGAGCCCTTCGACGTGGAGGAGCTGACGCTCGCCGAGGAACTGGTGGCCCGTGCCGCGGTGTCCATCGACAACGCGCGCCGCTACACCCGCGAGCACACCATGGCCGTGACGCTGCAGCGCAGTCTGCTGCCGCGCAACCTGCCCGAGCAGACCGCCCTGGACATCGCCTACCGCTATCTCCCGGCGCAGGCGGGGGTGGGCGGGGACTGGTTCGACGTACTGCCGCTGTCGGGCACCCGGGTCGCCGTCGTCGTGGGCGATGTCGTCGGGCACGGGCTGCACGCCGCGGCGACGATGGGGCGGCTGCGTACCGCCGTGCACAACTTTTCGGCGCTGGATCTGCCGCCCGACGAACTGCTGGGGCTCCTCGACGAGTTGGTCGGCCGTATCGACCAGGACGAGGACGTGGAGGACGGCGGCGGCGCCGTCACAGGTGCCACCTGCCTGTACGCGATCTATGACCCGACCTCCCGGAAGTGCACCATCGCCCGGGCCGGCCACCCGCCGCCGGCGCTGGTTCGTCCCGATGGCAGCGTCGAGTTCCCCGAGGTGCCCGCCGGTCCGCCGCTGGGCCTCGGCGGTCTTCCGTTCGAGACGGTCGATCTCGTCCTCGAGGAGGGCAGCCGGCTGGTTCTCTACACGGACGGGCTCGTCGAGGACAGGGAAAGGGACATCGACGTAGGGCTTGAGCTGCTGCGCGCCGCCCTGGCGGGGGCCGACCAGTCACCGGAGGGCACCTGCCGGGCCGTGCTGGACGCCCTGCTCCCGGCCCGGCCGAGCGACGACATCGCGCTGATCGTGGCCCGCACCCACGCACTCGGTGCCGACCGGATCGCCGACTGGCAGGTACCGGCCGACCCGGCGGCCGTCGGCGAGGTACGTGCGTCGGTCACCCGGCAGCTCGCCCAATGGGGACTGGACGACATGGTGTTCGCCACGGAGCTGATACTCAGCGAGCTGGTCACCAACGCGATCCGTTACGGCAGTGGACCGATCCAGGTGCGGATGCTGCGCGACCGCAGTCTGATCTGCGAGGTCTTCGACACCAGCAGCACTTCACCCCACCTGCGTTACGCGGCCACCACCGACGAGGGCGGGCGCGGACTGTTCCTCGTCGCACAGCTCTCCGAACGCTGGGGCACCCGCTACACCCCCACGGGCAAGGTGATCTGGACCGAGCAGCCGCTGCCTTTTGACGCTCAGCCCTGAGGAGGACGGCTGTCGCGCGCGTCCGCGTCGGCCACGTTCGCCGGGGCGTCCTCGGACTGCGCGAGCGGCAGGCCGGCGCCGCCCTGGAGGCGCTCCAGGTCGTCGGGGCGTACCTGGATGACGATCAGGGCGACCAGTGCGGCCACGACGGCGAAGATGGCGGCGACGATGAACGAGCTCGAAATGCCGGAGGCGAGCACCTGCTCGCCCCAGGGCGCCGGGAGCTGCCCCGTCCTGCGGAACTCCAGTCGCTGGGCCGGGGTCGCGTTCGCCATGAACCGGGCGACCTGGTCGGTGGCCTCGTTGCGGCTGGCCGTGCCGTAGACGGTGACCAGCACGGACAGACCGAGCGAACCGCCCACCTGCTGGGTGGCGTTGAGGATCCCGGAGGCCGCTCCCGCCTCGTGGGGCGCCACGCCCGACACCGCCATCAGCGTCAGTGAAACGAACTGCAGGCCCATGCCGAAGCCGAAGACCAGCATGGGGCCGAGGATGCTGCCCAGGTACGTACTGTCGACGTCGGTCAGCGTCAGCCAGCCCAGTCCCACGGCGGCCAGGATCGCGCCCACCGCCATGAAGGGCTTGGGGCCCCACTTGGGCAGCAGCTGCGAGGCGAATCCCGCGCCGATCGCGATGATGACGCTCACCGGCAGGAAGGCGAGCCCGGCCCGCAGCGGACTGAAGCCCAGGATGTTCTGTACGAACAGGGTCAGGAAGAAGAACATGCCGAACATCGCCGCGGCCAGGGTCAGCATCATCGCGTAGACGCCGGAGCGGTTGCGGTCGCGGAACATCCACAGCGGGGTGATGGGCTGCCTGGACCGGCGCTCGACAATGATGAACAGGGCGAGGAACACGACCGCGGCCACGAAGGCCATGACACTCACGCTGTCGCTCCAGCCCTCCTCCGACGCGCGGATGAAGCCGTAGACCAGCAACACCATGCCGAGCGTGGAGGTGAGCGCGCCGAGGAAATCGAAGTGGCCCGGGTGGCGCTCGGATTCGCGGATGTAGCGGGGAGTCGCGAGCACGATCAGCAGGCCGATGGGCACGTTGACGAAGAGGACCCAGCGCCAGTCGAGCCACTCCACGAGCACTCCGCCCGCGAGCAGCCCGATAGCGCTGCCGCCCGCCGAGACGGCCGCGAAGACACCGAACGCCCTGTTGCGTTCGGGCCCTTCACGGAAGGTCGTGGTGATCAGCGACAGAGCGGTGGGGGAAGCGATGGCGCCGCCGACGCCCTGCAGCGCGCGTGCCGCCAGCAACTGCCAGGATTCCTGGGAGAGTCCGCCGAGCAGGGACGCGAACACGAAGAGCAGCACACCGAAGATGAAGACCCTGCGCCGGCCGAGGATGTCGCCCAGCCGTCCGCCCAGCAGAAGCAGACCGCCGAAGGTCAGCGTGTAGGCGTTGATCACCCAGGAGAGGTTCTCGGTCGAGAAGCCGAGCGAGGTCTGGATGTGCGGCAGTGCGATGTTCACGATGGTGATGTCGAGAACCACCATCAGCTGGCATGAGGCGATGACGAGGAGTGCGATACCACTGCCTTTGCCCCGCTCCGGGGATTCGGCAGGCTCCGTGGGTGTCGTCTGAGCGCCTGTCATGAGATGTCCTGCGTCCCAGGTCAGAAGTGAACGTCGACGTTCACTACACCGACGTTAATCCGGTGCGCCCGACCCCACCAATCGATCATGCCCACGTCGAGGTGGCCACCGCTTTCCGCGGCGCTGAGATGCGGGGACCCGGCTCCACGGGAACACTGAGGCAGTGGGGGCAAGAGCGAAAGGACACCATCATGTCCGTAATGGACAAGCTGAAGAGCATGCTCAAAGGCCACGAAGCGCAGGCCGACAAGGGCATCGACAAGGCGGGCGACGCCATCGACGACAAGACCCAGGGCAAGTACAGCGGCCAGGTGGACACCGGTCAGGACAAGCTCCGGGACCAGTTCGGTACGCGCCCCGAGGACCGGTAGGGCCACCTGCGGCTCAACGGGCCAGGCGGCCCAGCAGTGACGAGGCGGACCAGATGCCGAGAGCCGCGGCCACGGCCAGGACGCCGAAGTCGAGTGCCAGGTGGGCGTGCGTGCCGAGCAAAAGCCCGCGCAGCGCGTCCACTTGGTAACTCAGGGGGTTGATCTTGCTGATGACCTGGAGCCAGCCGGGCATGATGCTCACCGGGTAAAGGGCGTTGGAGCCGAAGAACAGCGGCATCGTGATGGCCTGGCCGATGCCCATCAGGCGGTCCCTGCTGAGCACGATGCCCGCGATGGTCATCGAGAGGCAGGAGAAGAAGGCCGACCCGAGGATGACGACCACGGCAACGCCCAGCAGGCGAAGGGGGTTCCAGGTCATTCCCACGCCGAGCAGTGCGGCGATGACGATGACCACAACCGCCTGGATCACCGCTTTCACCCCGGAGGCGAAGGCCTTCCCCGTGATGAGCGCGGACCGCGGGGTCGGTGTGACGAGGAGTTTCGTGAGGATCCCGGCGTCCCGTTCCCAGATGATCTGGATGCCGTAGAAGATGGCGATGAACATCGCGGACTGGGCGATGATTCCGGGCGCCAGATAGTCGATGTAGGGGATGCCGCCGGTGGGTATGGCCTTGATCTTGGTGAAGGTCTCGCCGAAGATCAGCAGCCAGAGCGCCGGCTGGACCGCCCGCGTGTACAGCTCGGTGCGGTCGTGGCGGATTTTCTGCAGCTCGACCGCGCACATCGCGCCGACCCTGGCGGGCAGCACGCGCCAGCCGGTGCGGGCCTGGGGCGGGACGAGGAGCAGGTCGAGGCCGGCCGGGTGGACGTGGTCAGCCGACACGGGACGCGGTACGGCGGGTGCTTCGGACATCGCTGAAGGCTCCTGACTTGTCATCGAGGCCGCTGCCGGCGATGTCGCGGAAGACGTCCTCCAGCGTGGGCAGTTCGCCGGGCGTCGTGATTCCGCGCCGTTCGCCGAGGTCCCTCCTCAGCTCATCGGGCGTGCCGAGGGCGTGGATCTGGCCGCGGTGCATCAACGCGACGCGGTCGCAGTACTGGTCGGCCTCGTCCATGTAGTGGGTCGTCACGAGGACGGTCATGCCGGTGGCGGCGCGTACGGCGTTGATGTGCTCCCACACGCTGGTACGGGCGATCGGGTCGAGGCCGATCGTCGGTTCGTCGAGGATCAGCAGCCGGGGCGCGCTGACCAGGGCCTGCGCGAGTTCCAGGCGGCGGACCATGCCTCCGGAGTACGTCTTGGCGAGCCGGTCGGCCACGTCGGCGAGGTCGACCGCGGCGAGCGCCTGGTTCACGCGTGCCGCACGTTCCTTGCGCGAGACGTCGAAGACGCGGGCGAACAGCTCCACGTTCTCCCGGCCGGTGAGCCCGGCATCGGCGGAGAGCTGCTGCGGTACGTAGCCCAACAGGCGGCGTACCGGCATACGTTCGCGGGTGGCGTCGTGCCCGAACACGCGGACCATACCGGCGGGGACCGGCAGCAGCGTGGTGATGCAGCGGATGGCCGTGGTCTTGCCGGCGCCGTTGGGCCCCAGCAGGCCGAACACCTCGCCGTCGTGGACGGAGAGGTCGAGTCCGTCGACCGCGGTCGTCTCGCCGAAGGTGTAGGTGAGCGCGGAGCAGGTCACGGCGTCCGTACGGGGATCGGTTGCCGCCGCCCGTATGTCGTCGGCGCGTGGCTCCTCGCCCTTCACAGTGCGCCCCTGCTGCACGGGGTCTTGCCTTCCGGTCGTGTCGCGCGTCATGTCTCCTCGGCCTCCTCGTGCAGGTTCGCCGCCAGCTTGCGCAGGGCCGGGAGGGCTGCCTCCAGTGCGGCGCGGTCGGCCTCGTCGAGACGGGTCACCTGTCGGCGTACGAGCGCCGCTCGGCGCTCTCGCCAGTCGCGCAGCCGTGCTTCGGCCGCCGGTGTGGGCAGCAGTCGCGCGGCCCGCCGGTCGGCGGGGTCCGTCTCGCGGATCAGATAGCCCTGCCGGACCAGCTGGTTGACCAGCGTCGATACCGAATTGCCCGCCAGGTAAAGGTCCTTGGCGGCCTCCGACACACCGATGCCCGGCCGGGCCACGACCAGCCGCAGCAGACCGATCTCGGCACCGCGCAGGTGCGGGGCGGTCATGCCACTGCGCAGCCGCCGCCTGATCAGCCGTTGCACTCCGGCCAGGGTGTCGGCCAGCGCCTCGGGAAAGCTCTCTGACTCCACGTTTCGACAATAGCTCTGTGTCAGAGGTATTTCGGGAAAGGGAGAGTCAAGAAGGGGTAAGCAGCGGGCTCAGCGGGCCCCGGACGGCGGCGGCAGTCGCAGATGGGCGAGATCTGACGGTATCGGGGAGTCGGGCCGGAAGAACGGAGCTCCTTCCCCGTCCGTCGCCGTGGCGGGTGCGTCGGTCAGTCGGAACCTGTCGCGGAGCCTGCCGTAGAAGTCAGTGGGGCGCAGGCGGATGAGGCGCGCTCGCTGCGGGGCGCGGAAGACGCCGATCCAGTCGCCGGGGTCGAGCACTCCGCGCAGCTGGCCGTCGACGCTGACCGCGGCCTGACCCGAATGCGGCAGGACGCGCAGGGCCACGGGTTCGTCGGGGGCGGCCACGACACTGCGGTTGAAGGTCATGTGGGGCGCGATCGGGGTGAAGACGAGCGCGTCCATGTGCGGGGAGAGGATCGGCCCGCCGGCGGCGAAGCAGTAGGCGGTGGAGCCTGTGGGGGTGGCGACCGCGACGGCGTCGGCCGAGTAGGAGGCCAGCAGGCGGCCTGCCAGGTAGACACCCAGGCTCACCTGGTGGTCCCGGGCCAGCTTCTCCACGACGACGTCGTTCAGGGCCATGACGTCCAGGGCCAGCCCCCAGCCCTCCCCCTCGGTGGTCTCGGGGCGCACCTGCGGCGGTGGAAGGGCGGGGCCGCGGCCGTAGCGCAGCAGGGCTTCCATCCGCTCGGGTATCTCCAGGGCCCGAGAGGCGCGCATGGTCAGCGTCATGCGTTCCTCGACGGTGGCGTGGCCGTGGTGGACGGCTTCCAGCGCTTCGCCGACGTCGGATGCCTGCACCTCGGTGAGGAAGCCGACCTTGCCCAGGTCGACGCCCAGCACACTCGCCCCGCTCTTGAGCGCGATCCGCGCCCCTCTGAGGAACGTACCGTCACCGCCGAGCGTCACCACGAGGTCGGGATTGCCCGCCGCCTGCGCCTCCGCCCGGCCGCCGAGGCGTTGGTGGTCCTTGGCCCACACATCGATGTCGGTGCAGGGAATGTCGTGGGCGTCGCACCAGTCGTGGACCGTACGGGCGACGTCCTGGGCGGCCGGGCGGCCCAGGTGGACCACCAGGCCTACGCGCTGTACTGCCATGGAAACCTCCAGGTGCGCGCTCAGGCCGGTCTCTCGCCTGTCTCGCAGATCCGGCGGGCGATCTCGCGGAGTTTGATGTTGTGGTCCTGGGAGGCCTTCTTGAGGACGCCGAAGGCCGTTTCCTCGGTCAGGCCATGGCGTTCCATGAGAATTCCCATGGCCTCACCGATTTCGTGGCGGGTTTCCAGGGCGTGCCCGAGCTGCTGGTGGGTGCGGGCCGCGGAGAAGGCGACGGCCGCGTGCGAGGCGAGGATCCAGCCCGCCGTCTGGGCCACCTCGTCGAAGGTGCGCGGGTGGTGGGAGTACAGGTCGAGCGCGCCGAGTTCGTCGTCCTCGGTGAAGAGCAGAAAGCCCATCATGCTGCCCATGCCCAGCTTTCGCAGTTCGGGGGCGAAGCGGGACCAGCGCTCATGGGGATGGCTCAGATCCTTGATGGTGTAGACCTGCGTGCGGTCGGTGACCGCGTCGAAACACGGGCCCTCTTTGAGGTCCTGCTGGATCCGGTCCGCCGTGCGCACCACGTCGCTCGTCGCCGAAAGGGCCTTCACTTCGCCCCGGTGCACAGTGAGGATGCCGGCCTCGTCACAGCCGTTGATCAGAACCGTCGCATGTTCCACGATGCGGTCCATGGTGGCCTGGACCGAGTCCTGAGCCAGCAGATCCCGTGCCATCTCCGCCAGGGAAACGGCGAACCGCTCCCAGTCCTCGCGGGTCTCATCCGACATGTATCACCTGCTTTTTGTGGAAGCGCGACCGCCGCTCACCCAGATTTCCATCTTGCCACCAGCAGGCCTCCCCCGCGCAGAGCAGCCCTTTTCCGGGTTTTCCGGCACCAATTTCCGGGCTTTCCGGCACCACGCGAATCCGGTTGCTCCAGGCCCTGCGGCCCTGTCAGGGTCTTGGCCATGCCCAACTTCTCCGCACCTGACGGAACCAAACTCGCCTACCACGTGTTCGGGGACGGCCCTCCTGTGGTCTGCCTGCCCGGCGGACCGATGCAGGCGTCCGTGTACCTCGGTGACCTCGGTGGCCTTTCGGCACACCGGCAGCTGGTCATGCTGGATCTCCGAGGGACCGGACAGTCGCAGACTCCTGGGGACGCCTCCTCCTACCGTTGCGACCGTCTTGTCGACGACGTGGACGCCCTGCGCGAGCATCTCGGTCTGGAGAACATGGACCTGCTCGCGCATTCCGGCGGTACGAATCTGGCGGCGCTGTACGCCGCCCGGCACCCGGAGCGGGTGAGCAGGCTCGCACTGATCACGCCGAGCGTCATGGCCGTCGGCCTTGCGATCACCGGGGAACTCCGGCGCGAGACCGCGCGGCTCCGCCGGGACGAGCCGTGGTTCCCGACGGCGTTCACGGCCCTGGAGGCGATCACCGCCGGCCGGGCGACGGACGACTCCTGGGAGGCCATCGCGCCCTTCCTCTACGGTCGTTGGGACGAGAGGGCGCAAGCCCATCACGCCGCTGAGGACGGTCAGCGGAACAACGAGGCCGCGGCCGCCTACGGTGCGGAGGGCGCCTTCGACCCGGACGGCACGCGTGCTGCGCTGGCACTGCTCGGGGCGCCGGTCCTGCTGCTCGCCGGCGAGGTCGACCTGAACTCTCCTCCTCCCGCGATGACCGAACTCGCGGGGCTGTTCCCGAACGCCAGGCTGGTCGTTCAGCCGGGTGCCGGACACTTCCCGTGGCTCGACGACGCCGAACGGTTCGTGGCGACCACGGCTGCGTTCCTGGGGTAGGCGACCGGAACCAAGGGGACATTCGCGCGTTTACGGGGCCAGTGGGGACGTCGAGGATGTGAGGGACCCGGGAACATCACCGAGGTGTGGAACGCGAGAAGTTGAGCATGCGTCTGACAAGTCAGGCAACGCTCCGGAGCGTGGCCGCGCCCGCATTGTCAGTGCCCTCGGGAACAATGCCGAGCAGCGAGAACGTCACCGCTCCCGGCGGTACGCGATCGAACCCGTCCGTCGAAAGGCCGCCCGCACATGACGCCCCTTCTCCACCGCCGCGCCATGCCGCAGGCTCCGACCGAAGGCCGGTGACCCATGCTCCGAGCCCTCCCCCGCGCCCGCGTTCCGCTCAGCCCCGGCGGCGCCGACGTCCTGCGTCTCGTCATGGAGCAGCGCGCTCCCGTCTTCCTCACGGTGCACGCCAACGGGCTTCGGCGGTACGGCTACTGGCAGGCCGTCGGTTCGGCGGCCGGGCGCGGAGGCTGTCACGTCGCGCTGCCCACCGACGAGTGCGACGCGTTGCACGCGGCGGGCCGGATCGTGCTGGGGGATCCGTTGGTGGATCCCGCGAAGACCATCTACCCGGTGCGGGCGGCTGTGGCCACCGCACCATCCCTGGCAGATACACCGCGGCAGGCGCTGACGGCGTGAGCGCGAACGCGGAGGCCTCCTTCCGCACGCCCCCAGGAACGCACAATGAAGCGGGCCTGCCGCATCATGATGCGGCAGGCCCTGCGGCGTAGGTGTCGTCAGTGCCGGAAGACGTCCTTCGCCTTCTCCTTGGCCTGGCGGGCGTCGCCCTTGGCTTGATCCGTCTTGCCTTCGGCGGTCATGCGCTCGTTGCCGACCGTGCGTCCGGCGGCTTCCTCGGCCTTGCCCTTGGCCTGCTCCATCTTGGCCTTTGCCTTCTGGTTCTTGGCCATCGTGGTTCACATCCTCGCTGGCTCGACACATGCGTTCTACTCATACGACTCACCGGCAAACTCCACATCAAACATGCAGGAGTCTGCTGCCGCACACGGCGGCCGCACCCCCCTCGCCCCCTCCGACTTACCATCCAGTAATGTCGCGCGACAGGTCCAGAGGAGGAACCGTGCCACGGTCGGAACGCTCGCCCCTGTTGCTCGCCGGCCTGTTGGCCACCGCGGGCGCCGCTCACTTCATCGCCCCGCGCCAGTTCGACGCGATCATCCCGAGTGCTCTGCCCGGGTCGCCCCGGGCGTGGACCTACGCGAGCGGTGCCGTGGAACTCGCGCTGGCGGCCGGGGTGGCGCTGCCCCGTACACGGCGTGCCGCCGCGCTGGCCACCGCCACCTTGTTCGTCGGGGTGTTCCCGGCCAACATCCAGATGGCCGTGGACTGGCGCCACAAGCCCGCACCGCTCAAGGCCGCGGCCCTGGCGCGGCTTCCGTTGCAAGTACCGCTCGTGCTGTGGGCACGTGGCGTCGCCAAAGGTGGAGAGGGACGGTCATGACGAGTAGCGCGGTTGTGGGTGACACGGTCGAGGACTTCGCTCTGCCGGACGAGACGGGTACGGTCCGGCATTTGTCGGAGCTGCTCGGCGAGGGACCGGTGGTGCTGTTCTTCTATCCCGCCGCCCTCACCGCGGGCTGCACGGCCGAGGCGTGCCACTTCCGTGATCTGGCCGCCGAGTTCTCCGCCGCCGGAGCGCGGCCTGTCGGGATCAGCGGTGATTCGGTCGACCGCCAGCAGGAGTTCGCCGGTCGCCACACGCTCGGTTTTCCGCTGCTGTCCGACGCCGAGGGAACAGTCCGTGAGCGTTTCGGGGTGAAGCGCGGCTTCTCCCTGGCGCCCACGAAGCGGGTCACCTTCGTCATCGCGCCGGACCGTACGGTCCTGGAGGTGGTCCGCAGCGAACTGCGGATGAGCGCACACGCCGACCGCGCCCTCGCCGCGCTGCGCGCCCACAAGAGCTGAGTCACCCGTCCAAGCTCAGTCAGCCGTCCGAGCTGAGTCACCCGTCCAATAAGTACATGGCCCCATTCGAGGGGCATGCTCACGTGAACAGGCCCCGCCCCTCTGCGGATGGTGGACGGGGCCCGTTCACTGGGCCTCATTCTCAGCGCCTCGTCAGGCTTCCGGGAGGGAGTGAGACCGGGCGCTCCGGCAAAGCGGCGTGCACCCCGTGTGAAGGGTGCGGCTCCCGTGTGCGAACCCAAGATCCCCGCACCTGAGAGGCGGCACGTGCAGAGGGTGGACCCCAGGCCTCAAACGCCCTGCGTCGGGCCGGGCGCCCGTTCGCCCATCGCGGCGGGGAGTTCCGTCCTACGGCGGATGCCGAGCTTGCGATAGGCGCTGGTCAAGTGGGTCTCGACGGTGCGCCGGGCCAGGTGCAGCAGCTCCGCGATCTCGGTGTTCGTCCGGCCGTCGGCGGCGAGCGCGGCGATGCGGCGTTCGCTACCGGTCAGTGCCGCCCAACCGGTGAGCGCCGTAGCGCCGCCGCGGGAGCCTGCTTCGGGCAACGCCTCCTCGGCGAGGGACCGCATGCGCACCGCGCCCAGCCGTTCCGCGCGCTCGGCGGCCTCCCGCAGTGCTGCGCGGGCGCGGGCCCGGTCGCCGGCGGCGGAGAGCTGCCGCCCCTGTGCGATCAGGGCGGGAACCAGCTCGGTCTGTGCGGAGGCGTCCCGGAGTATGCGTACAGCTCTGTCGGCCAGTTCCAGACCTCGCCTGCCCCCGGTCGCCGTGGCGAGCCCCCGCATCGCCCGGCCCACCAGCCGCGGGGTGTTCCACACCAGCGCGAGCCGCATTTCCTCCCGGGCCAGGGCGAGGGCCTCCTGCGGACGCCCGAGCGCGACACGGCAGTCGGCAGCCGCGCTCCGCCAGGGCGTGACGACCGGGCTCACCACATCGCGCGCCGACTGCCGGCGCCCACACTCCAGGAAGTCGGCGAGCGCACCCGCCTGATCACCTGACGCGGACCGCAACACGCCCCGCGCGTAAAGGAATCGGTTGAGTTCCCAGGAGTCGCGCGCCTCCCGGAGATCGAAGCTGTCCACGAGGCGAGCCGCCTCCGGTGTACGGCCCGTCTCGACCAGGGCGATCACGGCGTGCGCGTGCGCGTTGGCCGGATCGGACCGGTGAGGGCGGGTTTCGGTGACCTGCCAGGCCCCGGGGTCGGCCAGCAGATCCGCGTACGCTCCGCGCCCCGCGGCGATGTCCGCCCGCACGTTCAGCAGCGCAGGATGCATGGGGTGCAGAAGTGACGGGCGTTGCCCGGCCAGTCCGCGGCCCACCAGTCCTTCGGCCTCGTCCGGTTCGTCGGCCCACTGCGCGACGGCGGCGGCCGTGCCCAGCAGGAAGGGTTCCGCGAACGGGTCGGCGGGTTCGTCGAGTAGCTCGCGGATCCGCTTCATCGCCGTGGCCGCGGAAATGTGACCCGCCGTCGACTCATAGCGCACCAGGAGTGCCCGCCCGGCCGTTCCGATGAGGTGCGGCGACCGTTCCGCGGTGTCGTACAGCCACCGGTAGGCCTCCTGCCTGATCACCTGGTCGTGGTCCGACAGCAGTGCCGAGGCGAGCTGCAGCAGACGGATCAGGTCGGGATGGTCGGCCAGCTGATCGTCCAGACCGCGGAGTGCGTCGACCGCCGCACGGCCCTCGCCCCGCAGGGCCAGCGCCGTACCCAGAGCGACCGCCGCCCGCGCCCGGTCCTGGGGCATGCCGGGCAGCCGTGCCGCCTCGGCGAGCCGTGGTATCCCGGCCGAGGAGCGGGCGGCCGCGAATTCCAGGGAGCCCAGCTCTATGAGGACCGTGGCCCGGCGGGCGGGCGTCAGCGGCTCCTCCAGCGTCCGGCGCAGATAGGACACGGCGTCGTCGGTTCTGCCGTGCCGGACCGCGACGGTCGCGGCGTCCAGGAGCACGGCCGTGGCCCACTCCGCGCCCACGCCGACCACGGAAGTCCGCAGGAGCTGTCCTGCCACCGCTTCGGCGTGATCGCCGCGGCGCAGCATCACCTCGGCCGCCGTGCGGTGGGCCGCCTGCCGCCGGACGCTGGGCCAGCCGCTCACCACCGCGTCCCGCAGCAGGGGGTGGGCATAGCGCGCCCGTCCGTCCGGATCCGTGCGCAGCAGCCCCAGGTGGGTCATCGCGGTGAGCCAGCCCGGCACTCTCGCGGGGTCGACTCCCGCCATCCGGGCGAGCAGTTCGGCACCCGTCCCCTCACCTTGCCCGTCGTCCAGGACATCACCGTCGAGCGCCGCGAGCGCGCGGGCGACACCGGCCGTCGCGGGGCCCGCGCTGTCCAGCCACCAGGAGACGGCGGCCGGGTAGGCGCCCGGATACAGGGCCGCGCAGGTCTGCGGCACGGTTTCGGGCAGGGTGCCCGCCGGTTTCTTCACCCGGAGATCGTCCAGCAGGGCGCGCAGCAGCAGAGGGCTGCCCGCACCTGCCCGTACGCAGTCCTCCACCCATTCGGGTTTCGCGGCCCCGGCGTCCGAACGGATCAGCTGGGCTGCCGCGTCAGCGCTCAGCGGGGCGAGCGTGTGGGTGCGTACGAGGGTGGGTGAGAGCGTGTGCGCCAGGCCGTCCGAGGGCGGGTCGATGTCGTACTGACAGCGCTCGGTCACGACCAGCAGAAGGGGTATTCCGTCGATCCGCCGGGCGGCGTCGACGAGCCAGCGGCGCGAGGACTCGTCGGCGAAGTGAACGTCGTCCACGGCCACCAGCAGGGGCTCGCCGTCGGCGTACGCGCGCAACTGGTTCCACAGCTGTGCGGCGTACGTCCGGTCGTACGCCGATTCGCCCTGCTGCGGACACGGCTCGGCGCTCGTGAACTCGGTCACGAGGGACAGCAACCGGAGCACCGCGGCGAAAGGGACGGCCTCGTCGTCGGGCGAGCAGCGGGCCCGCAGCACCCGCGTGCCGCGCGCCTGTGCCTGTTCGGCGACGGCTTCCAGGAGGGCCGTGCGGCCAGTGCCTGTCGCTCCTCTGAGCAGCACCAGACGGCCGGACCCGGCCCGGGCACGATCCGCCTCGGCCGCCAACAGCTCCATGGCCTCCCGGCGTTCACGCAGCGGTCCGAGTTCGCACATCGATGCCTCCTCCGGTGGGCGTCTCATGATCGATCTCGTGGTGCGTCTCGTGGTCCTCCACGATTGCGCGGTCACACCGGGCGCAGAAGGCTAGGACAAGCCCATTGGGCACTGACGGCACGGGGGCCACCGGCATACGGACTTGGGAGTAACGGTTGCACGGCTCACCACCGACCACTGACGCAGACGTGTCGCAACGGCCCACCGAAACGGGTGCGTTGGTTTCCACCGGCCGGATACCCGTGGTGGTCCAGGCGCCGGACCCGATCTCCCTGGCCGGGGTACGCAGTCTGCTGGGGCAGCAGCCGGTGATCGATCTCCTCGACGATGTGGAGGCCGGTCCCGGCACGGTGGCCGTAGTGGTGAACGAGACGCCGGACGAGAGCACGCTCTCGCAGTTGCGCCGACCGGTACGCGGTGACGGCGTACGCGCTGTCCTCGTGGTGGGCGTGATCCGTGAAGCCGAACTCCTCGATGTCATCGAGTGCGGAGTCGGGTCCATCGTCTGGCGCCACGAGGCCACTGCGCACCGGCTGGTGCAGGCCGTGCTCGCGGCCTCTCGGGGCGACGGTGATCTGCCCGCGGATCTCCTGGGACGCCTCATCACTCAGGTGGGTTCACTCCAGCGCTCCGCGGCCGGCCATTCCGGTGTCCCGCTCTCCGGCCTGGTGCCGCGTGAGGTCGATGTCCTGAGGCTGGTGGCCGAGGGAATGGACACCGGGGAGATAGCGAGCAAGCTGTCCTACTCCGAACGCACGGTCAAGAACGTCATGCACGGGCTGACCAACCGACTGCACCTGCGCAACCGCGCACATGCCGTGGCCTATGCCCTCCGCGAAGGCTACCTCTGATCGAACGGACCTTCGCACAGGAGCCTTTCGGGCAACTCCGTCGACGGAACAGGCACACCGGTCAGCAAGCGGACACGGGTCTCGACCGGTGGGCGCGCGAACCCGCGCCCTGAACATGTCACTCCTTGGCCATGTGCTTCCGGTTCTGCCCGAACTGGGAGGATGAGTCCCGCGGCGACGCCGCGGCCTTACCGTAGAGGCGAGGCACCGACCCCGAGGAGAAGCGCCAACCGTGCACGACGCACCGATCTACGCCCAGTTGATATCCGAGCGCGGCGACATACCGCTACAGGTCCGCACCGAGGCAAGCAGGATCCAGCGCGAACTCGACTGGATCGTCAACGCCGGTCCCGCATCCGGGGGTCTCCTCCCCAGACCTTCCGCCGCCTCGGTACCGAGCTCCCGCGCCCTTCCACCCGGGTCCGGCTCGACCGGCTGGCTCGCCTGACGCGAGCGTCAACCGTGGAGCGCGGTCCCGAGTTCGCACCAGAACCGCCCTAGCGGGGGTTACCGGGACCGTCCTCCCGCTCCCCCTCGTCGGTGTCCTTCCCCGGCGTACCCGAATACCCCTGCAATTCCAGTAGCCCCTTGACCTTCTCGGCGCTGCCGTCGCCGTTCTGGCCGTTCAGGTTCTGGCGCACGGAGTCCAGGATCGTCAGGCCCTGGGCGACCAGGCCCGCGGCGATCTCACCGAGTCCGTCCGCGCCGTTGAGGACGTTGACGTTGGCGCCGGCGAGGCCGCCCGCGGCTTCCTTCACGATGAGCGGGAGCTGGTCGATCAGCATCCTGTCGAGGGCGACACGGTCGTACGACGCGGCGGCCGCGGCCTGGATCTTCATGCGCTCCGCCTCCGCGATGGCGAGCACCCGGATCCGTTCGGCCTCGGCCTCGGCGGGCTTCACGATCTCGGCCACCAACTGCTGCTGACGCAACTTGGCGGCGCGCTGGGCCAGTTCGGTCTGCGCGGCGAGCACTTCCTGCTGCGCGTGCGCCTGTGCCAGCGGTCCGGCCTGCGCGGCCTGCGCCTGAGCGCGGTCCACCTCGGCCGAGTACTCCGCCCGCACGATCGCGGTCTGCCGGGCGTACTCGGCCTGGTTACGGGCGGCGACCTGCTCCGCCTCCACCGAGGCCTGAGTGGCCTGGGCCTGAGCTATCTGGGCCTGCCGCTGGATGGCCGCCTTGTGCGGCGCGGACATGGCCTCGATATAGCCGGTGTCGCCGTCATCGATCGACTGGATCTGCAGCGAGTCCACGATCAGGCCGATCTTCGCCATCTCGATCTTCGAGGTGTCCAGGACCTCCGCGGCGAGTTTCTGCCGCTCGGTGACGATCTCCTCGACCGTCATCGAGCCGATGATCGAGCGCAGGTGGCCGGCGAAGATCCGGCCGGTCAGCACCGACATCTGCTCCTGGTCGGAGAGGAACCGCTGCCCCGCGTTGATGATGCTCTCCGTGTCGTTGCCGACCTTGAAGGCGATCACGGCGCGGACGTGCAGTGAGATGCCCTGCCGGGTGACGCAGGTCTCGGTGACCTCGGCCTCGCACATCGACAGGGTGAGAAAGCGGGTCTTGCGGAAGACGGGGAGCACGAACTTGCCGTGCCCCGTCACCACGCGGAACGGCGCTCCGCCCAGTCCGCGCCTGCCCCCCGAGATCAGCATCGCCTCGTCAGGGGCGGGCACGCGGTAACCGAACATCCTTGTCCTCCTCAGACTGCGCCGGCGGGACCGCCCAACGCTTCGAGTGGATCATCCCATTTGATGACCTCGACCTCACGGCGGCCCCGGGACTCGATCACGAGCACGGTGGACCCCGTCGGCAAGGGCTCCTGCGACCACGCGAAGAAGGTCTCGGATCCGCCTCTGACCCGCACCAGGATCTCGCCGGGGCCGGCGGCTCCACGCGTGCCGATGAGCAGCTCCCCCGTACAGCCGATCACGGCCTCGTCCTGCTCCACTGCCGGAAGCCCCCATCACTCGGGTTTTCCTTTCGACTGTAGTCCTACCCGTAAGTGCTTGGGCAGTTTGTAGCCGCGCTGGGCCGGCAGGGTGCGCAGCCGCTCCAGGGAGTCGATGATCAGGCCGTCGACGGCGTCGTCGATGAGCTCGTGATGCAGGCGAGCGTGGTAGCCGCGCCCGGGGGTGTCCGAGGGGGTGGCGGGGCGAGACCTGGACTGAATCCAGACGGTCGGATGCCACGCACCCCCTCGGACGCCCCCGGCGTCGGCGCTCAGCTCTTGGTGAACTTGTAGGTCATGCTGTCGGTCAGGACGCAGAAGCCGGGCGAAATGACGATCACGCGCAGGGTTCCGGTGCGCCGGTCGTAGTCGATGCCCTCCGCCTCGAAGGTGCCCGTGCAGCCGCTGCGCAGCGGGAGTTGACGCAGGGCCGTGACGTGACCCGTCACATTGGTACTGCCCGGCTCGGCGGACAGATCGATCTGGAGGAGCGGCTTGGTGTAGCCGAAGAGCGTGCCCGCCGGGTCGTCGGACGAGCAGAGCAGCTGGGTCGAGGTGACGAAGTCGCAGCCCTGTACGTCACGTACGGCGTGGTCGAGGGTGATGGTGGACGCCTGCGGCAGGTTCGCCGAGGGCGAGGTGCTCGAGTTCACGCCCGGGGTCGGGAACACCAGGAATCTGGTCATGGTGCCGTACTCGCCGTTCACCATCCACGAGCCACTCGGTGAGATGGCGACCCAGGAGTTGTTCAGCGCCTCCCCGGAGTTGAGCGTGTGGACGTACTCCGACCACGCGCCGCCCGGCGCCTGCACCCGGAACATCTTGCCGGTGCCGCCGTCGGCCTGATACGGCTCGATGTAGTAGCCGTTGTAGGAGGCGTCCGGGTCCCCGACGTGGTTCCAGCCGCGGGCGTAGACATCGATGGGGATGGTGCCGACCCCCGTGTAGCGGTTCGGGCTTCCGGCCGGCACCTCGACCGAGGTCAGGCCCTGGCTCTCGGCCAATGCGTCGGCGTGATCCGAGCCCACCTCGGTCCAGGTGTCGGCGGCAGCGGCGGCCGCGGTGGCGGAGACCGTCAGGACCGCGGCTGTGGTGAGGGTGACGAGACCGGCCAGAGCCGCGTGACAACGTTGCCGGACTAGCATGCGCATGTGTTCTGCTCCTAGGTGGGGGGTGCTTGTTCGGCGCACAGTCTGGCCTGCCACGAGGGGCATGTACAGACCAATGTATGGACGCCGGGCGTCAACTCACCGTCCGGCAAACGACAGTTACACCCGCGCGACCACGCCGAGTTCCGTACGCGCCCGGGACGCGGCGCCGATCGCGACGGCTCCGCTGCCCAGCCGGGCCCGCACGACCCGGATCGGATGCCCGCTGACGGGCGGCTCGGCGGCGAGTGCGGCCCGTATCGACGGCTGGAGCACATCCCACGCCCCGCTGACACCGCCGCCGATCACGACCGTCGTGATGTCGGCCAGGCCGGCCGTGACCAGGATCGCGCGCGCGACTCCCGCGCCCGCGGCCTCGTACACGGCGATCGCGTCGGGGTCACCATCAGCCGCCGCCTCCGCGACACCTTCTGCGGTGAGCAAGCGTCCCGTCCGCTCGCCGTACCGCGCCCGGATCGCGCGTCCCGAGGCGAGTGTCTCCAGGTGGCCGCGGCCACCGCAGGTGCAGGGGAGGTCGCCGAAGCCCGGGATGTGGCCCACCTCTCCGGCCGCTCCGTGCGGGCCGTCGAGCAGTTCGCCGTTCAGCCACAGCGCTCCGCCGACGCCTGTGCCGAGCGTCATCCCGAGCACGTACGGTTCGCCCACGACCGCGCCCTTGGCCGTCTCGCCGCGAAGGAAGGCGTTCACGTCGTTGTCGAGGAAGGCCGGAACACCGAGCGCCTCCTCCACGGTCGCCGTCACCGCGAACCCGGCCCAGGAGTTGAAGGAGTCGCTCGCCACGAGGATGCGCCCGGCGCGGCTGTCGACGACGCCGGCGGCGCCGATGCCGACCCCGAGCAGCTGTGCGGGCACCCGGGCCCGGAGGACGCCGAGTGCGTCGAGCGCGGCGCGGACCATCGCCTGCCCGCCCTCGCTCGCCGGTGTCGGCACCTCCGTGGAGTCGACCACGTCGAGGTCGGCCGTACAGAGCAGGACCTGTGTGGTCGTGCCGCCGATGTCGACACCGGCGAACACCTCGGGCGCCGGGCGGACTTCGGAGGCCTTCACGCCTTCACCCCCTGGACGGCGTGCCGTTCCTCGCGCCGTCGGCGTTGCAGGACCGGGTCGGGCACGGGCACGGCGGCGATGAGCCGGCGCGTGTAGTCCGTCCTCGGGTGCAGGAGCGTGGTCGCGGTACTGCCCTCCTCCTCGATGCGCCCGGCACGCATGACGACCACGTGCTGCGCGAACTGCTGTACGACGGCTAGGTCGTGGGACACGAACAGGCAGGCGAAACCCAGTTCGTCCTGGAGCTCGGTAATCACTTCCAGAACCGACTGCTGAACGCTCACGTCGAGCGCGCTCGTCGGCTCGTCGGCGACCAGCAGCCGCGGTTCGAGGACCAGTGCACGGGCGAGACTCACCCGCTGACGCTGGCCGCCCGACAACTCGCGCGGGCCGCGCTGCGCCAAGTCCCTTGGCAGCCGGACGCGTTCGAGTACGTCCCCGACCCGGGACCGGCGCTCCGCCGCCGACATCCCGCGGCGGTGGACACGCAGCGGCTCGGCGACGCACTCCCCCACACTCATCCGGGCGTCGAGGGAGGCCACCGGGTCCTGGAGGACCACACCGACGCCTGACAGCAGGGCGCGGCGGGCCCGCCCCCTGGTCCGGCCGAGATCCGCGCCGAAGAGTGCGACCGAACCGGATGACGGCGCTATGAGGCCGAGGGCGACGCGGGCCGCGGTCGACTTGCCCGAGCCGGACTCACCGACGAGGCCGACGGTCTCGCCGGGCCGGACCGTGAGCGAGATGTCGCTCAGCGCCCGTACCGCCCGCGGTCCGCGCCCGAACCGCACGGACACGTCCTCCAGATCGACCACCGGGTCGGCGGAGGGCCGGCCGTGGACGGGGCTCTCCCGCACCGGCCCCGGCTCGGCGACCGTCAGCCGCGGCACCGCCCCCAGCAGCCGCTTGGTGTACTCGTGCGTGGGGCGCAGCAGTACCTCCTCCACCGGACCCGTCTCCACGACCTCCCCCTGGAGCATCACGGCGACGCGGTCCGCGAAGTCCGCCACGACCCCCATGTTGTGCGTGACCAGCAGAACCCCCGTGCCGGAGTCGGCGGCCAGTGCGCGCAGCAGGTCGAGGATCTCGGCCTGCACGGTGACGTCGAGCGCGGTGGTCGGCTCGTCCGCGATGAGCAGGCTCGGCGCGTTCGCGATCGCCATGGCGATGACCACGCGCTGCCGCTGTCCGCCTGAGAGCTGGAAGGGGAACGCGGACGCCCTCGTCTCCGGGTCCGGGATGCCGACGCGGCGCAGGAGTTCGACCGCCTCACGGGCCGCGTCCTTGGAAGTGACGCGCCGGTGGTTGCGTACGACCTCGGCTATCTGCGCGCCGATCCGGGTCAGCGGATCGAGCGCGGTCGCCGGTTCCTGGAACACCATCGACGCCGTACGGCCACGGAGGCCGGTGAGGTCGGCCTCGGCGGCGGCGATGACGTCGGTCCCGTCGACCAGGGCACGGCCCGTGGCGCGGGCGCTGCCGGGCAGCAGCCCCATCGCGGCGAGTGCGACCGTCGACTTCCCGGAGCCGGACTCGCCGACTAGGGCCAGCGTCTCCCCTGGTCGGACGTACAGCGACACATCACGGACGGCGGGTACGTCACCCGTCTCCGTCGAGAACGTGACGCCCAGGTTCTCGATCCGCAGGATGTCGGTGGTCATCCGCGCCCCCGAACGTCGAAGGCGTCGCGCAGGCCGTCGCCGATCGCGTTGAACGCGCAGACGACGACGATGATGGCGAGGCCGGGCGGAACGATGAGCCACCAGCGTCCGGAGTACGCGGCGGTGAGACCGGCCGACAGCATCCCGCCCCAGTCCGTGGCCGGTGGCTGGACGCCCAGGCCCAGGTAGGACACGTAGGCGACGAGCAGGATGGCGTCGGCGACCTGGAAGGTCGCCGCCACCACGATCGTCGAGACCGAGTTCGGCAGGATGTGCCGGGCGATCGCCCGGCCGTGCGTGCCGCCGATCGCGCGAAGGGTCAGCACATAGTCCCGGCCCTTGAGGGTGAGCGTCTCGGCCCGGATGAGGCGTGACGGCACGAGCCAGGACACCAGCCCGAGGATGAGGACGAGGCCCCAGGTGTCCGGGGTCGTGATGGCGGAGACCACCAGGAGGATGAAAAGCGCCGGGATGGCGATTCCCGCGTCGACGACGCGCATCATGACCGCGTCGATCCAGCCTCCCGCGTACCCGGCGACCGCTCCCCAGAGTGTGCCGATGACAGTCGCGAGGACGCCGGCCGCGAGGCCGACGAGGAGCGACACCTTGCCGCCGAACATGAGCCGCCCGAGCTCGTCGTGTCCGACGGCGTCGGTACCGAGCAGATGCGCGCCGCCGGGTGCGAGATTCACCTGGGTGAGGTCCGTGTGGGTCTGGTCGGTCGAGTAGAGCAGTGGGCCCACGAAGCAGAAGAGCAGGAAGAGTACGACGACGGCCAGGCCGGCCACCGCGAGTCTGTTCCGCGTGAACCGGCGCACGGAGAGGCTGTAACCGGCGACGGTCTCCACGGTCAGTACGGCGCTCATGTCCGGCCCGCCTTCACTCGGGGATCGACGATCCGCTGGACGATGTCGGCGAGCAGGGTGCCGATGACGGTCGCGACGGAGATGACGAGGACGCAGCCGAGCAGGACCGGATAGTCGGAGGACTGCGCGGCGCTCCAGAACAGCAGCCCCATCCCTGGGTAGTTGAAGAGCTGCTCGACGACGAGCGCACCGCCGAAGAGCACCGGGATGTAGTAGCCGAGCATGGCGATGACGGGCGTGAGTGAGTTGCGGAACACATGCCGCCACAGGATCGCGCGCGGCCGTGCGCCACCGGCTCGCGCGGTCCGTACGTAGTCCTCGGAGAGGTTCTCCAGGGTCGCGGCGCGCATGTAGCGGCTGAACACCGCGACCATGGAGGCGGCTCCCGCGACGACCGGCAGGACGAGCGCGTTCGGCTGCGCGAGCACCTGCCCGAGTGTGTCGCCCTGGGGCGCCTGCGAGGGGAACCAGGGCAGGAGTTGGGTGAACACGAGGACCAGCAGGAGGCCGAGGAAGTACACCGGCGTCGCGTACGCGACGAAGCTCAGCGTGGTGATGACGTAGTCCGCCGGCTTGTTGCGCCGGACGGCCTGCCACATGCCGAGCGGGATCGCGAGCGCGAGCCCGACCAGGGCGGAGAGGACCGTCAGGACGAGGGTCTTCGGGAGGCGCTGCTCGATGAGCCGCGACACCGCCTCGTTCAGGGTGTACGAGGTGCCGAGGTCGCCGTGCAGGAGGGTGCGCAGGTAGTAGACGTACTGCACGGGGAGTGAACGGTCCAGGCCCTGCTCGTGGTTGAACTGCGCGATCTGCTGGGCCGTGGCCTGCGGGCCGAGGATCCCGCGTGCGGGACCCCCGGGCAGCGCGTGCAGGAGGCAGAAGACCACCACCGTCACGATGAGGATCACCGCGAGGGACTGGAGGACGCGCCGGGTCAGATAGAGGAGCGTGTCCATGCGGTCAGCTGTTCCACTTCCACTGGGCCGGGTGGAAGTTGGCGAGCGAGTCCTGCGAGAAGCCGCCGAGGCCTTCCTTGACGACCGAGATCTGGTAGTCGGGCTCCGGCAGCCAGATGACCGGCAGGTCCTTCGCCACGGCCGCGCTGTAGTCCTGCACCGCCTGCGCGTCGTTCGACGTCGTGGACGCGGAGATGAGCTGGTCGACCTCCGGGTTGGAGTAGTTGCCGAAGTTCGAGCCGCCCTTGGTCTGGAAGAGCGAGTCACCGGTGGGGAAGGCGTTGAAGTACCAGCTGCCCGCGGTGCCGAAGTACGAGAGCTGCCACTTGCAGATCGACTCGCTCGCGGTGCACGGCGGAGTCTGGGACAGCACCGAGTTGACGGGCGCGGTCTTGATGGTGAACTTGATCCCGGTCTTCTCCAGCGAGGACTGGATCGCGCTCATCATGTTGTCGGTGACCGTCGAGCCGGACTGCGACAGCACCTCCATCTGGAACTTGGTGCCCTTGGCGACCCCGGCGCCGCACTGCGAGGCACCACTGCCGGCGTCCGTGCAGACCATGACGCCGTCCTGTTCGGTCCAACCGTGGCCGGTCAGCAGCGACTTGGCGGCCGAGGTCGAGAACGGGTACGGGTTGTTCTTCTGCGTCGGCGAGAGGAAGTCCGAGGACTGGCCCTGCGGGATCGGGCCGTAACCCGGGACGGCGGTGCCGTTGAAGATGACCTTCGCCAGGCTGTCCTGGTCGATCGACTTCTGGACCGCCTGGCGCGCGTACAGCTGCTTGAACACGGCGCCCATGGAAGGGTTGTTGAAGTTGTACGGCATGTACGTGATCGCCCAGCCGGACCACGGCTTCACCGAATAGCCCTGCGCGGTGAAGCTGTCCTTCTGGTCGAGGTCGGTCGCCTCGATGTAGCCGTAGTCGACGCTCCCGGAGCGCAGCGCGTTCTTCTCGGCGTCCGCCGTCGTGAACGGAAGCAGGTTCACGGTCGCGATGCCGGGCTTCTCACCGCCGTCGTACTTCTCGTTGGCGGCGAGCACGACCTTGCCGGAGGTCGAGAAGGACTTGACCGAGTAGGGGCCGCTGATCGTCTTCCACAGCGAGTCCTTCTCGTACCCGGAGATGTTCTTCGCGGCGTTGTTGAGGTAGGTCCACACCTGCTTGGCGCCCGCGGCCGTCCGGTCGGCGTCCGACACCGCGGCCGTGGCGCTCGTCCTGTCCCAGGCGTGCTGCGGAAGCGGGTGGATGTCGGTCAGCTCGTTGGCGAGCATCCACTGCGAGTTGTAGGCCTTGTCGAAGGTGATGGTGAAGTGCCGGTCGTCGACGGTCTTGAGCGAGGTCCAGTTGTCCGGCGCCTTGCCGGGGTTGTACCCCGCCCACTCCTCCTTGTTCGCCTTGATGAGGTTGAACCAGAACTCGACGTCGCGTGAGGTGATCGGCTTGCCGTCGCTCCACGTGCGGTCGCCTAGCGTGATCTTGACGCTCTTGCCGTCGGACGCGAAATCGGCTGCGGTTGCTATGGACGCCTGCTTGTTCCAGGCGATCTTGCCGGTCGAACCGTCGTAGGCGACCAGGCGCTCCCACAGGCTGTCGGAGATGGAGCTGTTGTTGGTGTTGAGGTGCGCCGCGGTGCCGATCGGAAGGATCCAGTTCGGGGTGAAGTTCGCGGGCAGCGCGTAGTTGATGGTGTCGGGGGAAGCGGACGACGTGCCGCCCGTCCCTGAGCAACCGGCGAGCAGCAGTGCGCCCGCCGAGACGACGGCACCGGCGACAAGTGTCGTGCGAGCAGGGGGCATGGCTCTCCTCAGGATCCGCAGGGGGAACAACGGCGGGTGGCGGGAGTCAGTCAACGACCCGATGGGTCGAAGAAACAGACGCCTTCCTGTAAAAAGCCTGTTTCTGCTGTTCTGAAAAAAGTGGAAGGGCCGCTTCTGGACGTACTCTCATCGCCTCGGACCCCACGTCGGAAGTTATTTCGCCCATGACTGAAAAAACCCATGCCTGACAAGAGCGCGGCGCACCGCAGGGGCGTCACCGGTGTCTCGTCGCTGGCCGAGCGTGTCCTCGAACTGCTCTCCTCCGGGCAGGCGACCACCCGCACCGAGCTCGCCGAACTCCTCGGCGCCGCGCCATCGACGATCTCGCTCACGGTCGGCCAGCTCGTCGCCCTCGGGCTCGTCGCGGAGGAGGGCACGCGTTCCTCCACCGGGGGCCGCCCGCGCAAGGTCCTGCGCCTCGGCGGCAGCGAGGGGTTCGCGATCGCGGCCGAGCTCGGCGGCAGACACGCCCACGTCGGCGTCGTACTCCCCGGTGGCGGGATCACCGATGTCTCGACCGTGCCGTTCCCGACGGCGGACGGGCCCGAGGTCGCGCTTCCCGGGCTCGCCGAGACGCTGGAGTCCCTCGCCGAGCAGCACGGCCGGCACCTGCTCAGAGGTGTCGGCCTCTCCTTGCCGGGTCCGGTCGACGTCGCCTCCGGCGTGGTGACACTGCCCTCCCGCATGCCCGGCTGGAACCGGTTTCCCGTGAGGGCCTGGCTTCAGGACCGCTTCGGCGTTCCGGCCGCGATCGAGAACGACGCCAACTGCATGGCCGTCGGCGAGCACAGCGTCCAGCCCGCCGGGCGACGTCAGTCGATCATGGTGAAGACAGGCTCCGCGATCGGCGCGGGTGTCATCGTCGACGGGCGGCTGTACCGGGGCGGGACCGGCGCCGCGGGCGAGATCACCCACGTACGGGTCGAAGCGGGCCACGCCATCCCCTGCTCGTGCGGCAACACCGGCTGCCTGGAGACCGTTGCCTCGGGCGCGGCCCTGGTACGGATCCTGCGCGAGAGGGGACGCGACGTCACGTCGATCGAGGACGTCGTCCGCCTCGCGTCCGACGCCGACCCGGAGGCGACCCGCGCCGTCCGCCAGGCCGGCCGCTACCTCGGGATGGTGCTGGCCGCGAACGTCAACTTCTTCAACCCCGACGCCGTGTACCTCGGGGGCATCGTCTCCACCCTCGAACCGTTCGTCGCCGCCGTACGCAGTCAGTTGTACGAGGGCTGCCATCCGCTGGTGACCAAGCATCTGGTGATCGAGCGGGCGAGCCTCGGGGCCGATGCCGGGCTCGTCGGCGCCGGGCAGTTCGCGCTCCAGCACGCCCTGGCACACGCGCTCCAGGCCGTGACCGCAACCTGACACACCAGCGCAATCCGACACGCCGGCCAAGGCCATGTCGCAAGGAGGAGCCATGTCGCGATCCCGTAGTGCCGTCGTCCGTCCCGTCATCGCCATCGCCGGACTCGGCATCGAGTCGTCGACGTTCTCGCCCGCGCGGACCGACGCTCCCGCCTTCCATCCGCTGCGCGGCGAGGGCGTCCTGACGCGCTATCCCTTCCTCGCGCCCGGAACACCGCTGCGCGAGGCCGCCGAGTGGCACGGCGCGCTCGTCGGCAAGGCGCTGCCCGGCGGCACGGTGACCGCCGCCGCCTTCGCCGAGCTGAGCCACGAACTCGTCGAGCGGCTCGCGGACCTGCCGCGTCTGGACGGCCTCTGGTACGACATCCACGGCGCCATGACGGTGGAGGGCATCGACGACGCCGAGGCCGTCCTGCTGGCCCGGGTCCGCGCGACCGTCGGGCCCGAGGTGATCGTGTCCACCTCGATGGACCTGCACGGCAATGTGTCGCGCGAGCTGGCCCACATGAGCGACCTGATCACCTGCTACCGGATGGCCCCGCACGAGGACCACCTGGAGACGAAGGAACGGGCGGCGCGCAATCTCGTGAACCTGCTCACGACAGGTGCGCCCCGGCCGTTCAAGGCCTGGATCCCGGTGCCGGTCCTGCTGGCCGGCGAGCAGACCTCGACGCGTATCGAACCGGCCAGGAGCGTGTACGCCGCGGTCGACGACGTGGAGGCGATGGACGGCGTCGTGGACGCCGCGATCTGGGTCGGGTACGCCTGGGCGGACGAGCCGCGCAACCGGGCCGCGGTCGTCGTCACCGGCTCGTCCGCGTCCGCCGTCACCGCGGGCGCGGAGCGGCTGGCCCGTGGATTCTGGGAGTCGCGGCGCGAGTTCGCGTTCGTCGCGCCGACCGGGTCACTGGACGAGTGCCTCGACGAGGCGCTCGCATCCTCCCCCGACGCCCGGCCGTACTTCATCAGCGACACCGGCGACAACCCTACGGCGGGCGGCGCCGGAGATGTCACCTGGGGGCTCCAACGCGTCCTCGCCCGGCCGGAGTTCAAGGGTCCGACCGGCCCTGTGGTCATCTACGCCTCGATGCCGGGCCCGGACGCCGTCGAGGTCGCCGAGAAGGCGGGCGTCGGTGCGACGGTCACGGTCACGGCCGGAGCGGAGGTGGACGACCGGCATGCCGGGCCGGTCACGATGACCGGGGTGGTGCACGCGGTGCGGCACGGGGACCGGGACGCCGGGACCGAGGTCGTCCTGCGGGTCGGCAGCGTCCACGTGATCCTGACCGGGCTCCGCAAGCCGTACCACCACGAGCACGACTTCACCGACCTCGCGCTCGATCCGCGCGGCGCCGACATCGTCATCGTCAAGATCGGCTACCTCGAACCGGAACTGTTCGACATGTCCGTCGGCTGGAAGCTCGCGCTCACCCCGGGAGGTGTCGACCAGGACCTCGTCCGCCTGGGCCACCGCCGCATCCGGCGCCCCATGTTCCCGTTCGACCCGGAGATGACCGAGCCCGACCTCACGGCCCGGATCATCGCGCCGTCCGACGAGCCCCTCACCGGCGAGGACGACTGAACCGGCGGGGAACCGCCGGGCAGGGAAATCCTGCCCGGCGGCACACTTGGATCAGCGGCACTCGTTCCCGTCGGCCGGGTTCAGCAGCCCCACCACGTTGATGGAGTTGCCGCAGACATTGAGGTCGAGGTCGACAGGGATCTGAACGACGTTGCCTGACAGGACACCGGGGCTGTCCTCGGCGGTACCGACCGGGTGGGGGTCGGCCGCGGCGGTGCCTGCGGTGAGCAGCAGGGCCACGCTCGCCAGTCCGGTGGCGGCCATCAGACGGATACGCATAGCAAGCTCCGATCAGTCGCGGGGTTGCGAGTGCCTCCACCATCGCCTCGGCGGCGGCCGGGCGACATCGCTGTACGCCCGAACGGGGCCGCTCTCCGGCGAGGGCCACCTGATCCGCGCCTGGGCGGGACGCGTCACGCAGGGCGCGAGGCGCGCGGAATACCCGTAGCGTGAGAGGAGATCAGGTGGAACAGGGAGAGATCATGTCAATCAGCCAGCCCGATTCGCCCTCGCCGTCCGACGACATCGCGACCCCCGACGCGCTGCTGCACACCGGCGCCGGAGGCGCTGTGACCCCCGAGGACCTGGTACTCGCCGCAGGCCGGGACATCACCCCGAAGAACCTCGCCTGGGCCGAGCGCAAACTGGCGGCGGAAGGGCCCGCGGCCCTCGACAAGCTGCTCCCCTAAGTCCTGAAGACCGCGAGTTGCCGCATCGCATACACCCCCGAGCGGCCGCAGTCTCTCCTTCGCTGCTTCGCCAAAGCCCTTATTCCGGCGAAGAGTTGGGATGTCGAATCGAGGCGTGGAGCGCACCCGTTCGTCTAGGTTGACGGTCGACCGTCGAACACCGCTGCGCAGGAGGCGCCCTCGTGTCGGATCCGGACCCTCAAATCGTTGCCGCCACCGAGTTACGTGTTCGTATCGACACCACCAAGCCGCACTCGGCGCGCTTTTGGAACTACTTCATCGGTGGCAAGGACAACTACGAGGTCGACCGCGAAATCGGCGATCAAATCAAGGAGATAGCCCCCGGGCTGGTCGACGTGGCGCGCACCAGCCGCCACTTCCTCGGGCGCGTGGTCCGATATCTGGCAGTGGACGAGGGCATCCGCCAGTTCCTGGACATCGGCACCGGTCTGCCGACCGCGGACAACACCCATCAGGTGGCCCAGCGGTTCGCACCGGACGCGCGGATCGTGTACGTCGACAACGACCCCTTGGTGCTCACCCACGCCCGCGCCCTGCTCACGAGCACTCCGGAGGGGCAGACGTCGTATCTCGACGCAGGCTTGTACGACCCCGACGCCATCCTCAAAGCCGCCGCGGACACGCTCGATCTGTCTCAGCCGGTCGCGCTGATGATCCTCAACACCCTCGGCCACGTCGCCGACAACCACCAGGCGCGCGGTCTGGTGTCCCGGATCCTGGGCGCACTCCCGCCGGGCAGCTACCTCGTGATCAGTGACGGCACCGCCACCAGCGAGAACATGATCGCGGCCTCGGACTCGTACAACTCCAGCGGCGCCGTGCCGTACTACGTGCGCAGCGTCGAGGAGATCGGCGGCTTCTTCGACGGGCTCGATGTGGTGGAGCCCGGCATCGTCCCGGTCACCAAGTGGCGTCCGGACTCCGGGGGTTCCGCGGGTACCGACATCGCCGTCGACGCCTACGGCGGGGTGGGCCGCAAGCTGTCCTGATCCCGACGTACCTGGTGGGCAGGGAACCCGTGGGTGAAATCCCCCGCCCCCTCACTCCGGAACAGGCGCCCCTGCGACACTGAACCGTATGGATCCCCGACACCTGAGACTCGGCCGCCGTCGCATCTGGATGCTCAGCGGGGTCTGCTTCCTGGTACTCGGCCCCATCGGCTTCTCCCTGGGTGGCTGGATTCCCCTCGTAGTGCTTGCCGTCGCCCTCCTCGTGGCCACGTCGGTCTCGCACTGGAAAGCCCCGGCATGGCTCGCGCCCGCCATCGCGAAGGGACAGCGCGAGAGCCGGCAGGACGCCGCCACCTTCTGTGTCGTCATCGCCGTCAGCGGGTACGCCCAGCCCCTTGCGCTGCCTTCCCCTTCTTCCGAGGACATGGCGGCTCTTCGTCTGGAGGCGCACCGGGCCGCGGCGGACGACGATCTGTCCGAGGAACTGCGCGGCCTCGCGGCCGACGCACTCGGCGCCGCGGACCTCGCACACGCGGAGGGCACGCCGGCGGCCTGGCGGGCGGCGCGGGCGGACTCCGAACGGCTGGCGCATGCCGCCCAGGAGGGCAACCCCTACGTGCGCCAACTCCTCATACAGTGGGTCGAGGGAAACCCGGCCGCGGAACACTGAGGACTGAGGACTGCCCGGCGGGTCACGCGGGTCATGCGGTTCGGGATCCGCGGGTCATGTCGGAGGCGGGCGCGGCACGACGCGGGAACGCGCGGTTCACGACCCCGCTTCCTTCCGCAGAAAGTTGCTCACCTGACAGGCGAGGCTGTCCCTGGCCGCGTCGGAACGGTCACCGGCGTCCACGGGAAGCTCGACGGAGGCGATCCCGCCGGCCCACAGATATCGCTCGGTCCACTCCTCGTCGACCTTCAGCTGGATCTGGATGTCCACCCGGGACAGCCGGCCGTCGGGGCACGCGGCGTACAGGACCGAGGTGGCGCGACGCAGCGGATAGATGTCGAACCCCTCGATGAACTGTGAGTTCCGCCAGTCGAGGAACGCGCTCTCGCCGTCGTCACCGACGCGGATATCGATCTGGCCGTCTTCGAGATGGATACCGAAACGCTCACTCGTGCGATTTTCGACGGTGACACGAAACCGGAAGTAGGTCAGTTCCTCGGCGGCGTCGTCACGCCCTCGCGGTGGCTCCGCCTTTTCCACGCCGTGGACGCGGACGCGCAGACCGGCATGCTCGTCGTACTCCTGCCAGTCCCCGACCACGTTCGGCTCGCGCACAGTGCACCTCTCCACCTCAGAGAGCTGTTTCCTATCTGTGCTCTCGACGCAGTGTCAAATGAGCTGGACATGCCGTGGCCAGGGATTTCCCTCTTCTTGATCGGCGATCAAGCCGTGCGCAGCCAGAACCCTTCCCGAGCGGGTTCGCCGGCAATTCGGTACGTGCCGCACATCACGTTCCGCGGTGTCTCACTCGCCCACGCGCAACGTCCGCATCTGCTCGTCGAGCGGGCCCAGGCCGACGTCGTGGCGGCGCTCGTCGAGCGTCTGTGGCCGGCGGACCGGATAGGGGCGGAAGGTCACGGGGTTGACCCGGGTGCCGTAGAACTGCGGCTGCCCCTGTTCGACCGCGCAATGGTCGGCGATATAGGCGTGGTGCAGGGCGGGGCAGCGCCCGTCCGCCGCGGCCTGCGCGATCAGATCGCGGCACCTGAGCTGGAAGTCGAGGTCCGCGGCATGCAGCAGGATCATGAGGGCTGCCGTCGAGGCGGGTGCGCCGACGAGGTCGGCGGCCGGCCAGCCATGGTGGTCGACGATCGTCCTGAGGGCCGCGGCGTTTGCTCCGCGGCGCTCGTCGACGGCACGGCGGCACTGCGGGGCGGGGTTCGCCCTGGCCTGCCGCATCAGGCGACGCTCCTCGCCGGCCCTGCGCTCCAGTTCCCCGGCGAGCGCCGTCGCCAGCGCCGGAACCATCCGGCGTGCCTCCACCCGGTCCCGCCGCGCGTCACGACTGACCGCAAGGTGGCCTGCGGAACTCTTCATCGCGTCTCCTGAAACGCCAGCGCGAACCACACCCTCTTGCCCGTGGTGCCGGTTTCGGGCGGCGCGATGCCCCAGTCGTCGGCCAGCGCGGCCACGATGGCCAGCCCGCGTCCCGACTCCTCGGCTCCCTCCGCCGTACGGGGGCGCGGCAGGGCGGACGAGCGGTCGGCGACCGTCACACGCAGGTCGCGCCGGGTGCACTCGATGGTGACGGTGATCACGTCGCCCGCGCCGGGGCGGCTGCCGTGTCTGATGGCGTTGGCGAACAGCTCGCCTGTCGCCAAGACAGCGTTGTCAACGCACTCGGGCGGTACCCGCAGGCGAATCAGGTACTCGGCGACCATGGACCGCACGCCTGACGCGCGTGACGGGTGGGCGGGGACCGTCGTCCGCAGGAGGTGGGTCCTGCTCTCAGGGACCACCGGGGGCACCGGAGTCACCGGAGTCACGGCGGCCCCAGAGGGCCGGATCTGCCCCGCCGGGTCGTGGCCATCAGCCGAGTGGACGTCACGTGTCAGTGAGGCCGACGGCCCGCGGCGATGCGCCCTGGATGCCGTCATCGATCCTCCTTCGAGTGCTGCACGGTGGGGGACGGTCTCGGTGGCTGCCCGTGCAGCCAACACGCCGGACCAGGGCGGGGACCAGGGGGAACAGGGGTTGTCCGGTTGCTGGCCCGTAGTGGTGTGGGATGTATGTTCGATCACGTGAGGGACGTGAGCGGGAGCCAGGCCGAGGTGCACCGGAGCGGTGGCACCGGGTGGCCAGGCGTGCGCGGCAAGCGCGTACTGGTCACCGGTGGCACCCGGGGACTCGGGGAGCAGATCGTGCGGCTGCTGGCAGCCGAGGGGGCACAGGTGGCGACCTGCGCGCGCACCCCGCACGGCCTGGCGGCGCTGGCCGGCTCGCTGGACACTCCCCTGTTCACCGAGCCGCTCGATGTCACCGAGCCGGAGCGCCTCGAGGCCTTTGTCGCGGCCTCGGCGAAACGTTTCGGCGGCCTCGATGGGGTGGTGGCCTGCGCGGGCGGGTCTCGCGGGGGCGCCTTCGAGCAGGCACAGACCGCGGACTGGGCGGCGACCTGGGAGGTGAACGTCGGCCATACGGTACGACTGGTGCGGGCCGCGCTCCCGCATCTGCGGTCTGCGGGCGGCGGCTCGGTCGTGGTGATCTCGTCGATCTCCGGCTGGAAGCCCGGTCCGCCCGTCCAGTACGGGGTCGCGAAGTCCGCGCAGATCCACCTGGCGGCGTCGCTCGCCCGGGAGTTGGGTCCGGACAGGATCCGGGTGAACGCCGTCTCTCCCGGGTCGATGCTCATCCCGGGCAGGCGCTGGGACCGTATGCGACGGGAGGACCCCGAGGCGTTCGCCGGATTCCTGGCTGCGGAGTTCCCGGGCGCGGATCCGGTCGCTCCCCAGGAAGTCGCCCGTGTGGTGGCCTTCCTGCTGTCCGACTGGTCGAGCGGGATCTCCGGAGCACATCTCCCCGTCGACCGGGCCCAGAACGCGCCCTCGCCCGACGGCTACTAAGAGGACGGCTGCTAAGAGGCCGAGGGGTTCTGAGACACGAGGCCGGTCCGTCATGCCACCGCCCCCAGCACCGGACGGGCCTTGCGTTCGAACTCCTGCACAAGGGGCTCGTGGCGGCGCGACTCCAGCCGCCCGCGGAAGTCGCGCAGTGCCTGGATCGACCGTTCGCTGTGCACGGTGCTCAGGGTGTCGAGAGCGGCCGTGGCGGTGCCGAGGGCCTCATCGAGGCGGCCCTGCTGGAGATGGGCGGTCGCCAGTACGGAGCGGCTGATGGCCTGGCGCCTGCGCCGGTCGGCGTTGGCGCTCAGCGACTCGCCCGCGGTGCGCTCCGCCTGCGCGGCAAGCCCGAGGTCACGGAAGCAGAGCGCGGACTCGGCCTGGAGGTAGTGGTGGTCGAGGTAGCGCACCCAGACGGATTCCTGTCCGGCACCCCGGCTGGCGTCCAGTTGCCGCTCCGCCAGGTGCAGGGCCTCGGTGGCCTCGCCCGAGCGGTCCTGGGCAGCGTGTCCGCGCGCCGACATGGCGTACAGGCGCATCAGACCGAGCGGGCTGCCCGCGTCCTTCGCGGTGGCGATACCGGCCCGGGCCAGCGCCACTCCCTCGTCGGGGCGCCCGAGGCTGGTGGCCAGATGGGAGAGCCCGGCCAGGATCTGACCGCCAAGGACCCGGTCGCGGCCCTCGGCGCACAGGCGTAGACCCTGGGTCATGTAGCGCTGGGCGAGGCCGTACTCCCCCGCGTCGTACGAGCTCCAGCCGGCCATCGCGGCGAGGCGCGCGGCGGCGGCGTACAACGAGCGCTGCACATGCGGCGGCGTACCGCGTCGCTGCAGCATCGGGACGACCTCGGTGGAGAGGTAGTGGACGATGCTGGTGCGCACTCCGCCGCCGCCGTACTGGTTGTCCATCTGGTCGAACATGGCGATCATCGCGTGGACCTGCTCGACCGGTCCGCCGCTCGCCGCCAGGTTCGGCCTGCCCTCGCCCTGGTTCTCCAACAGCCAGAGCAGCCATTCGCGTTGGGGGTTCGCCAGTGCGGCGGCGACGAAGGGGACCGAGCCGAGAAGGCTGCGGCGGGAGATGTCGGTGGACCCCAGCTCGGCCAGGGTGTGAAGGGTTTCTGCCACGTCTTCGCCGTAGAGGAGCGCCCGGCCCGCGACCGGGCGCTGCTGGTCGGGGAGGAAGCCGAGGTCCGCGGGTGACACGGCGCGGCCGAGCCGCTCGGACAGCACGGCTGCGATCAACTCGGGTGTGGTGCCCCGTGGTTGCTGGCCCTGGAGCCAGCGGGTGACCGATGCCTTGTCGTAGTGGGAGTCGGCGCCCTGACGGCGGCCCAGTTCATTGACCCGGAGGGCGAGTGAGGCGTAGGAGCAGGCAGCGTCCTTGAGGGCCACCGCCAACGCCTTGTTGGCCCCCGCGGGTGCCCTGCCCGGGTTCCTCGATTGTCCGTCGGTCACGGTGGCCATCCCGGTGTCGCATCACGGTCGCGTGCAGCTGCGTCCAGCCGTACGTGCCCCCGATGCACCAATTCCCGTACGGCCCAACACAGTTGACCTTCCGCACCGCTGACGGTGCGACAGGTCACTCGATCACTATGATGGCCGACACACTCAACATGCAACCGACGTTCTGATAATTTCAGAACGAACCGCATCGCTCTGTCTCTGTCATCGACCGCGTGGCACACTGCACGCTGTGATTGCCGTTCAGGGAGGTGGCGCGTGAGCGAGAACCGCTCCGGCGGCAGTGCACCCACCGTCCTGCGGATGGTTCTCGGCAAACGGCTGAGGCAACTGCGCGAAACGGCCGGGGTGTCGTTCGAGGACGCGGCCCGCGCCATCGAGGTCACACCCCTCACCGTCCGCAGGATGGAGAAGGCCGAGGTCGGGCTCCGCATCCCGTACGTAAGGGAGTTGCTGCACACCTACGGCGTTCCGGCCACGGAGATCGACGACTTCCTCACCATGGCCAGGGAGGCCAACCAGCCCGGGTGGTGGTACAAGTACCGCGACGTGCTGCCCGAGTGGTTCAGCGCCTACGTGAGCCTGGAGAGCGAAGCCAGCGTCATCCGTCTCTACGAACCCCACTACGTTCCGGGCCTGTTGCAGACGTACGACTACGTCACCGCGCTCATGAGAGTCGGCTTCCCCAACGAGTCGAAGGAGGAGATCGCCCGCCGCGTCGATCTGCGCGTCAAGCGTCAGGATCTGCTCGCCAAGCCGGAAGCGCCCGCGATCTGGGCCGTCCTCGAAGAGTCGGTGCTGCGCCGTCCCGTGGGCGGGGCCGAGGTGATGCGGGCTCAGATCGACCGGCTCCAGGAGGCCCTGGACATGCCGAAGGTCAGGATCCAGATCATGCGCTTCGAGGTGGGGGCACACCCCGGCGCGTTCGGTCCTTTCCACCACTTCCGCTTCGGCTTCTCCGAACTGCCCGACGTCATCTACACCGAGAGCCTCGCCGGCGCGGTCTATGTCGACCGTCCCGACGATGTCGTCAGCTATCTCGAAGTACTGGACCGGATGTCCGTGCAGGCGGAGCCGGTCGCACGAACCAGGACCATCCTGGCTGAACTGCGTAAGGAGTTGTGATCCATGGAACGCATGGGCCCCATCCACAGCGGCATGCCGGCCGTCGACCTGGGCACCGAGGGCTGGCAGAAGCCCTGGAGCGGTACCAACGGCGGCAGTTGCGTCGAGGCGAAGCGGCTGCCCGACGGCAGTGTCGCCTTCCGTCAGTCCAGGGATCCGGAGGGTCCCGCGCTGGTCTACTCCCGGGACGAGATGGTCTCGTTCCTCCAGGGCGCCAAGTCGGGCCAGGCGGACTTCCTGATCGCCTGAGGCCCGCCACCCCTTTGCCGGGGGCCGGCACCGCGTCACCCGCGGGCCCCGCCACTACGGCTGCACAACCGGACAACCCGCACGCACCCTCCCGCCGTGCGGGTTGTCCCCTCCACACTGAGGAAGTCGGTCGTCCTGTGGAGGGAGTGGGTGCGGGGATGCTCCTCCACCAGGCCCTCACCCAGTGCCGGACGCTGGTCGTCGAGGGACCGGACGGCATCGGCTGCAGCGGCCTGACCGACCGGCTCACCCGCCATGGATTCCTGATCCGGCGCTCGCGCGAGCACCTCCACCACGTGGACCCGATCCGGCCCTACCGCGAACTCCTCGCCGCCCCGGGCCGGTTGGCCGTCGACGGCGGCATCATCCACGAGCTCGTCTACGGGCCACTGCGCCGCGGGTGCTCCCGGGTGACCTGGATCCAGGCGCTCGACTTCGCCGAAGCGGTCGCCGAACGCGACGGCGCTCTCGTCCATGTGACGGGCGCGGCGGACGACCCCGAGGCGGTCAGCGCGTACGAGCGGGCGTTCCGCACCCTGGCCGAGCACGCCCCCGTCGTGACCTTCGACGCGGGAGACGTGAGCCGGCCGATCCACGGCCCCGCTCCGCCTTGCCCTCAACTCAGGCGCTGCACACAGACGTTGACGATAGGTTAGCGACAGACCGCGTGACGCACGGTAACGGTAGGAGATATCCCATGACAGACGGCCGGCCCACCCCCGACCAAGAGGCTTTGTCCAAGATCGACACCACGGTGCCGCACTCGGCCCGCATCTGGAACTACTGGATGGGCGGGAAGGACAACTACGAGGTCGACCGGGAGGCAGGCGACGCCTACCGCGAAGTCGCCCCGAACATCGAGACGATGGCCCGTGCCTCCCGCGACTACCTGATCCGCACCGTGACCTTCGTGACGGGCGAACTCGGTATCCGCCAGTTCCTCGACATCGGCACCGGCCTTCCCTCGTACGACAACACCCACCAGGTCGCCCAGCGCATCGCGCCCGAGTCGCGCATCGTGTACGTGGACAACGACCCCCTGGTGCTCCGCCACGCGCAGGCCCTGCTCACCAGCACGACCGAGGGCGTCACGAACTACATCGACGCCGACCTGCACGAGCCGGAGAAGATCATCGAAGCGGCGGGAAAGGTCCTGGACTTCGACCAGCCGATCGCCCTGATGCTCATGGGCATCCTCGGCCACGTCCAGGACTACGAGGAGGCCAAGTCGATCGTCAGCCGCCTCCAGGCCGCCCTGCCCTCCGGCAGCTACTTCGTGCACTACGACAGCACCGACACCGACGCCGCGCTCAAGGAGGCCCAGCAGGGTTACGACGACACCGGCGCCGTCCCGTACGTGCTGCGCAGCCCCGAGCAGGTCAGCGCGTACTACGAGGGCCTCGAACTGATGGAACCCGGCATAGTGTCGTGCCCGCTGTGGCGTCCGGAGCCCGGTACCTCACCCGAGCCCACGGACGTCCACGGCGGTGTGGCCCGCAAGCTGTGACGGTCAGGACGCCCGTGACCGTCAGGACGCTGTGACGGTCAGGACCCCGACGCCGGTTCGATGTTCTGGTTGAGCCGGAACAGGTTGTCGGGGTCGCGGTCGGCCTTGATGCGGGCCAGGCGTGCGTAGTTGTCGCGATAGCTGGCCCGCACGCGCTCCTGGCCCTCGTCCATCATCATGTTCACGTAGGCCCCGCCCGCGGAGTACGGGTGCAGGGCGTCGAAGTAGTCGACCGTCCACCGCTTGATGAGGTCGGCGTTGGCCGGGTCGGGGTCCACACCGGCGTAGACGGACGCCCAGCGGGCGTCGCGATAGCTCCACGCGGTGTCCGTCGGGGCGTGGTCGTGGACGGCGCCGTCGATCGGGTACAGGTGCATCGTCGACTTCCACGTCGGCAGTTCGGCACCGAACTTGGCGTGCGCGTCGACCGCCTCGCCGGGGACCTCGTTGACGAAGTCCGCACGCCAGTACCACTGGTCGCCGGGCGGGTAGACCGCGTCGAAGGCCGACTGGATCGCGGGGTGCGGCATCGGCGCGGGGCCGTGCAGCAGCGGCTGGGGCAGGGCGTCCAGGAGCGGTGCCATCAGCCGCGCGGCCTCGTCCGTGTCGTCTCCGATGTAGCACCACACGACGCCGCAGACCTTGCGCAGATGGAGTTCCTCGGGGAACGGCGGGGCCGGCGGGACGGAACCGATCAGGAAGAAGGCGTTCAGTTCACGGGGCGCGTGCGAGATGAAGTCCCGGTAGGCGGGCAGGACTTCGGCGGTGAGTTCGACGGGCCAGAAGGTGGGGCCCGCGACGACCGTGTTCACCTCGTGCAGCCGGAGGAGGAACGAGGTGACGACTCCGAAGTTGCCGCCTCCCCCGCGGATCGCCCAGTACAGGTCGGTGTTCTCGTCGGCGCTCGCGCGAACCAGCTCGCCGCTCGCGAGTACCAGCTCGGCCTCGATGATGTTGTCGATGGTGAGTCCGCATTTGCGGGTGAGATGCCCGAGACCGCCGCCGAGAGCGAGGCCTCCGACGCCCGTCGTGGAGATGATGCCGCTGGGCGTGGCCAGACCGTGCTCGTTGGTGGCGCGGTCGACCTCGCCCCAGACACAGCCGCCGCCGACCCGCACCGTGCGCGCCTGCGGATCGACCTCGACGTCCTTGAGCAAGGAGAGATCGAGGACCACACCCTCGTCGCAGGTGCCCAGGCCCGCTCCGTGATGGCCGCCGCCGCGGACCGCGAGCGGGAGGCCGTGGTCGCGGGCGAAGCCCACCACCTGTGAGACGTCGTCGGCACTCGTACAGAGCGCCAACAGGGCAGGCCGCCTGTCGATCATCCCGTTGTACACACTGCGGGCCTCGTCGTACCCGGGGTCGTTCGGGCCGATCAACTTCCCTTTGAATCCCGCGAGTTCCTGACTTGCTGCTTGTGCAGGCGAAATGGACATGTGAGTCCCCCGTGTCCGGGGAGCGGTTCCGGGTTCCCCTGTCCGGGTCCCCGTTCCAGTCTCCCTCTGATGGTTCCGATCCGCCTGTTCTAGTCCGGCTCCCGGTACGCGGATATCCGTGTCCACCACCCACCTCGCCCCCGGCGGCTACCTACCTTTCACCGCCGGGGCAGCATGCCCAGCTGCACGGCACGGGCGGTGGCCTGGCGCCGGGTGCGGACGCCGAGCTTGTCCAGGACGGCGGAGACGTGGTTGTCGACCGTGCGCACCGACACCACGAGCCGCTCGGCGATCTCGACATTGGTCATCCCCTGCGCCAACAGCCCCATGACCTGCAACTGGCGTTCCGTGAGACCTGCGGGATTCTCCCGTGTCGCCGCGTGCGGGCCCCGCGGGATCCGTCGGACGCCGAGTGCGCGCAGCTCCCCGCGGATCAGGTGGGCGAGCGGCTCCGCGCCCAGCGCGTCCAGCTCGGCGAGTGCGCTGAGCTTGTCGTCGGGGTCCGGGCTCTCGGCGAGGGCGGCGGCATGCTCGTAGGGGCATCCGGCCGTCTGCCAGGCCAGTGCTGCCTCGCGCCAGTGCCCCGCGGTCTGGAGCGCGTACGGATGCTCCGAGCTGTCCGCGGGAACCGACTGCCCGGCCTTGGCGAGCCAGTAGCCGAGCTCCGCCCGGTGCGCCGCGGCGTCCAGCCGACAGGCCTCCGAGAACGTGGTGTCCGCGGCGGCTGTCACCGCGGGGCGATCGCCGCGCAGCCACGCCGACTCCGCCCGGGCCGCGGCGACCGGTCCGGTGCGCTGGAGCTCGCTGCTGCGCACCGCGATCTCCCAGGCCTGCGTGAGCAGTTCGTCGCCGCCGCTCCTGCCGCGACGCACCCGTACCCGGCCCAGTACGGTCAGCGCGGGGCAGCGGGCGGGCACGAAGTCGTGCGCGCCGACCTCTGCGTATTTCTCGGCGTCGTCCCAGGCACCGGCGGCGAGCCGGCGCAGGGCCATCTCGACGTTGAGATAGCTGAGGAAGCCCAGGTGTTCCGCCCGGTCGGCCAGTTCCATGGCCGGGGCCAGGAAGCGGTCGGCCTCGGCGTACTCCAGGTTTTCCAGCAGGCTCCAGATGATGTTGGCGTAGGCCCGGCAGGCGTGTTCGACCTCGTCCGCCCCGAGGGCCACCTTCAGGCTCTCCTCGACCTGCGCCCGTCCCAAGGGGTCGCCGGCCCGCCAGCGGGCCGAGCCGACGTTGTTCAGGGCGTGCGCGAGGATCTCCGCGTCGCCCTCCCGACGGGCCAGGTCGATGGCCCGCTCGCCGAACGCGATCGCCTGTGCGTGCCGGTCGGAGAGCATGTGCAGCTGAGAGGTGTTGCTCAGTGCGAGTGCGAGCAGCCGGTCGTCGCCCGCCCCTTCCAGTACGGCGATGGCTTCCCTCGCCGCCGTCCGCGCCTCCTCGGCGTCACCGGCCCACCAGTGGATCCGTGACAGCCACCGCAGGTCCGCGCCGAGCGCCCGCGCGTCTCCCAGGGACCGGCGCAGCGCGACCGCCTCCCGCTCCGCGTCGACGGCGGCCACGGAGTCCGCGATGGTGTAGCTCTCCACCGCGTACTGCTCAAGGAGTCCGGCCAGCTCGGTCGGGGTGAGCCGCTCACGGTGACGGAGTACGAGCCTGAGATGAGCGGCGGCTTCGCGGTGGGCGCCCGCGCGGGACGCGTCCTGTGCGGCGCCGGGGCCGTGCCGGGCGATCGCTTCCAGGTCGCCCGCCTCCGCCGCGTGATGGACTATCCGGGAGGCGTCGGAGCCCGGTACGGCGACGAGCGCGGCGAGTACGCTCCGGTTCAGTTCGATCCGCCGTGCGGCCGGCAGCGAGTCGGCGATGGCGCGGCGGATCAACTCGTGCCGAAAGTCTGCCCGTTCGGGGGTGACGACCATCAGCCCGCGCTGCTCGGCCGCCGCCAGCTCGGCCACGTCGTCCGTCAACAGGGCCTTCACCAGCGGACGTTCCACCGCGGAGGGCACGACGGCCAGCTGCTCCAGAGCGTCCCGGGTGGCGTCGTCCAGCCCTCGCAGCCGGGCCAGTACGGCGTCCACCACCGTCGGTGGTACGCCACCGGTACCGCCGGCCGCCACCACCTCGGCCACGAAGAACGGGTTGCCCGACGTCACCTCGTACACCCGCACCGGATCCAGCTGACTTGCCGCGCTCAGCCGGCGTACGGCGCCGGCGGAGAGCCGGGACAGTGGCAGGCGATGCACGCGCTCCGCCCGGGACACCTGGCCGAGCAGATGGCGCAGTGGGTGTTCGCGGCCCAACTCGTCGTCCCGGTAGGTCAGGACCAGCATGGCGGGGAGCCGCTCCACCCTGCGGACGAGAAAGCGCAGGGCGTCCAGGGAGGCCTCGTCGGCCCAGTGCACGTCCTCGACGACGAGTACCGCAGGATGCGGCGCTCTTCTCAGCTCCGTCCGCAGGGCGTCGTACACCAGATGGCGGTCGCCTCCCTCGGTGAGCACCCGCGCGAGTTCCGGGCCGACGCTCCCGACCAGGTCACGGAAGGGCCCCAGCGGCCGTCGAGTCGTGAGGTCGTCGCACTCCCCCAGCAGCACGCGCGCGCCCGGGGGCAGCACCTCCGGCAGTGCCTTCACCAGGCTGGACTTGCCGATCCCGGCTTCTCCGAAGACGAGCGCAACGGAGCCGGCGCCGTCGGCCGCTTCGCGCGCGGCGGCTGCCAGTTGGGCGAGTTCGTGGTCGCGTTCGAGGAGCCCCCGTTCCACGGGACAATTCTGGCACGCGTGGCGCCCGTCCAGTACGTCAGCGTGCGGACCGCGCCCGCACCTCTTCGCCACGGTGGGGCCGGGACAGCAGCAGGAGACTGCGCGCCTCGACGCGGACTTCGGTGCCCGCCTTGCGCTCGGACTCGTCCGGCAGCCCCTGCGGATCCGCGGTGTCGATCCGTACGCTCCACCGCTCGCCGTAGGTCGCGTCGGGAAGGCGGAAGGTCACCGGCTCCCAGTGGCTGTTCAGAAGCAGCAGGAAGGAGTCGTCGACCACCGGATCGCCGTACGGGTCCGGCTCGGCGATGGCGTCGCCGTTGAGGAAGACGGCGACGGCGTGGGCGTCGGGGCGCAGCCAGTCCTCGTCCGTCATCTCGCGCGCGTCCGGGCGCAGCCACACCAGGTCGGGCAGCGGCTGATGCTCGTGGGTCGGGGTGTCGCCGAGGAAGAAGCGGCGGCGACGCAGGACGGGATGGGCGGCGCGCAACGCGATGGCGCGCCGGGTGAAGTCCATGAGCTCGCGCTGCTCTTCGCTCAACTTCCAGTCGATCCAGGAGACTTCGTTGTCCTGGCAGTAGGCGTTGTTGTTGCCCCGTTGGGTGCGGCCCAGTTCATCGCCGTGGGCGAGCATCGGGATGCCCTGGGACAGCAGCAGGGTGGCGAGGAGGTTGCGCTGCTGGCGGGCGCGCAGTTCCAGCACGCCTTCGTCCTCGGTGGGGCCTTCGGCGCCACAGTTCCAGGAGCGGTTGGTGCTCTCGCCGTCCTTGTTGTCCTCGCCGTTGGCATCGTTGTGCTTGTCGTTGTACGAGACCAGGTCGCGCAGGGTGAATCCGTCGTGCGCGGTGACGAAGTTGATGCTGGCGCGGGGTCGGCGCCGGTCGTGCTGGTAGAGGTCGGAGGAGCCGGTCAGCCGGGAGGCGAACTCGCCGAGCGTGTGGTCGCCGGCGCGCCAGAAGTCCCGTACGCAGTCTCGGTACTTGCCGTTCCACTCCGACCACAGGGGTGGGAAGTTGCCGACCTGGTAGCCGCCTTCGCCGATGTCCCAGGGCTCGGCGATGAGTTTGACCCGGCCGACCACCGGATCCTGCTGGATCAGGTCGAAGAACGCGGAGAGCCGGTCCACCTCGTGGAACTGCCGGGCCAGGGTGGCCGCCAGATCGAAGCGGAACCCGTCGACGCGCATCTCGGTGACCCAGTACCGCAGCGAGTCCATGATCAGCTGGAGCACGTTCGGGTGCCGCATCAGCAGGCTGTTCCCGGTACCGGTTGTGTCGTAGTAGTGCGCCTGGTCGCCTTCCACCAGGCGGTAGTAGGAGGCGTTGTCGATGCCGCGGAAGGAGAGCGTGGGGCCGTATCCGTTGCCCTCGGCGGTGTGGTTGTAGACGACGTCGAGGATCACTTCGAGGCCGGCCGCGTGCAGCGCCTTCACCATCGACTTGAACTCGCTGACCTGCTCCCCGCGCGTGCTGTGCGCCGCGTAGGCGTTGTGCGGGGCGAAGAAGCCGATCGTGTTGTAGCCCCAGTAATTGGACAGCCCACGGTCACGCAGGAAGCCGTCCTGGACGAACTGGTGCACCGGCATCAGCTCGACCGCCGTGACTCCGAGCGAGGTCAGGTGCTCGATGACCGCCGGGTGGGCGAGCCCCGCGTAGGTGCCGCGCAGTTCGGCGGGGACCTCCGGGTGCGTGCGGGTCAGACCCCGCACATGAGCCTCGTAGATCACCGTCTCGGCGTAAGGGCGCATCGGCGGGCGGTCGTAGCCCCAGTCGAAGAACGGGTCGGTCACGACGCCGAGCATGGTGTGCCCGGCGCTGTCGGCCGGATCGGGCCCGTCGGCCGCGCGCTCGAAGAGCGAGGCGTCGTTGTCCGCCTGTCCGTCGACCGCCCTGGCGTACGGGTCGAGCAGCAGCTTCGCCGGATTGCAGCGGTGTCCAGCGGCCGGGTCCCAGGGTCCGTGCACCCGGTAGCCGTAGCGCTGCCCCGGCCCGACTCCCGGCAGGTAGCAGTGCCAGACGGAGCCGTCGACCTCGGTGAGCGTGACGGTACGAGGAACGCCGAACGCGTCGATCAGTACGAGATCGACGCGTTCGGCGACTTCGGTGAACAGGGCGAAGTTGGTTCCTTCGCCGTCGAATACCGCGCCCAGTGGATAGGGGCGCCCAGTTCGGATGCGCACGTGATCACCGTACGGCGATCACGACCTCCGCGCCTTCACGGGATCACTGAAGGACTGGATCACTGGATCACTGGATCACTGGATCACTGGATGGCGACCACGGACTCGCTGTCGTCACGGTTCATTGGATGGCGACCACGGGCTCGATCTCGTCATGGGAGCCGACGAGCACAACTCCGGGGTTGTCACGGGATCCAATGAGCGCCGGCACGGGCAGTGCGCGAGGCATCCCGCGCGCCTCCCGCAGGCTGGGCGCGGGTGCGGGCGGCATGAGCGGGGCGTGTTCGGCGGCCCGGGCCCGCCACGAGAACCAGATGATCTTGCCACCGGCTCCTGTGGCGCAGCAGCCCCAGCCGTCGCTCAGAGCGGCGATCTGCGCGAGGCAGCCTTGTGGTGTGTTGTGCGGACGGATGTCCTGGTCGTTGTCCGACACGGCCGTGATGAGGTGCTGACCGTTCCACCACATCTCGATGGTCGTGTTCTTGTCCGCCGCGTGCTCCTCGATCGTATGGAGCAGTGCTTCGGCACAGTGACAGACGGACTCGACGAGATTCTCCAGGTTCCAGTACCGGAGGTGAGCGGCCAGAATGCGCCTGACCTGTCCTACCCGTTCCGGGCTGACCTCCACGTCGAGGTGGTAGTAGCTGGGCACTGCAGCTTTCATTTTCGTTGGCTCCTCACCGGCGAAGCTCCCGCTCCTCCTCGCCCCCGCGGGCTGAGCCCCGAACACGTAGCGTGAGCGCTGATCGCTTCTGAGTCAGTCTCAGAGTGGGAGTACTGCTCCATTCGTGCAACACGAGACCGACCTCAATGTTGTTGAAGAGCCAACAAGACGCTCGGTGTCCACACAGGCACCATGGGTGAGGGTGTTGATCTCCGTAACGGATCGGTGCCCCTGCGTGCACGGCCCTCACTCGCCATCCGGGCGAGCCGTGACGCGTTCGAGAGAGTGGGAAGGTGACCAGCGTGATGCTGCTGCCTGCCAAAGCCGAGGTCGCCAGGCATCTTGAGCGGTACCGGGCCTGGGAACGTCTGCTGCTCGCGGCCCCCGCCGACCACACGGTGCGGGGCAACTTCGAGAACACGGGATACACGCTGTGCGTGTTGATGGGCAAGCGTTGCGCGCGCGAGGCCGCGAATGCCGCCGAGCACTATCTGCGTGCCGCTTCGTCGCTGGCGAGGGCGCGAGGTGCCCAGGGCCGGGCGCCGAGCCGGACGGTGGGCCAGTGCCCCTGAGCGCCCCGAGGCGTCGGGGCGTTCCGACGCGGATCTGAACCGCAGGCTGGGCGAGAGGACGGCGGAGGCGAAACCCATGGACGTTAATCCGGACAGCGGCCGTATCCCGACCGTGGATGTCGGCGCGCTCGACATCCCGACCAGGGGAGGCCGCTCGTTCAGTGTGCCGATCAGGGGTACGGGCTCGGCCTCGGTACCGATCACGGGTACGGGCTCGGCCTCCGTACCGATCACGGGTACGGGCTCGGCCTCCGTGCCTGTCGCGGGTACGGGCTCGGCCTCCGTGCCTGTCGTGGATGCCCGCTCCGTCTCCGTCCCAGCCGTAGCTGTGCCTGTCTTCGAGAACGTGGATGCCCACGCCGTCGGCGTCCCGGTCGTGGACGTCCACCCGGTCGTCGAATGCGGCAGGCGGCCGGCGAAGGCGGTGTGCGGCGAGACCTTCCAGGTCACGGCGACCCTCTTCGGCGAGGGCCATGACGCGGTCGCCGCGAATGTCGTCCTGTGCGACCCGAGCGGCCGCCCCGGGCCATGGACCCCGATGCGCGAACTCGCCCCCGGCACCGACCGCTGGGGCGCCGACGTCACGCCGGGAGAGGTGGGCCACTGGACCTACCTGGTGGAGGCATGGCGCGATCCCCTGACCGCCTGGCGCCGCGCCGCCGGGATCAAGGTCCCGGCCGGCATCGACTCCGGGCTGATGCTGGAGGAGGGCGCCGAGCTGTACGAGCGGGCCGCCTCCGGAGTCCCGGACCCGGCGGACCGGGAGGTGGTACTCGCCGCCGCGAACGCCCTGCGCGACGAGTCCGGCCCGCCGACCGCCCGTCTCGCGGCCGCCCTCACCCCGGAGGCGGACGTCGTCCTCGCGGAACACCCACTGCGTGAACGGGTCTCCCGTTCCCTGCCGTTGCCCCTGCTCGTCGAACGGAAGCGGGCACTCTACGGCTCCTGGTACGAGTTCTTCCCACGCTCCGAGGGCACCCGCGAGCAGCCGCACGGCAATTTCCGGACGGCCGCCGCGCGCCTGCCCGCCATCGCGGAGATGGGCTTCGACGTCGTCTACCTGCCACCGATCCACCCCATCGGCACGACGTTTCGCAAGGGCCCCAACAACAGCCTGTCGGCGAGCCGTTCGGATGTGGGCGTGCCCTGGGCGATCGGCTCCCCGGAGGGCGGGCACGACGCCGTCCACCCGGACCTCGGCACGATCGACGACTTCGACGCGTTCGTACGCCGAGCAGCGGACCTGCGTCTCGAGATCGCTCTGGACTTCGCGCTCCAGTGCTCCCCCGACCACCCTTGGGTGGAGAAGCATCCGGACTGGTTCCACCACCGCCCGGACGGCACGATCGCGTACGCCGAGAACCCGCCGAAGAAGTACCAGGACATCTACCCGATCGCCTTCGACAAGGATATGCCGGGGCTGATCGCCGAGACCGTGCGGCTGCTCCGTTTCTGGATGGACCATGGCGTACGGATCTTCCGCGTCGACAACCCGCACACGAAACCAGTGGTGTTCTGGGAGCGGGTCATCGCGAAGATCAACCGCACCGACCCGGACGTGATCTTCCTGGCAGAGGCGTTCACCCGCCCCGCGGTCATGCAGAGGCTCGCGACGGTCGGTTTCCAGCAGTCGTACACCTACTTCACCTGGCGCAACACCAAGCAGGAGCTGACCGACTATCTCTCCGAACTCGCCGGTGAGACAGCCGCGTTCATGCGCCCCAACTTCTTCGTGAACACGCCGGACATCCTGCCGGAGTACCTCCAGCACGGCGGGCGGGCCGCCTTCGAGGTACGTGCCGTCCTTGCCGCGACCCTCTCGCCCGCGTGGGGGATCTACGCCGGATACGAGCTGTGCGAGAACACCCCCGTCAGGGCGGGCGGTGAGGAGTACCTGGACTCCGAGAAGTACCAACTGCGGCCGCGCGACTGGGAGTCCGCCGAGCGCGAGGGCGGCACGATCGCGCCGCTGATCACGGAGCTGAACCGGATCAGGCGGTGCCACAAGGCCCTGCACGAGCTCAGGAATCTCCACTTCCACCAAACCGACAACGATGCCCTGATCGCATACAGCAAGCGCACGGGCGACGACACGGTCGTGGTCGTGGCCAATCTGGATCCTCACCACGCTCAGGAGGCGACGGTCTCGTTGGACATGCCACAACTCGGCCTGGACAGGGACGACTCCGTGCCGGTGCGCGACGAGCTCACCGGCGAGACCTACCGCTGGGGCAGCGCCAACTATGTGCGCCTGGAGCCGGGCACCACACATGTGCTCGCGGTCGGCCCCGCACAGCGGATCGGAGGGTCTCCCGCATGATGCTCAACGAGCCCGTCCCGGATACGTTCGAGGACACACCGGCCAAGGATCGCGATCCCGAGTGGTTCAAACGCGCCGTCTTCTACGAGGTCCTGGTC